>JBKPHP010000056.1:0-49700 GCA_046729895.1 Actinomycetota bacterium
CGCTTGGGGTGCCGCCGCCTGTGCCGGCGGTCCCGCCGCCGCCCGTATTGCCGCCGGTGCCGCCACTGCCGCCGGTGCCGCCACCGCCGCCGGTGCCGCCCGTGCCGGCGGTGCCGCCGCTCGTCCCGCCCCCGGTGCCGCCGCCGGTCCCCCCGG
This sequence comes from Actinomycetota bacterium, assembly GCA_046729895.1. Classification (GTDB taxonomy): domain Bacteria; phylum Actinomycetota; class Thermoleophilia; order Solirubrobacterales; family Thermoleophilaceae; genus DASXBA01. The sequence continues at coordinate 157 of JBKPHP010000056.1, forward strand.
TCGAGGGGGCGGAGGGGGAGGGAGCGCTATTCGTCGCGGTGGTCTCGGTGTTCGTCCGATCGCGGCTTTTGCCGAGATTGTCGGGGGTCGTGGGAGTGCCGAGGTCCGCGGGGTTCGACTTGTTCGAGTCGCCCCCGGCGGACGCGATCAGCACGATCAGCAGCACCAGCACGACGCCGGCCGCCAGGCCCGCGACGATCCGGCGGCGCATGTAGACCTCATGCGGCTCGCGGCGACGAGGACCTTGAGGGGCGCGCGTCGGCTCCAGCCGGCGTGTGGGATGCTCGTCCAAGAGCCCGCGACGGTAGCAGCTTGGCGGGACTGCGAGCCAAGGACCTATCCCGACAGGTCCTAGGCGAAATGCAAGTCCGCCGCCTCGTCCTCCTCCACCGGACGCCCGCACACAGGGCACCACCAGCGGGCCTCGATCGGGCTGCCGCAGACCGCATGCCGGGGCGGCTCGGCGCCCTCGCGATGACGCGCTCCCCAATCGGCGAGAAGCCGCAGCGCGCCCGCCAGCTCGCGGCCAGAGCCGGTGAGCTCGTAGACGAAGCGCTGAGGACGCTCCGAGTACGGTTCCGCCAGTACGAGCCCCTCCCCCTCGAGCCGGCGAAGTCGCTGGGTGAGGACGTTGGGCGCAATGCCAGGGAGCTCCGCTTCGAGGTCGCCGAAGCGGCGCGGCCCCTCGAGCAGGGCCTCGACCAGGAGCAGTGTCCAGCGGTCGCCGACGCTGTCGAGCGCGGCGGCGAGAGGGGAGTCGGCACGGGTTGCCACGGACCAATGGTACGCGGTGATCGGCCGTTATAGTGGTGACTTGCTAGCTGCAAGTGACTGACTGGAGAATGCAATGACTGCAGTGACTGAATTGGCCGACACGCTCTCCGGGGCGGCCGACCGCGTCGGCCTGTCGGTCGTCGGGCTGGGCCGTGGATGGGGTCTCGGCTCGGGCGTGGTGATCGGCGACGGGCAAGTGCTGACGAACGCGCACAACCTGCGCCGCGGCGAGGTCACGCTGACATTCAGCGACGGCCGCAGGGAGTCGGGCGAGGCGGCCGGGGTCGACCCCGATCTGGACCTCGCGGTGCTGGAGGTCGACACCGGCGACGCCCCCGCCATCCAGTGGGACCCTGATCTCGCCGCCCCTTCGCTGGGCACGCCGGTGGTGGCGCTGGCCAACCCCGGCGGGCGCGGATTGCGCGTGACTCTCGGCTTCGTGTCCTCCGAGGGCCGAAGCTTCAGGGGACCGCGCGGGCGACGCGTGGAGGGCGCCATCGAGCACACGGCCGCGCTGCCCCGCGGCTCCTCCGGCGGGCCGCTCGTCGACGTGGAGGGCCGCCTGCTAGGGCTCAACAGCGTGAGGCTCGACGGCGGCCTGATCCTCGCGGTACCGGCCACCGCCGCTGTGCGGGAGCGCGCCGAGGTGCTCGCGCAGGGCGGCACCCCAGGTTCGCATCGGCTCGGCGTGGCGGTCGCGCCGCCGCGCGTGGCCAGGCGGCTCCGGCGCGCCGTCGGGCTCCCCGAGCGGGAGGGCCTCCTGGTCCGGTCCGTGGAGCGCGGCAGCCCAGCCGAGAGAGCCGAGATCGAGCGCGGCGACCTGATCGTCGCGGCCGGCGGAAAGGAGGTCGACGGCGTCGACGGCCTCTACTCGGCGCTCGACGCGGTGCCCCAGGCGGGTGGAACCCTGCCGCTGACGCTGCTGCGCGGGACCGAGGAGCGCGAGGTGGAGGTGGTCTTCGAGTCTCGAAGGGAGGCCGCGTGAGCTCGCCGGCAGCTTCTCCGACCGAGCGCCGTCCCAGCGAGGACGAAGCGCTCGACGCGTACTCCCGCGCGGTCACCTGGGTGGCGGAGCGGCTCACCCCGTCGGTGGCGAGCCTGCGTGTGTTGCGCCGCTCTCGCTCCGGGCAGGTCCCGGTCGGGGCGGGGAGCGCTGTGGCACTCACGCCCGACGGCTACATGCTCACCTCCGCCCACGTGGTCGGCGGGTCGGCTCGCCAGGGGCGGGCGACGTTCCCGGACGGGCGCGAGGATCGATTCGAGGTCGCAGGCCGAGACCCGCTGTCCGACCTGGCCGTCTTGCGCACGCGCCAGCAGGGGCTCGAGCCCGCGGAGCTCGGTGACGCCACTCAGCTCCGGGTGGGGCAGCTCGTGGTCGCGATCGGGAACCCTCAGGGATTCGGCGGCTCTGTGACGGCCGGCGTGGTCTCCGCACTGGGCCGCTCGCTGCCCGCCCAGGCTCGCCGCGCCGGGCGCATCATCGACAACGTGATCCAGACCGACGCCGCGCTCAATCCCGGCAACTCCGGCGGCGCTCTCGCGGACAGCCGCGGCCGCGTGGTTGGCGTGAACACCGCAGTGGCCGGCGTCGGGCTGGGATTGGCCGTACCCATCAACGAGAACACCCTCCGCGTGATCGGCTCGCTCATGCGCGAAGGACGGGTCCGGCGCGCCTACCTCGGAATCGCTGGCGGACCCAGGCCGCTGCCGCCGCAAGCCCGTGCGCAGACCGGCGCCGATAGCTGCGTCGAGGTCGTGGAGATCGTGAGGGGCAGCCCCGCCGACGAGGCCGGCATCCGCCCGGAGGATCTGATCCTGGAGGTGGACGGCAGTCCGGTGGCGACCGTCGAGGACCTGCAGCAGCTGATGGTCGCCGAGCTGATCGGGACGCCGATACCCGTGCGCGTGCTGCGTCAGGGCCGGCCACTCGAGCTCGAGCTGGTGCCGGCGGAGCTGGACGGCGGCTAGGAGCTACAGCCGTGGCGGGTGCACGGCCGCGAAGCCGCCCGCGGAGCGCCCACCCTCCTGCCAGCGCGTACCGGCGCGCCCCCGACCGCTCGTATCGAAGCGCAGGCCGGCCACGAACATGAACACGTGGCCGGGGCTCGCGTAGATCGTGATCCACTTGCCGCGCCCGGGGCTACCCCAGTGCATGAAGGCGCCGGAGGTCAGTGGGCGGTCGAGCAGGCCGGCGCCCGCCAGCGCGAACGAAACCGAGCCGGAGCAGTCGTAGCCGTTGTCGCGCCAGGCACCGTGACCGCCGCCCCACTTGTAGGGGAATTTGGCGATCTCGTTTCCGGCGAGGATCACGCGCTTGACGACGTCCGGGGCGCCCTCTGGTGCCTGCGCGGTGCCGTCCGGCAGAACCTTGGCCCGCGCTCCGGTCGCGAGGGAGGCCGAGTCGAGGTGGCCCCGGAAGCTCCGCAGGGCGGCTCGCGCCTCCCGCAGGTCGGCGCGGACCTGGGCGTCCGAGGGCGCTCCCGGACTCGGAGCGTCGTCCGCGGCTCCCGGATTGGGAGCGACGCCCGGGTCGCCGCCGGCCTTGGCCTGCGCGCCGACCCCCTCGATACGGACCGCGTGGCCGCCCCTCTGCTCATTCTTCTTGCCACGGAACCCTTTCGCCGCCTCCGGGGTAAGTACCGGATCGTTGTCGGGCGACGTGCGCGGGACGCTGGTGGTGGCGTCCCTGCGCTCGGGGGACAGCGTCGCGGCTGCCAGGGCCGCAACCGCTCCCACGCTCACCAGCGCGAGCGCGGCGGGCACCACCATGCGCGGCCGGCGGAGCTGTGACGACAACAGGCGGCTCAGGCGGCCAGTCGATCTTTCCGGTACGTGGACTTCCATTCCTCGTAGGGCGTCCCGTCGACGATTTCCCGTGCCTCCGATTCGGACACCTGTACGCCTCTCTCCTCCGCCGCCTCGGGCTCGGTCCGGGTGGCCTCCTCCATTGGGCTCGAACCGTAGCGCGTTGTCCCTGTGGCAGGATGAGGTTCATGGACGAGCGAAGACAGGCCGTGCCCGAGGATCCGAGCGGGATCGAGGAGCCCCATGACGTGCTGGCCGCCGAGGAATTCGGCATAGGCGCCCGCGATGTGCGCTGGCCCGCGGACCCGAGCGGGATCCAGGAGCCCCACGACGTGCTCGCCGCCGAGGAGTTCGCCATGCCGGCCGGGCAGGACAGCGCTCACGAGGCCGCCGCCGGGCCCGACCCGCGAAGCTGGGTTCCCCTGGCCGTGATCGCTGCCGCAGCGGCCTTGCTGCTACTGCGCCTCCGCCGGCGCTAGCGCGCGGCCGGCGGGCGGTCTCGATCGCCTGCCCGGCGATGGGTCGAGCCCGGGAGGCGACTTAGGGGTACAGCTCCCCGTCTTCCCCCACCACGAAGATGGCCGTCACCGGGCAGTTCTGGGCCGCCTCGAGGATGTCGTCCTTGGAGGCCCCGTCGGGATCCACCACGACCGCCTTGTCCTCGTCGTCGAGCTGGAAGACGTCAGGCGCCGTGTCCACGCAGTCGCCGGAGCCGATGCACAGGGCCCGGTCGACCTCCACGTGGATGCGATTCTTCGAGGAGAGCGCTTCGGCCATCTGCGGGCGAGGCTAGCGCGACCTCGACAGAAACTGCCGCGCTCGCGGCGAGCTTCTCCCCAGGCCTGGAGGCGCGGTCCCCAGCGACCTGGGCTCTTTCAGGCCCGTATATGGGGCCTGAAAGAGCCCAGGTCCGGCCGCGGCGCCCGGGCCGCTACGTGCCTCGCTTGCCGCGGCCGTAGAGCAACTTCAGCAGGCCGCCGACGAGCTTCGTGTTGCGCCGCTTGTAGGGCAGCATGTGCACGTCGCGCTTGGGCGCGAAGCGGGTGACTAGGATGGTCTGCTGCTTCGTGTACTTGCGGACGCCGTTCGCGCCGTGGCGCGAGCCGAGTCCGGAGCTCTTCCAGCCGCCCATCGGCAGCTCGAGGGCGATGTAGTTGACCTGTGCGTCGTTGACGCAGATGGCGCCCGCCTCGACCTGGCGGGCTAGCTGCTCGCCCTTGGCGGCGTCCTTGGTCCACACCGAGGCCTGCAGCCCGTAGGGCGAGTCATTGGCGAGCCGGACGGCCTCCTCGGCGTCGCGGACCCGCATGACCGGCAGCGTCGGCCCGAAGGTCTCCTCCGTCATGCACTCCATCGTGTGGTCCACGTCTACGAGGAGCGTCGGCTCGTAGAAGCTGCCCGCGCCGTCACCACGCTTTCCGCCGACCAGCACCCGGGCGCCCTTGGCAACGGCGTCCTTCACGTGTTCGTCGATCAGCTCGACCTGCGGAGGCGAGGTGATGGCTCCCATGTCCACCGACCCGGGCGGACCCGGCACCCCCTGACGGAGCCCCCGCATCTTCTCCTCGACCTTCGAGACGAATTCGTCGTAGACGGGCTCCTCGACGTAGACACGCTCGACCGAGATGCAGGTCTGGCCGCCGTTCTGCATGGAGTAGTGCACGGCGCCGTTGGCGGCCCGCTCGAGATCGGCGTCGGAGAGCACGATCATCGGGTCCTTGCCCCCGAGCTCGAGCCCGACTGGCGTCAACGTCTTCGCGGCACGCTCCATCACCTTCTTGCCGACCTCCGTGGAACCGGTGAACATGACGAAGTCCACGGCGTCGATCAGCGCCCCGCCGACGTCGCTGCCGGCCCCGATGCAGACCTGGTAGACGTCGTCCGGCATGCCGCACTCGCGCAGCATCTCCTGCATGAGGAGCGAGGTGAGCGGCGTGATGCTGGCGGGCTTGAGGATGACCGAGTTGCCGGCCGCGAGCGCCGGGATGCAATCGCCGAAGGAGTTCGTGAGCGGGTAGTTCCAGGGGCCGATCACGCCGACCACGCCAACCGGCGCGTAGCGCACGATCAGCTTGCGACCGAGGACGAAGGGGGAGCTGGAGCGAACCCGCTCGTCCGCCAGGTACGTCGGGGCGTGCTTCGCCCAGAAACCGAAGGCGCCCGCCGTGTAGGAGATCTCCGCGAGCAGGGCGTCTTCGTAGGTCTTGCCGTTCTCCGACACGATCGTGTCGATCGTCCGGTCCTGGTTGTCGAGCATCCACTTCTGCGCGCGGCGGAGGATCCTGGCACGACCGTCGAAGCCGAGCGCCTCCCATCCGGCCTGAGCGGCACGCGCCTTGCGCGCCATCTCGGCGACCTGCGCGGGATCGGCGGCCGGCACCGTGGCGATCACCTCCCCGGTCGCCGGGTTGGTCACGTCGATCGTCTTGCCATCCGCGTCCTGGGCGCGCGCGTCGGCGCTCGTCTGCTGGGTCGTGGTCGTTTGCTCCACCTGTCTCCTCCTTAAGCCGCTGCGCGCAAGACTATCCCCGGCCGCCTGGCCGAACCTAGACAGCGGATTCGTGTGCCCATTCGGGGCGCTCGAGGAGAGCGCCGGCAGCGGCGGGATGCCGCGCTGCTCGACGCCAGGCACGTCGCGCGGCGCGGCGGGATGAAATAGTCCCCGGAGCGGAAGCGGGACTTGATGCCTACTACCGACGCCAACGGCCAGACGCTCTACTACGAGGTTCACGGCGAGGGTGAGCCGCTTCTCTGTGTGATGGGCCTGGCCGCGAATACGCTCGCTTGGGCGCTTCAGGTGCCGGCGTTCGCCGAGCACCACCGCACGGTCATCTTCGACAACCGCGACGTCGGGCGGTCTTCGATCGCGACCAGGCAGTACGAGATCCGCGACATGGCGCAGGACACCCTTGCCCTGGCCGACGCCCTCGAGCTCGACTCCTTCCATCTCCTCGGTTGCTCGATGGGCGGGGCCATCTCCCAGGAGGTGGCGCTGAGCGCGCCGGAGCGGGTGCGCACTCTGACGCTCGCCGTCACCTATGCCGGAACGGGAAACTGGGGCCGGAAGTTCAGCCAGGTCTGGGGCAGCCGCCGGCAGCGGGCCTCGCGGGAAGAACACATCGACGAGCTGATGCTCTTGACGCTCTCGGAAGCGTTCTTCGAGAACGACGACGCCGTGGCATACGTGCGCCGCATGATGCTGGACGACCCCCATCCTCAGCCGCCCGAGGCGTTCGCGCGCCAGCTCGAGGCGTCGCGGCGGCACGACAGCCGCGACCGTCTCGGCTCCCTGAAGACGCCGGTGCATGTGATCGGTGGCGAGCACGACCTCCTCGTGCCGATCTGGAAGCAGCGCGAGCTGGCGGAGCTGATTCCGAACGCCAAGCTGACGGTGATCGAGCGCTCGCCTCACGGCGCGAACGTGGAGCGCGCGCCGGAGTTCAATGCGCTCGTGCTCGACTTCATCGCCGAGAAGAGCGCGGCAGCGGTATAGCCAGAGACTCCGCATGCTGCGGGTCGCGCTGACCCAGAACGCAGGGGAGCCCTAGTGGAAATCCGCCAGCGCCTGCTCCAGGTCGCCGACCACCGGCGCGGCCCGGCCGAAGTCGACGATGTCGAGCACTCGGGTCACCGGGCCGCCATCGGGGGACACGACCCGGAGTTGCTGCCGCCTGCGGCTGAGCCGACGCGCGAGGGCGAAGAGCATCGCGACGCCGCTCGAGTCGATGAAGTCGAGCCCGCTGAAGTCGACCACGAGCCCGCGGGCCGTGGTGGGCACCGCCTCGGCGATGGCGTCTCCTGTCCGCGAGGCGCCGGCGATGTCCAGCTCGCCGCGGACCTGTGCGACGACCACGCCGTCGCGGTCCTCGATCGCCAGGTCGACAAGCTCGGTCATGAGCTCTCCTCGCTGCCGTCGCCGTTCAGGGTCCGCCGCAGCAGGACGGTGGTGCCCTCGCTGCTAGGGGTGACCTCGACGGAGTCCATCAGGGCCCGCATCAGCGACAGGCCTCGCCCCTGGTCGCCCTCGCGCGGCGGTCGCCAGGCGCCGAAGTCGCGGATGGTGATCGCCACCTGGTGGCCGTCGAGCTGCCCGTCGACCTCGAACGGGGTGTCGTCCCCGGCGCCGGCGTGCTCGATTGCGTTGTTGGCGGCCTCGCCGCAGGCGGTGGTGATCTCGGCTATCTCCTGATCCGTGCTCTCCGCGTGGCGGAGCCAGCGTTTCAGCAGGCTCCGCATGGAGGCGAGCGACTCGGGTTCGGGGGGCAGCGCGACGCTGAAGTGGTCCTCGATCGGCCGGTTCTGCAACGCCAGTAAAGCGACATCGTCGGGCGCGCCACCGCCGGGGACGAGCGTCGCCAGCAGGTGGTCGCAGAGCTGATCCGGCGTCGTCGGCGCCTCTCGCACCGCCTCGGCGAGTTCTGCCAACCCCTCGTCGATATGAACCCCCACCCGCTCCACGAGCCCGTCGGTGTACAAGATCACGGTCGCACCGGCCCCGACCTCCACCGAGTTCTCCTCGAAGCTCGGGAACGGAAGCACCCCCAGCGGCACCGAGCGGCCGCCCTGGAGGAACTGCGGCGGCCCGTCCTCCATCACGAGCAACGGGGGCAGGTGGCCGGCGTTCACCCAGCGGACGACTCCCTCGGCCGGGTCCAGGATGACATAGATCAGCGTGGCCATCTGGCTGTCCTCGAGCTCGGTCCAGACGAGGCGGTTGAGCTGCTGCACGGCGGTCGCGACATCGTGTCCCTCGAGCGCATAGGCGCGCAGGGCGCTCCGCAGGCGCCCCACCATCGAGGCGGCCGCGAGTCCCTTGCCCGCCACGTCTCCCATGACGAGGCCCACACGGCCGCCCTGGATCGGGATCACGTCGTACCAGTCGCCTCCCACCTCGGCCTCCGCGGCCGCCGGCCGGTAGCGGGCCGCCACGCCGAGCCCGGGAAGCTGGGGCAGGCGCTCCGGCAGCAGGCTGCGCTGAAGCGTCTCCGCGATCCGGTGCTCGCGCTCGTAGAGCTGAACGTGGTCTATGGCCAGCGCGACCCGGTCCGCGGCCAGCCGCAGCAGGGCGAGGTCCTCGTCCGTCAACCTCCGGATGGCCGAGCCAACCTGGATCACGCCGGTGAGCCGGCCGCGGGCCAGGAGCGGCGCGCCGATCAGCGAGACCAGGCCCATTTCCCGTAGCGCCCGGTGGGGCAGCTCGTCAGCTCCAGGATCGTGGACGAGCCCCGGCCGTCGCTGCGCGGCGATGCGGCCCGCGAAGCCCTGACCGAACGCGACGGCGCCGGGCGCATCTCTGCCGCTCGCGCCGATGCTCGAGGCGCCGACTACGAGCCGGTCGGAGTCTTCCTCAGTCAGAAAGACCGTCGCGGCCTCCGCCTCGAGCACGTCGCGAACCCTGGTTATCAGGTCCGGAAGGATGTCGTGCAGCGACTGGTGCCTGAGCGTGGCGTCCACCAGCTGTTGCATTCCGCTGACCATCTGCGCCACGCGCTCCGCCTCCGCCCGCGCGGCCTGCTCGCGCAGCAAGGCGTCGCGCTCCTGCTGACGGCGCTCGCGCTCGCTCGTGTCACGAACGAAGGCCGAGATCACGACCTCGTCCCCCACGTCGACACGCGAAATGGTCTCCTCGGCCGGAAAGATGGAGCCGTCACGGCGCCGCAGCTCCGTGTCGACGGTGGTAACCATGACGGTCTCACCGCTGTCGACCAGTCGCTGCCGCCGCTCGTCGTGGCGGACCTTCTCCTTCTCGGGGAGGATCAGGTCGCGCACCCGCCGGCCGATCGCCTCGTGGGTCGCCCAGCCGAACATCCGCATCGCCGCATCGTTCCAGCGGATGACGGTCCCGTCGCCGGCGAACGCGATGAAGGCGTCTGGGGCGCTGTCCAGGATCAGGCGGGTGCGGGCCTCGCTGTCCTTGAGGGCCCGTTCGCGGCTGGCCGTCCGCACCGTCTGCTCCCCGACCCGGCTCAGCAGGTTCGAGATCAGCACCCCCGCCACCGTAGGCGTGCCGACGGCGAGCAGCCACCGGACCAGGGGGCTGGACGGGTCGTCGATGGCCAGCAGCACTCCGTAGGCCACGCCGATGAAAGCGACGTGTCCGAGGGCCACCCGCAGGCCGAAGAAGTAGAACGCGAAGAGCACGATCCAGGAGTAGGTGATCGGATAGAGGGCCGTCGGCCCCGTGTAGTGGTTCGCGAAGGTGAGGATCAGCGTCCCCGCCGCGAGCGCGGCGTGGAGCTGCCACTCCGTGACGCGGTCCGCCCGCGCGTAGAACAGGACGGCGATCGCCAGCGCGATGCCCGCCAGTCCCACGAGCTTGGCGTCATCCACCATCTTGTCGTGGGGGAAGGCGAGTGTGGCGAGCCCGAGGGTCGCGCCGGCCGTGAACACATAGGCAAGCGAGCGCGCCTTGACGCGCTGGTCGAACAGCTCGGCCGTGCCGTTCACGACGGCCAGATTATGGCGCGACCGGCCGGGGCCAGATTCTGGCGGACGCGTCAGGCCTCGCCGCGCGCGGAGAGGCGCGCCAGCGCCTCGTGGCACTCGGTCACGCGCCGCTTGACCGGGTCGTCATCCGCGCGGTCGTGCACGAGGTCCCAGGTCCGATCGGCCACCTGCCGAGCGGTCTCGGGCGTCGCCTGGCTGCAGAGCAGGTCCACAAGCTTCAGCTCGAAGCTCAACAGCTGCTCCTCCGGGTCGCCGGGTGGCATCTTCGGGAGCGGCTCGTCCGTCGCCTCGCGCCAGGCGTTGGCGGCGATAAGGAGCCGGTTGCGCAGCTCGGGCAGTTCCACCCCGCCCAGGCTAGCCGGACAGGCACGCTCGGTAACGGCGGCCGCCTAGGCTCCATTGCCAGTGCCACACCTTCATCTGCTCAGGGTGTTCTGCGACGAGGACGGCAGCGGCGGCAACCCGCTGGCGGTCTTCCTGGACGGCGCCGAGGTGCCGGCAGGGGACAGACAGGCGGTCGCGGCCAACCTCGGCTTGAGCGAGACGGTGTTCGTGGAAGACGCCGCGCGGGGCGAGATCCGCATCTTCACCCCCACGGTGGAGCTGGGCTTCGCGGGCCACCCGTCCGTGGGAACGACGTGGCTGCTGGCGCGCGAGCGCGAGCCGGTCCAGACCCTACGCCCGCCTGCCGGCGAGCTCGTGGCGCGATACGAAGGCGAGAGCGCCTTCGTCACGGCGCTGCCACTGTGGGCCCCGCCGTTCGAGCACGAGCAGCTCGGCTCCCCGTCGCAGGTGGACGCGCTCGACGGCCCGCCCCGAGGCGGGGACGCCATCGGCGCCTGGGCGTGGCTCGACGAGGAGGCGGGGATCGTGCGCGCCCGCGTGTTCGCACCCCGCTACGGCGTCCCCGAGGACGAGGCCACGGGCTCACACGCGGTCAGGTTGTGCGCCCACCTCGGCCGCGCACTCGACATCCGCCAGGGAAGGGGCTCGCGGATAGCGGCGCGCCCGGCGAACGACGGGGTCGAGATAGGCGGCCGGGTGGAGCTCGACGAGGTTCGCGACTACGCTCTCCGCTGAGTCCGCTCGGGCGGAGGCCGGCGCGGATATCGTTCGGATATGGCCCACGGTCAGCGACCGCTCGAGCTGATCCTTGCCCGCAACTTTCTCTCGAGCCTCTCGACGGCGGGGTTCCTCGTCGACGAGGGGGGGATGCTCGTCTTTTACAACGAGTCGGCAGGTGCGATGCTGGGGGTGAGCTTCGAGGACGCCGGCCTCATGGGCCCCGAAGAGTGGGGGACCGCGTTCGGTCCCTTCGACGAGAAGGGCGAGCAGGTCCCGTTCGACGAGCTGCCGCTGACCATCGCCCTCCGCCATGGACGCCCCGCCCACTCACATTTCACGATCCGCTCGATGAAGGGCGTGGAGCACGAGATCGAGGCGAGCGCCCTGCCGATCCTCGCTAGCGAGGGCACCAGCGGCGCGATGGTCTTCTTCTGGCCCTTGGAGGCGTCGTGAGGGTCAAGATCTGGGGCGCGCGTGGATCCGTCCCCTCGCCTGGCCCGGAGACGACCCGCTACGGGGGGAACACCTCGTGCGTGCAGGTAACCCTGTCGGACGGGACGATCCTCGCGCTCGACGCGGGCACCGGTATCCGCAGCATGGGCCTGGCCCTGACGGAGGAGGGCACCCGCATCAACATCCTCCTGACCCACCTCCACCTCGACCACATCCAGGGTCTGATGTTCTTCGCGCCCGCCTTCCGGCCCACGTCGCAGATCGTGATCTGGGGGCCGGAGTCGCCCGAGGCGTCGCTGCGGGACCGGATCGCGCGCTACATCTCCGCGCCCCTCTCCCCAGTGGAGGTGCGGGAGCTGCCCTGTGACGTCTCCTTCCGGAGCGCGCCCCATACGGAGTGGCAGATAGGGCCGGCCACGATCAGAGCCGCGTCGGTCACGCACCGTGGCCCGACGCTCGGCTACCGCGTCACCGAGGGCGACACCTCCCTCTGCTACATCCCCGACCACGAGCCGGGCCTCGGCGTGCAGCTCGCAACCGACGATCCGGAGTGGCTATCGGGCTACGAGCTGGCCCGGGGCGCGACGTTGCTCTTTCACGACTGCCAGTACGCGGACGACGAGTACCCCCATCACGTTGGCTGGGGGCACTGCCGCCTTTCGGACGCGCTCACCTTTGCCCGCCGTGTCGAGCCCGAGCGGGTGATGCTGTTCCACCACGACCCGTTGCACAGCGACGACTTCCTGGACTCCTTCCACGGCAGGGCCATCGGCGGATGGGAGGAGCTCGGCGGGCGGGCGGCCCAGATCGAGATGGCAAGCGAGCGGCGCGAGCTGGAGATCGAGGCGCCCCGCCGCGCTTCGGCGACGCCGCCGCGGGTCGCACCGGCGCCCCCACCCGCCTAGGCCGCCCTCGCGGTCGCCCGTCAGCCGGAGTCCATGAAGGCGACCGCCAGGCCGAGTCCCGCCTCGCGGCGCGCCGTGGCGATGCGGCGGCCGGGCTGCACCGCGTCGCGGGGCTCACCCACCAGCCCGTGGAGCGTGGTGGCGGTGTGGTCGAGGTCTTCGACCAGAAACGAGATGCCCCACAGGCGGGCAGGTCCGTCGGGATCCGCGAGCAGCCGCGAACCGGCCGGGGCCTGGATGACCTCGAGTATCACCTCCCCCATGCGGAAGAAGGCCTGGCGCGGGGCGCCGGCCGGGGTGGGCTCCTCGCGCAGGCGCCGAAAGTCGACCCCGGCCTCGCGCAGCGCGGCGGTTGTGCGGTCGAGGTCGGGGCTGAAAGCCACAACGTGGTCGATCGCCACGACGCCGTTGGGGTGGGCGGTGCCGCTCGCCGGCGGCCGCCGCGAGAGCACCGTCGGCAGGCCGTCGAGGTCGGTCGAGGCGAGCGTGCGCACGGACCAGGAGACGAGCCCGCGGCCCGCTCCCGGGCCGGCGAGCCGGACGCGGACCGAGCCCGCTTCCACGAGGCTGTCACGCACTGCAAAGCCGGCGCACTCCCAGGCGGCCGGGTCGGCTGCGACGACGAGCTCGTCGATGGTTGGTCGGACGCTGGCGGGGCGACTACCCGCCGTCGTTCTTGCCCAAGGCTTCCACCGCGTCGGTCACCGGCGGAGGGGTCGAACGCCTCCGCTCGAGCGCCTGCTGGGGCACTGTCCGCTGGGCCGGAGCCTCATTACCGACCGGCCCGCCCTTCAGCGGAGTGACCGACGGCGGAGCCGCGGGAGCCCCGCGCCGGTGCGGAACGCCCTCCGCGTATGGCGACCGATGCTGCCCGTCCTGGCCGCGGCTACCGGGCACCTCGGCCGGGCCGCGGCCGCTGCTCGCGCCGGGCGTGCCGTGCGCGCTGCGCCCGGACCCGTCCGGCTTGGCCTTGCTTCCGCCGGAATGTCCGTGAGCTCGCCGCTCGCCGTGGGCCGCGCCGTCCTCTGCGGAGGTGCCGCGGGAGGAATCCCGCGCGGCGGAATCCCTAGCGGAGGAACGCCTCGCGGCGGAGTGCGGAGCGCCTCGCTCTGATGCCGGCGCCGAGGACGGCGGCTTGCGGTTCGGCGCGGAGTGGTGATCCAGCGCCGCCTCGGTGGCCGCCACGCCCCCGACGCCGAGTGCCGCCACCAGCGCCACCTTGGCGAGCAAGGCGGCGCCAACCGGGGCCGCGGCGCCCGCTCCCGCCGCCGCCCCGATCGAGCCACCGCCAACGACGGCGCCGCCCAGACCGCCCGCAGCGCCACCACCGCCGAGACCGCCCGCAGCGCCACCGCCACCTATCCCCGACGCCCCCAGCACGCTTGACTTGAGCCACGCGGGCGGCGCGACGGGCAGCACCACGGCGAGCATCTGACGCTGGCGCTTGACCTGGTCCCTGTAGGCCCGGCAGCCGCTGCAGGAGCTCAGATGATGCCGGATGGCGCTGCGCCGCAGGGAGCCGCCGCTCAGGACCGCCAGCTGCTCGCGGATCTCCTCGCACGGGGTGGCGCGCGCGTTGCGACGGTCGATGAGCGAGCTGCGTGCGCGGTATACGAGCGCCTTCACCCGCGGCACCTCGCACTCCAACACCTTCGCGATCTCCGTATGGGAAAGGTCCGCGGTCTCGGCGAGCAGGAGCGCCGCCCTCTGGTCCGCCGGGAGCCCCTCGAGGTCCCGCAGGAGCTCGCGCAAGTCGGCGCGCTGCTCCACCTGCTCGGCGAGCCCTGTCGTGGCCGGCTCTCTCTCCACGTGCAGCTCGTCGTGCCGGGCCCGAAGCATCGAGAGACAGCGGTTACGGGCGATCGTGTAGAGCCACGGCTTGAGGCGTATATCCCGGTCCTGCTCGCGGAGCAGGTCCCCGTAGGCCGAGGCGAAGGTGTGCTGGACGGCATCCTCGGCTTCCTCCTGCGATCCGAGCATGTGGCGACAGAAGGAGATGATGCCCTTGCCGTAGCGCTCGAAGACGACCTCGAACGCCGCATCGCTGCCGCCGCGCACCTGCTCGACGAGCCGCCTGTCGCTGGCGAGAGCAAGGATCCGCTTCGAGCGGCGAGGGACCCGGCTCCGCGCTGGGGGAGAAACGGTTCGCACGCTGCAACTCTTCTACCCAACGTAACAGCGGTCAAGACGCATCGCATCTGACATTCCAACGCGGACGAGCGTTCCAGGTTGGCGAAAACGATTTGAACTCGAGCCTCGGAACTCTCGAACCTGGGCCGCGGAGTCGCGTTTAGGGGCAAGGGACTTCGGTGACTGCGGGTCTGCGGAGGCCAAACTCAAGGCGCGGACTCGCCCGAGCCGGAGGGGCGGCGCAGGAGGCGCCGTCCGTGGGCCAACAACGGCGGAGGGCCCCTGAGCGCGGGGCCCTTCGTCGTCCCGGGGGCCCCTCGCAGATGCCTGCAGTCAGCTCGCGAAGGCGCCGAGCGCGTCCCGCGCGCCACCTACCAGCGGATCGCCGTGAGCGAGCGCCAGGTTGTCGAACTCGTACCGCTCGCATAACCCGCGGTAGGCGGCCCGCAGCCCCTCCTTGACGCCCTCCGGGTCGTCGCCGAGCAGGGAGTCCGGCACGAAGGAGAGCTTGCCGCCACTCCGGATCACGCCGTCGGCCACTGCCATCAACCCGGCGTCGGCGAAATGGAGCGCCGCCTCGTCCGGGCAGATCGCGCCGACCTCCAGCGCGGTGACCCCCGGGGCGACCTCCTCGCCGAATGCGAACCCCTGGACCTGGGGCCCGTACTCGTACTCGTGAAGGCCGGGCTCCGAGCAGAGGACCGGGCAGCCGAACTCCTCCACGAAGCGCCCGGACTGGCGGTAGTGGTGGCGGTTCGTGAGCAGGATCCGCTCGGGCCTGCGCTCGCGCTCGAACCAGTCAAGCCCTTCGTCCGGCAGCATCGGGTCGAGTAGAGCGCGGGGCCCCGCCAGGAAGTGGGAGTGGACGTTCTGCCGGATCCCCTCGTGGTAGGCCGTCCAGTGCCAGACGCCGGGAACGATCTCCTCCATCGGCTCGGAGAGTAATCCTCGCGAGAAGCAGCGCGAGAGGTGGGACCGCGACGACGCCCGTCAGCACGAGGAACCAGACCGCGCGGTGTAGGGGCAGCCTAAGACCTAGCTAAGAGGGCCCGTGGGACCGCATGACAGCGGTCACAATGGGCCTCGTGCGAATCCTGGTGGTAGATGACGATCGCTCGCTGCGGGACGCCCTGCGTCGAGCCTTGACTCTGGGTGGGTACGACGTGCAGAGCGCCGAAGGGGGCCAGCAGGGCCTCACCCAGGTCGCGGCGGCCGGGCCGGACGCCGTGGTGCTCGACGTAGGGATGCCGGACATCGACGGGCTCGAGGTCTGCCGGCGGGTTCGCGCGACCGGCAACCGGGTGCCGATCCTGATGCTCACGGCCCGCGATGCGATCTCCGACCGCATCGATGGCCTGGACGCCGGCGCCGACGACTACCTGGTCAAGCCCTTCGACGTGGGGGAGCTGAAGGCGCGGCTGCGCGCGCTGCTGCGCCGCGCCGGGAGCGAGGGGGACCCCGATGCGGTCTCCTACGAGGAGCTGCAGCTCGACAGCGCCCGCCACGGCGTGAGCGTCGCCGACAGCTTCGTGGAGCTGACCCGGACCGAGTACCAGCTACTGGAGCTGTTGATGCTCAACCCGAAGCGCGTCCTCCCCCACAGCCTGATCTACGACCGCGTCTGGGGCTACGACTTCGGCCCCTCGTCCAACGCCCTGCGTGTCTACATCGGCTACCTCAGGCGCAAGCTGGAAGAGGCCGGCGCGCGGCCGCTCATCCACACCGTTCGCGGCGTGGGGTACGTGCTGCGCGAGCCGTGAGCCTTCGCGGCAGGATCGCGCTGGTCGCCGGCATCGCAGTGGCCGTCGCCGTGGCCGGCGTCGCCGCAGGCTCCTACGCGGCGGTGCGTTCCCAGCTACGCGGCGAGATCGACGACTCGCTGCGCGACCGGGCGCAGTTCTACGTGCACCGGCCAGAGGGCGGTGGGGGCCGGCCGGAGGGGGGTCCCCAGGAGGAGCCGCGGCATCAAGGCGGCGGTCCTGGGCGTCCTCCCGGCCCCCCCGACCTGTCTCGGGGGCCGGCGCCGGCATTCGGCGGCGCCGCGGGCTACGTGCAGGTGGTGAGTACCGACGGCAGCGTGGTGCGCGAGCCCGGCGAGAGGTCGTCCCTCCCGGTGCAGGCTCGGGTCCGCGAGATCGCACGGCGCGGATCCGGCAGCGAGTTCGCCGACATGCACGTGAAGGGGACCCACGTGCGAGTCCTCACCACCGGAATCGGGAGCGAGGGCGCCGTCCAGGTCGCGCGGCCACTCGATGAGGTCGACCACACGCTGAGCAGGCTGGCGCTGATACTGGTGGTCTCGCTGGCGGCGGGGATCGCGCTCGCGGTGGCTCTCGGAGCGGGTGTTGCGCGCGCCGCGCTAGAACCGATCCGCCGCTTCACGAACCGCACCGAGACCCTCAGCGCCGGACTCGACCTGTCCGAGCGGATCGAGGCCGACGGCAAGGACGAGCTCGCCCGGCTCGCCCACAGCTTCAATACCACCCTCGACGCGCTCGAGAGGTCGGTGCAGGCGCAGCGCCATCTGGTGGCGGACGCGAGCCACGAGCTCCGCACCCCGATCGCCAGCCTCCGGGCGAACATCCAGGTGCTCGAGGAGGCGGACCGGCTGCCCGGGAAGGACCGCGAGAGCCTGCGAGCAGACATCATCGAGGAGCTCGACGAGCTCACGTCGCTTGTCTCCGACGTGGTCGAGCTCGCGCGGGGCACTAAGGCCGAGGAGGAGCTCGACGAGGTCCGGCTTGACCGGGTAGTCGAGGCGGTGGTGGACCGTGCCCGACGCCGCGCGGGCGACGGCAACACGTTCCAGCTGCAGCTCGAGCCCACCGTGGTGCAAGGTGAGCCCGAGCGCATCGGCCGGGCGGTCTCGAACCTGCTTGACAATGCGCGCAAATGGAGCCCGCCCGGCGGCCCGATCGAGGTTGAACTCGCCGGCGGAACACTGACGGTTCGGGATCACGGCCCGGGCTTCGACGACGAAGACCTACCGCACGTCTTCGATCGCTTCTACCGGGCGAAGGACGCGCGCGGGCGGCCGGGCTCGGGTCTCGGTCTCGCCATCGTCCGCCACGCGGCCGAGGCCCGCGGGGGAAAGGCGGCGGCGGCCAACGCTCCCGACGGCGGGGCGGTACTGCGCGTGAGCTTCGGTCAGGACTGAGCGGTCGTCACCGGCGCAGGTGCCGGGCGGTATGGCCCGGAGGCTGGCTGGTCGTCCTTGCCGGTTCTTCGCCTCCTCTTATGCGGCGCTGCACCAGGTCTTAGCTCGCGCCAGTTGTCTGCACGAAGTCAGAGACAGCGTGCAAAGGAGGACTGGATGTTCAAGCAGGTGCAAAAGGGGATAGCGGGCGTTGCTGTGCTCGCCGCCATTGCGGTCGGCGCCGCGGCAGTCGCCGGCGCCGCGTCCGACGACCGGTCCGGCTCCGGCTCCGTTTCAGGCTCCGGTTCCAGATCGGCGGACCCGATCGGGCACGGGCCTGGCGAGACGCTGCTGACGGGCGAGACCGCGGACAAGGTCAGGAAGGCGGCGGAGGAGAAGGTCCCCGGCGGCACCATCCTGCGCCTCGAGACCGACTCCGACGGCTCGCCCTACGAGGCTCACGTCCGCAAGTCGAACGGAGGGGAGGTCGTCGTCAAGGTCAACAAGGACTTCGAGGTGACCGACGTGCAGAGCTTCGGCGGCCCGGGAGCGCCGGGGCACGGTCGCTCCGGCGCCGGATACCCGGCGGGGCCACCGGCCACGTCCTCCTACTAGCGGCCGTCGCCCCGTCTGGGGCAGCGCAAGGCTGCCGCCCAGACGGGCGGTTTGGGCGGCCGCCCGCCCCCAAACCGGCAAACGTCGAGCCCGGCTTCGGCCGGGCTCGATCTGACTTCAGGCGGCGGACACGCCCGGCTGCCTCACGCTCACAGGCGCCGGAGGCCGGGCGCGGCGGCGAGGAGCTCGTAGGGCAGCGCCTCGGCGCGATTGCCGTCGCGGCCCTCCATGGGCTCCGCCGAGCAGAGCGAGTTCCACACCGCCTCCACCGACACCTCCATGGCCGCCTCGAACAGCGCGCGCATTGCCCGCGAGTCGTCGCGCAGGAAGCGGAACTCCTCGTACTGCTCCTCGCTTCGGTGTGGAAGCCGGTGCGCGGTAGAGAAGGCGAGTACGTACTCGCCGCTAGCGTTCGCGGCGAAACTGCCGGCCCGCGCCAGGCCCAGGGCACCGCGGACGGCCAGCCTGCCGAGCTGGCGCTCGGAGAGCGGCGCGTCCGTGGCGAGCACGACGATGGCCGACCCGCCCTGGGCCGGGGGCTCCGGCGAGGGCGTGCCGGGCGCCGCTGAGCCGAGCAACAGGTGCGCGTCCCGGGGCGCGCCGTAGTTGGTGAGCACGAGGCAGCCGAGCGCGGCGCCTTCTTCGATCAGGCGGGAGGAGCCGCCCACGCCGGACTTGAACCCGAAGCAGGTGGTACCGGTGCCCGCTCCCACCGCCCCCTCGGACGCGTCCTCCTCGCTT
The DNA here is from genome assembly GCA_046729895.1 of Actinomycetota bacterium. Lineage (GTDB taxonomy): Bacteria > Actinomycetota > Thermoleophilia > Solirubrobacterales > Thermoleophilaceae > DASXBA01. Next base: position 19,228 of record JBKPHP010000056.1, read on the forward strand.
GCCGCGGCGATCGCCTCCAGCGCGTGGTCGGCTCGCACGTGAAGCCCCCGGCAGTCGTTCAGCCAGCCGTCGAAGCACTCACCGACCACGATGTTGACGGTGTCGCGGTCGACGGCGGCGTTCGGATTGAGCTCCAGCAGCCAGCGCAACCCTCCCTCCCACACCGGGCCCACGGACACGGTGCTGGTGAGCAGGATCGGGCTCTCGAGCGTGCCGAGCTCCTCGAGCTGGCTGAGCCCCGCCGCCTTGCCGTAGCCGTTCACGACATGGCAAGCGGCGAACACCTTCTCCGCGTAGGGATCGCCGCCGTGCGGCAGGATCGCCGTCACTCCGGTGCGGATCGAGTCGTCCACGGCCAGCGTCACGTGGCCGACCCGCACCCCGGTAACGTCGACGAGAGCGTTCCGTGGGCCGGGCGGGAACCGGCCCACGGCGTAGCCGAGCTCGCGGAGCCGCCGTCGCACGGGTGAAAGGATGCCCCGGTGAGCGTCATCGTCACACGTGCCCCCCTTCGGGTGGCGCTGGGAGGTGGCGGGACGGACCTCCCCTCGCACTACCGCCGGCACGGCGGGTTCGTGGTCTCGGCGGCGATCGACAAGTACGTCCACATGGTCACGAGCCTCGCGTTCAGGCCCCGCTACGTCCTGAAGCACCTCGAGCGGGAGGAGGCCGAGACCCCCGAGGAGATCCGGCACCCCATCCTGCGGGCGGCGCTCTCCCGCCATTGGGACGGTCGCCCGCTCGAGATAGCTTCGGGGTCTGACGTGCCGCCCGGCACCGGGCTGGGCTCCTCCGGCGCCTACACGGTATGTGTGCTCAAGTCACTCAACCTGGCCTCGGGCAGGCGCTCCGCTCCCGGCGAGCTGGCCGAGGCCGCCTGCGAGATCGAGATCGACGTGCTGGGTAGAACCGTCGGGAAGCAGGACCAGTACGCCGCGGCCCACGGCGGCGTCCGCGCCTACACCTTCAACCCGGACGACAGCGTGGACGTACGCGTGCTGGCGCTCTCCCGGGAAGTCAGCGCCGCCTTGCACGACGAGTTCCTCCTCTTCTACACGGGCAGCGAGCGGTCCGCCTCGGATGTGCTCTCCCACCAGGTCCGCCGCACGCTCGCCGGCGACCAGGAGGTCGAGCGCAACCTCGCCCGGACGGAGGAGCTGGCGCGACAGAGCTGCGCGGCGCTCGAGGCAGGCGAGCTCGGGCGACTGGCGCAGCTCATGGATGAGCAGTGGGAGGTCAAGCGCGCTCGCGCGCCGGGCGCGGTGACCCCGGAGATCGAGAAGCTACGGGAGCGCGCCAAGCGCGCGGGCGCACTCGGCGTGATGCTCGTGGGCGCCGGCGGAGGCGGCTTCCTCCTGGTCTACACGCGCGCGCCGGCGGAGACGCGGGCGGCGATGAAGGACGTGGGCGCTCCGGAGCTCCGCTTCGAGGTCGAGGAGCAGGGCTGCCGCGCGGTCAACCCTCCGCCGTAGCGACCCGCCCGCGGCGGCGCAGCAGCGAGCCGCCCACGAACAGCAACGAGACCACGAAGCCGGCCAGGGCCAGCAGGGCGACGACCCGGAACGACCACTGCATCCCGGCGGCAAACGACTCGCGCACGAGCTCCACCAGGCGATCCGCGACGGTCGCGGGGAAGCGCTCCACGATCCGCGTGGCCGAGTCCGTCCCGGCGAGCACGCCGTGCACCGCGCTCAGGTCGTCCCGTTCAGCGACGCCCCGGTACTCGAGAGCTCGCCCTCGAGCTTGTCGTGTGCCGCGGTGGTGAAGATCGCCGTGGTCAGCCCGAGGCCCACGGAGCCTCCGGCTATCTGGCACATGTAAACCAGGCCGCCGGCCAGGCTCGAGCGTGACGGGTCGAGCGCGGTGACGCCGGCAGTCGTGACCGACGAGTAGAAGATGCCGACCCCGAGCCCCAGCACCACCATGCCGGGCACCAGCGCTCCGTAACCGGAGCCGCTGTCGACCAGCGAGATCAGGAAGGGGCCCACGGCGAGGCAAGCCGCTCCCACCGACACCACGACCTTCGCTCCGAGCCGCTCGTAGAGGGGACCGGCCGCGAACGACACGACGGCGAAGGTGCCCATCATCGGCAGCAGCCCCGCGCCCGCCTCGAGCGGGTCGTAGCCGAGGAGCTTCTGCGTGAACTGGGGCAGGTACAGCAGAGCGGCGAAGAAGGTGGGTGACATCAGCACCACCGCGAGGCAGACGAACCGAAAGTCCCGGTTGCGCATGACGTCCGGGGGGATCAGGGCGCCCGGGCCGCCGCGACGCTCGATGAGCGCGAAGGCCACCAGGAGCACCGCGCACGCCGCGAGCAGCGCCACGACCCGCGGATCGCCCCAGCCCCAGTCGCTGACCTGATCCAACGCCAGCAAGAGGGCGACGAGCCCACTGGTGAGGGAGGCGACACCCGCATAGTCGATGTGGCGGTCCTGGGACTCGACCGCCGGCTGGTGGATCGCGTACCAGGTGGCGGCGCATGCCACGCCGGTGACGGGGAGGTTGACCACGAGCACCCACTGCCAGCCGAAGGAATCGGTGATCGCCCCGCCGATCAGCGGCCCGGCGGCATTGCCCAAGCCGGCTGCCCCGATGATCAGCCCGCCGGCGAGCCCGGCCCTGGACTCTGGCAGCGCGGCGTAGGTCATGCCGAGGACGGCGGGCCACATCATCGCGCCGCCGATGCCCATCAACGCCCGGCAGGCGATCAGCCAGATGTCGCTCTGTGCGAGGGCCCCGAGCAGCGAGAAGCCGGCGAACACCGCCGAGCCGACAAAGAACACGCGCCTGCGGCCGAACAGGTCCGCGAGCCTTCCCCCCGTCACGACCAGCACCCCGAAGACCAGGGCGTAGGCGTTGATCACCCACTGCACCGTACTCACGTCGGAGTCGAACTCGTCCTCGATGTTCGGCAGGGCGACGCTGAGGGCCGTGAAGTCGTTGGCGATCACGAAGACCGCCGCAACCATGGCCGCCAGCGCCACCACGACGCCGCCGTCCAAGCGCTCGGGCGCTTCCCCGTTCACGTTCCGACGACCGTAACCGCTGCCTGCGCCCTGTGCCAGAGGTGGGAGGACGGTCGCCGGCTGGGTGGCATACCTCGCGGGGAACTCGAGCCGGACGGCGGACGCCGGGCGGCGCCGCGACGGGCTAGGCTCCGAGCGCTGCCTGACGCCCCGCTCCTACTCGTCGACGCGCCCTTCTTCCTCTACAGGGCGTTCCATGCGCTACCCACAAGCATCGAGGGCAGGGACGGAACGCCCGTCAACGCGCTGCTCGGCAGCACGAACGCGATTCTCGCCGCCGCCGAAGAACACGAGCCGCGCGCCGTGGTCGCGTGCTTCGGTCCGGACGCCGCCCGCTACCGCCTCGAGCTCTTCAGCGGCTACCACGCCCAGCGCCCGCCGGTGCCCGACGAGCTCGCCCCGCAGTGGGGGCAGGCCGGGCGCTTCTACCGAGCGCTGGGGTGGGAGGTGGCGGAATCCGACGAGGTGGAGGCGGACGACCTGCTCGGCTCCTACGCGGCCGAAGAGGTCGAGGCGCGCGGTCGGGCGCTGATCTTCACGGGCGACCGCGATCTCTTCCAGTGCGCCGGCGAGCGGGCGACTGTCCTGCTTGCCGCACGGGGCGGACCGCAGCTCGTCGATGCCGCCGAGGTCGAGCGCCGCTACGGAGTGACCCCCGCGCTCGTACCTGACTTCATCGCCCTCCGCGGGGACCCCTCCGATGGCATCCCGGGCGCCAAGGGCGTGGGCGCGAAGACCGCGGCGGATATCCTGCGCCGCCACGGCTCGCTCGAGGCGGCGCTCGAGGCGGCACCCGAGGGAACGCCGCTGGCGGCCGCGCGGGAGCGCCTGCTTGCCTTCAAGGAGATAGCCACGCTGCGGCGCTTGCCTGTCGAGCGGCCGTCCGACCGGCCGACGGACTACGCCCGCGGAGCCGAAGCGGCCCGCGAGCTCGGTCTGAATCGCTTGGCGGAGCGGCTGGCTAGGCGCCCGGCTTAGGGCCGGCTTGCGGCATGCCGTCTCATCTCACGCTCACGATTCGCTGTCATCCTGGCCATGGATGAGGGTCCTGGTAGTCGAAGATGAGCTGAAGATGGCGGGCCTCATCCGGCGTGGGCTCCGCGAGGAGGGGCTTGCCGCCGACGTGGCCGTCAAGGGCGAGGACGCCCTTTGGATGGCGCAGGCCACCGAGTACGACGCGATCGTGCTCGACGTGATGCTGCCGGGGATAGACGGCCTTGAGACCTGCAGCCGTCTGCGCGAGGCCGGGGTCTGGACGCCGATCCTCGTGCTGACCGCGCGAGACGCTGTCGAGGATCGGGTCGCGGGTCTCGATGGCGGGGCCGACGACTATCTCACCAAGCCCTTCTCGTTCGCGGAGCTGCTCGCGCGCCTGCGCGCGCTCGTCCGTCGCGGGCCCGTCGAACGCGCCGTCGTCCTCCAGGTTGGCGATCTCCATCTGGACCCCGCCACCCACAGGGTGTGGCGCGGCGAGAAGGAGATCTTCCTGTCCGCGAAGGAGTTCGCCCTGCTGGAGGCGTTCATGCGCCGGCCGGGCCAGGTTCTGTCGCGCTACCGGCTGCTCGAGCACGCCTGGGACTACGACTACGAGAACCGCTCCAACGTCGTCGACGTCTACGTGCGCTACCTGCGCGAGAAGGTCGATCGCCCGTTCGGCGTCGAGTCGATCGAGACCGTGCGCGGCGCCGGCTACCGCATGCGCGCCGACGCCGGGGCCTGACGGCTACCTGAGCAGTCCCGTCAGCCGCTCAGCCCCCCCTGACCGAGACGAGCGTGTTGTACTCCTTGGCTCCCTTGACGGACACCTCGCGTACCGTGCCGATGCCGCGCACGTAGTACTTGTTGTCGACCACGTCCGGCTCCAGCGGGGTGGTCTCCTCCGTCCTCATCGCGTGGTGCGAGGAGAGGGCCGGGACGCGGACCGACGCGCTCAGGCTGAGGATCTTGAAACGGTCCTCGGCCTGGCCCTTGTAGTACTCCTGCCGGAACGACTGCCCGACTTTCGGATTCGCGGGCATGAAGATGCCGGCGATCGCGCCGTCGACGCCGGCCTGCCAGGAGCCCTCTCTCGTGGTCACGTGACCCTTGCCGTCGAGCTCCTTGGTGTCCTCGCCGAGGTACCAGACGTTGCCCCGCTTGTCCTGCGCGTACCAGTCGAAGGTGTCCTCCACCAGCCTGCCCTTGCCGTCGTAGAGGCTGTCGTGCACGACGGTTGCCGGCACGCCGAGGATCTTCTTGGTCTTGTGCGTGACCGCAAAGACGTCCACGGTCGGCTTCCCGTCCTTGACGCCGCGGTAGCGCAGGGTGGTGCCGGGCTTGAGCGGGAACCAGGGGTTGTCCACGGTGCGGCCGAAGTTCTCCGGCTTGATCTGGCTATTGCCGGATGGGCTCTTCGCGCTCGATCCCGATGAGTCGCCCCCCGAGCCGCAGGCACCGAATCCGAGCGGAAGCGCCGCCACGGCGATCGCCGCGGCGAGTCTTCTCTTGTTCACGCTCGGCCCCCTTCCGGTTGAAGTGATCCCGAGACTGGCAGCAGCTCATGAGCGAGCGATGAGAGGTCTCGAACCGCATCGGGCTCTCATCCCCGATTGGGCTCGTCCCGCTCGCCGTCGGGCTCCCGGCCTGCTCGGCCTACTCGCTCTCGGCCTGCGCGTCCGGCGCCGTAGCTGACGCCGTCCTCGGCGAGCGCGGCAGCGTGATCCAGACGTCCGCCCCGCGCGGGGGCCGGTTGCGTGCGGTGGCGGTGCCGCCGTGCGCGACGGCGATCGCGGCGACGATCGCGAGGCCCAGGCCGGCGCCGCCGCGCGAACGAGCCGGATCGGCACGCGTGAAGCGGTCGAAGGCGCTCGGTAGGAAGCGCTCCGGGAAGCCCTGCCCCTGATCCCGCACGTGGATCTCGACACCGCCATCCTGCTCGTGCCCCGCAAGCACGACCTCGCCCTCGCCGTGGCTCAGCGCGTTCTCGACGAGGTTGGCGAGCGCCTGCTCGAGCCTCAGCCGGTCGGCCCTCAGCCGCAGCTCGCCGTCGGGTGTGTGGGCCGAGGACTCGACCCGGATCTCGCGGCCAGCACCGGCCGCTCGGCGGGCGTGACGCTCGCGCGCGCCCTCGAGCACGTCGCCAACCGACAGCTCCTCCGTGCGAAGGGGCAGCCTGCCCTGATCGGAGCGGGCGAGCACCAGCAAATCCTCGGCCAGCTGCGTCAGGCGGTCGGTCTCCTCGGCGGCGGAGCGCAGCGCGGCTTCGAGCTCCTCCACGGTCCGGCCGCGCCGCAACGCGAGCTCGAGCTCGGTGCGAAGGATCGAGAGCGGCGTACGGAGCTCATGGCTCGCGTTGGAGACGAAGCTCCGCTCCCTCTCGAACGCCGCCTCGAGGCGCGCGAGCATCTCGTTCAGGGTCTCACCCAGCCGGCCGACCTCGTCCCGCGCGGGGGGGACGGGGAGTCGCCGGCCCGGCTCGCTTACCGACACCTCGCTCGCCTCCCGTCGCATCGACTCGACCGGCCGCAGGGCCGCCGCGGCCACGCCGTAGCCGGCCAGAGAAGCGAGCAGAAGCGCCACAGGGCCGCCGATGGCCAGGAGCACGAGCAGCCTGTGGAGCGCCTCGTTGCGATCGTCCAGCGGGGCGCCGACCACCGCCACCATGCGTCGGTCCCGCGCCCGAACCGGCGTCGCGAGCAGCCGCACGGGACTGTCCAGGCCGCGCACCCGCCGCCGCTCCACGAAGACCGTGTGCCGGAGCGCCCTGCGCAGCTCAGAGGTGGTGATCAGCGGGAACGAGCGGTAGCGCGGCGTGCCGTCGAGGACCTCGCCCCGCGCCGACAGCACCTGGGCCAGGTTCTCACCGCGCTCGGTCAGTGGACTGCGGCCGGCCTGGGTGAGTCCCTCATCCGCCTGATGGACCAGCGCTGCCACGTCGCCGCCGCGGGAGCGCAGCCCCGAGTCGACCGTGTTCTCGAGCTCGCTCTTCATCCGCAGGTAGACGAAGGCGCCGGTGGCGGCCAGCACTAGCGCCATGGCCGTCGCGAAGGCGAGCGTGAGCCGCGCCCGAATCGGGAGTCGCCGAAGCGCCTGCACGAGCCCCATGATCCTCCCGCGCTCTCATGAAGCGCGGATGAGAGCCAGTGTCAGACCCGGCCGGTGGCCGCACGCTGCTTGCGCGCGATCGCGTCGATGACCACTGCGGCCAGCAGCACCGCCCCCGTAACGATGAACTTCACAGACGACTCGAACGCGAGCAGGTCCATGCCGTTCGAGATCGAGCCGATCACGAGGGCGCCGAGCAGGGCAGTCCAGACGCTGCCGCGACCGCCGAAGAGACTCGTCCCCGCGACGACAGGACCCGCGATCGCAAGCAGCAGCAGGTCGCTGGCGCCCGACGACTGGTTGACGGCGAGCAGGCGTGACGCGGCCATGATCCCGCCGATCGCAGCCATGGTGGACGCGAGCATGAAGACCACGATGCGGATCCTCCGAATAGAGATGCCCGCGCGTCTAGCCGCCTCCGCGTTGCCGCCCACCGCATAGATGTGGCGGCCGAAGCGGGTCCGGGTGGTCACGTACTGGAACAACAGCACGAAGCCGATCAGGATCAGGCCGGCGAGCGGCACGCCGCGGTCGGAGTTCAGCACCGCCACGGCGGCGATCACTGCGGCCGCGACGAGCACGATGCGAACCAAGAGCGCCGGGAGCGGCGCCGTCGACAGGCCGCTGCGCGCACGGCGCTGCCTGCGCCAGAGACTCGCTACAGCAAACGCAGCTATGCCCACTATGGCAATGATCCACCCGACCGCGTCGCTGTAGAAGGTGCCCGTCAGGCCGACGATCTTGGAGTCGGTGATGTTCACGGTGCCCGTCTCGCCGAGCACCTTGAGCAGGAATCCCTGCCAGGCGAGAAGCCCGGCGAGCGTGACCACGAACGACGGGATCCCGAAGTACTCGAACATGAACCCCTGGAACAAACCGATCCCGGTCCCGGCCAGCACGCCGACTGCGATCGCCAGGTAGGGGTTCCAGCCGTGCTTGACGTTGAGGACGGCCATGATCGCTGCGCACAAGCCGCTGACCGCCCCGACCGACAGGTCGATCTCGCCGAGTAGCAGGACGAGCACCACGCCAACCGATATGAGCCCCACCGCCGCGATCTGGAGGACGAGGTTCGTCAGGTTGGTAGCGGTGAGGAAGCGGTCCTCCTGGAGCTGGAAGATCGCCCAGATCAGGGCGATCACGATGATCACCCGCACCTCGCCGAGGTCCCCCTGGAGGAAGCGCCGCAGTAGAACGCGCGGCGTGGGAACCTCGACCGCCTCGGCGGCCGGCGGGGCTGCGGCGCCCGGCGTGGTAGTCATCGCTCACCTCCCGCTTCGTCCCCGTCTCCTCTGCCGGCTCCGACCGCTCCCGTGATCGCGGCCACTACGTCCTCCTGGGAGACCTGGTCGGCGTCGAAGTCGCCGGCCTTCTTGCCGAGCCGGAGCACGAAGACACGGTCGGCCACGGCGAACACGTCCGCCAGGTTGTGGCTGATCACCACCACTCCATGGCCCTGATCACGCAGACGCTTGATCAGCTCGAGCACCAATGCGGTCTGTCGCACGCCGAGCGCCGCGGTCGGCTCGTCGAGGATCACGACCTTGGGCTCGCCCAGCAGCGAGCGCGCGATCGCCACCTGCTGGCGTTGGCCGCCCGACATCGTGCCGACCTCGGCACGAACGTCGGTGATGGTCACGGCGAGGTTGCTCAGGAGCTCATGCGAGCGCTGCTCCATCTCGATCTCGTCCAGCGAGCGCAGCAACTCTCCAGCGCCTGAGGCGAGCTCCTCACGACCGAGGAAGAGGTTCTCGACCACATCAAGGTTGTCGCACAAGGCGAGGTCCTGATACACGGTTGCGATCCCGAGATCGGTTGCGTCGTGGGGTCCCGAGATCGTCACTGGGCTGCCCTCGAACAGGATCCGTCCGGAGTCCGCCGGGTGGATCCCGGCTATTACCTTGACGAGGGTCGATTTCCCGGCGCCGTTGTCACCCACTAGCGCGACCACCTCCCCGGATCGCACGCCGAAGTCGACCCCGTCGAGGGCCTGCACCGGGCCGAAGCTCTTGCTCACCCCCTCGAGGGCGAGGACCTCACCGTCCGTACTCATCGATCGAGCTCCTCTCTTTTCCTCGGCGTCGGCCGGCGGCGCGCCGCGCCGCCGGCCTTCGCCTCTGCTCCTCTATTGGATGCCAGCATCCTTGCACCCGGAGGCGTACCTGCCGGTGCAGATCTGCGAGGCCTTCAAGAATCCGTCCTTGACGATGGTGTCGTTGATGTTCTCCTTGGTCACCGCGGTGGGCGGCAGGATCACCGACGGCACCTTCTTCTTTCCGTTGTCGAGCTGCTGGTTGACGAGGCCGCTCGGCACCTTGTCGCCCTTCGCCAATGCCACGGCGATGTCGGCCGCCTTTGGCGCCTCGCTGACGCCGACGTCCTTGTAGACGGTCATGTACTGCTCGCCCACGACGATCCGTTGGACGGCGGCCAGCTCGGCGTCCTGGCCGGTGGTCGGCTTCGTCTTGGGGTCGACGCCGGCGCCCTTCATCGCTGCGATGGCGCCGCCGGCGGTGCCGTCGTTGGCGGCGTAGACGCCGACAAAGCCGTTCTTGCCGAGCGAGGTGATCGCCTGGTCCATTTCCGTCTGGGCCTTGTCGGGGCTCCAGTCCGGAGTGTCGAACTGCTTGGCGATCTTCACGCCCGCCGCCTGGAATTTGCTGGTGGCGCCCTGCTTGAACAGCTTGGCGTTGTTGTCGGTGGGGGCCCCATTGATCATCGGAATCGGCCCCTTGGCCTTGCCCATCTCCTTGAGCTTCTTGCTCAGCGTCTCCCCCTGCAGCTCGCCGACGCGGACGTTGTCGTAGGAGATGTAGTAGTCGATGTCCGCATTCGTGATCAGGCGGTCGTACGAGATCACCGGCACGTTCTTCTGCTTGGCCTTGGTGACGATCGCGCCCGCGGAGGCCGCATCGACGGCGTCGAGGACCATGACCTTGACGCCCTTCGTGAGCGCCGCTTCGGCCTGCTGCTGCTGCTTGGCGGGATCCTGTTCGGCGTTCGAGTAGATGATGTCGCAGTTGGAGCAGAGCTTCTTGACCCTAGCCTCGAAGCGGGGCCGGTCCGCGGACTCGTAGCGCGCGGTCTTGGACTCGGGCAGCAGCAGCGCTATCGAGCCGCCACCTCCGCCGCCTCCGTTGTCGCCGCCGCAAGCCGCCAGCAGAGAGCCGGCGCCAACTACGGCTACGGAGACGAGAAGACTCATCCAGCGTCTGTCGAGCATTAAGTTCCTCCTCCCGGTCTTACGACCGATCATCACGTCCTGTCCGGATTATCCTCCTCCGAGTCCGCGCTCGACGATCTCGAGCACCGACACTCCGTCCGCGGCGCTCACCGGCGGCGTCGAGCCGTCCTTCAGCGCGCCGACGACGCCGCGGTAGAAGGCAGGCCAGTCGCCCGCCTCCGTCTCCACCGCCGCCGCTTGCTCGCCCGCGCCCACCGTACCCCAGGCCTCGGGGGGCTCGCGGCCCCAGGCGGGTCCACCCGGTAGCTCGCCGGCGCGCAGCGCCGCCTCCTGGACGTCGAGCCCCCACTTCACGTAAGCGGCGTCGCTTCCCAGAACACGCATCCTCGGAGCCGGCTGCGCAGCCACCTGGCTTGCCCACAGATGCGAGCGTACTCCTGAGCTGTGTGTAAGTGCAACGAAGGCGTCGTCGTCTACCAGCGTGCCCGGCCTGCGGCGGTCGACTTCCGAGTTCATCGCCTCCACCGGACCGAACAGCACGAGCGCCTGGTCGATGAGGTGCGAGCCGAGGTCGAAAAGCACTCCACCCGCCTCCTCCGGCGCGTCCAGCTCCCGCCACGCGCCCCTGCGCAGCTCAGGCCGCCAGCGCTCGAAGCGGGACTCGAAGCGGTGAACCTCGCCAAGAGCGCCTTCCTCGATAAGGCGGCGCAGCGTCAGGAAGTCGCCGTCCCAGCGACGGTTGTGGAATACGGCGAGCATCAGCGAGCGCGCTTCCGCTGCCTCCTGTAGCCGGCGACCATCGGCGACGGTCGCCGCCAGCGGCTTGTCGACGACCACTGGCAGACTGGCTTCGAGCGCCCCCATGGCGATCGAGGCGTGCACGCGGTTGGGCGCGGCGACCACCACTAGGTCGTGATCCTCGGACCGGTTCCACAGCGTCTCGACGTCGGGCAGGACCTGAACGCCGGGGTGGCGGCCGCGTGCACGTTCCGCCCGCTCGGCACTCGACGTGACGACGGAGAAGAGTTCCAGTCCCTCCGTGGCGGCGATCAGCGGCGCGTGGAACCACTCGCCCGCCAAGCCGTAGCCGACCAAGCCCACCCGGTACGCCACGGCCCCAGACTATTCGTCAGAGTGGCGCGGTGGCCGATGCGGTGATCTTCGACCTCGACGGCCTGCTGCTCGAGTCCGAGCAGGTGTGGAACGCCGCCAAGCGCCAGCTTACGGAGGAGCGCGGGGGGCATTGGCGGCCTGAGGCCGAGCGCGCGATGCTCGGGATGAGCTCCCAGGAGTGGTCGCGCTACATGCACGAGGAGCTCGGCGTTCCGCTCGAGCCCGCGGAGATCTCGGCGGAGGTCGTGAGGCTCCTCGCCGAGTGGTACGAACGCGAGCTGCCGTTGCTGCCGGGCGCCGACGAGGCAGTCCGCCGCATCGGAGAGCGCTGGCCGCTGGGCTTGGCGTCGTCGTCGAATCGGGAGATCATCGACCTTGTGCTCGAGCGCACGGGCTGGGCCGAGCTGTTCGGAGTCACGGTCTCGTCCGAGGAGGTCGAACGCGGTAAGCCCGCGCCCGACGTCTACCTGGCGGCGGCGCAGCGACTTGGGGCGCCGCCCGAGCGGTGCGTGGCGGTGGAGGATTCGAGCGCCGGCATTCGCGCGGCCCGGGCCGCCGGCATGGCGCTGGTCGCCATACCCAACCGCGCCTATCCGCCCCCGCCGGAGGTTGTGAACGAGGCCAGCGTGGTACTCGACTCGTTGCATGAGCTGGACAGCGATGTAATCGAGACAGGAGGACCCAAGTGAGTGAGCTCGAGGGAAAGGTCGCGCTCGTGACCGGAGCGAGCGGCGGCATCGGCGCGTCGGTGGCGGGGAGCCTGCACGATGCGGGAGCACGCGTGGGGCTCCTCTCGCGGCGCGGGGACGACCTGGGCCTGGACGGCGCCCTTGGTGTCTCCTGCGACGTCAGCGACCGCGATGCGGTGGAACGCGCCACAGCGGCGGTGGTCGAGGCTTTCGGGCGGCTCGACATAGCCGTAGCCAACGCCGGCGTAGGCGCCTACGGCCCGTTCCTGGAGCTCGATCCCGAGCAGCTCGAGGCGATGATCGACGTGAACCTCAAGGGCACCCTGTACACGGCCGCCGCGACCCTGCCGCACCTGATCGCCTCCGGCGAGGGAGACTTCGTCTCGCTCGCGAGCGTCGCCGGCGTTCGGGCCTTTCCCGGGGAGGCCGTCTACAACGCCTCGAAGTTCGGCCAGGTGGGCTTCACGCGGGCGCTCGACCACGAGTTGCGAGAGCAGGGCGTGCGGTCGACCTGCATCTGCCCCGGGGGCGTCCGCACCGACTTCGCCATCGGGAGCGGCCGCGAGGAGGGCGACCCCGAGCTCGAGGCGATGCTGACTCCCGACGAGGTAGCCGACGTCGTCCTCTTCGCCCTCACACGCCCACGGGGGATGCGAATCCTCACGACGACCTTCCGGCCGATCAGCGAGGCTTCCTGGGGCTAGCCCTCCCCGGGCTCGAGCCTGGCGGGCCCCGTGTCCTTCTCGTCCTCGCCCGCCTGCTCCCCGTCCGCGGCTCCCCCCGTGTCCAGCAGGGGCCGGAGGAGGTCCAGCGGAAGCGGGAAGACGATCGTGGAAGCCTCGTTCGAGCTTATGTCGGACAGCGCCTGCAGGTAGCGAAGCTGGATCGTGATCGGGTTGGGGCTGATCACGTCGGCGGCCTCCGCCAGCCTGGCCGCGGCCTGGAACTCGCCCTCCGAGTTGATCACCTTGGCGCGGCGGTTGCGCTCGGCCTCGGCCTGGCGTGCCAGGGCGTGCTGCATCCGATCGGGGATCTCGACGTCCTTGATCTCGACGATCGTGACCTTGATCCCCCACGGCTCGGTCTGTTCGTCGATGATGTGCTGAAGGCTCTCGTTGAGCCGCTCGCGCTCTGAAAGCAGCGTGTCGAGGTCCGCCTTTCCGAGCACCGAGCGCAGGGTGGTCTGGGCGATCTGGAGCGTCGCCGCCATGAAGTCCTCGACCTCGAGCACCGAGTTCTTCGGATCGATGACGCGGAAGTAGGCGACGGCCGCGACTCGCACCGGCACGTTGTCGCGCGTAATGACCTCCTGGGGCGGGATGCGGAGCGTCACCGTGCGCAGGCTCACTCGGACCATGCGGTCCACGATCGGCACAAGCAGCACGAGGCCCGGGCCCTTTTGGTCGATCACCCGTCCGAGGCGGAAGACCACCCCACGCTCGTACTCGCGCAGAATCCGGACCGATGCCCCGGCCAGCACCAACGCGGTGCAGGCCACCACCGCCAGGACGACGAGCACGGCGATCAGCATGGCTCCTCCCAGTCCTCGGCTTTCCGCACGGCGAGCGTCAGCCCGCTCACGCGCTCCACCACCACGGAGTCTCCCTCCCCGAGCTCTTCGCCGTCGCCGGCCCAGCTGTGGCGTGCGCGCCACAGCGCCCCGTCGACGAACACCTGCCCGCCCTCGCCGGCCCAGCTCCGGACCACACCCATTCGGCCGCTCAGCGCCTCCCGGCCCGAGGAGGCGCGTAGTGCCCTGGTGGCGAGCGCCTTCCGCGTGGCCACGGCGACCCAGACGCCGGCCACGGCGAGGGCGGCCAGCCCCGCGGACAGGACGATGGCCAGCCCGCCCCCGGCGCCAGCGATAGCGAGCGCCGCGCCGCCGGCCAGCGAGATTCCGCCAGCCGCCCCAAGAACGCCGTAGGGCGCGTGGGCCTCTGCCACCAGCAGGGCGGCCCCGACGAGCAGCAGCGCTACGCCGACCACGACCATCTCTTCTCTACGTCGATGTTACGCCTCCATGGCTCCCCGCTGCCCTGAGTTCACCTAGTGGACGAACGGGCGGCGCTAGCCGCCGGGGACGTCGAGCACCACTTTGCCCGTCGAGCGCCGCTCCTCGATCAGCCGCATGGCGTCGGCGCCGCGCTCCAGCGGAAAGCGCGCCCCGACGACCGGGCTCACGGCGCCCCGCTCGATCAGTCCGTCGATCGCCTCGGCGATCTCGCGCGTGACGTCCGGCTTCGGCATGACGTACGCGCCCCAGCCGGCGCCCACGACCTCGGTGTTGCGAAGCAGCAGGCGATTGACCTTGACCTCCGGGATCGAGCCGCCGGTGAAACCCACGACGACCAGGCGCCCCTCCTCGCGCAGCGCCCGCAGGCTGTCGACGAACCGATCGCCGCCCACCGGGTCGATCACCACGTCCACTCCGCCATCCGTGAGCTCTTGGACCTGGTCGCGCCAGGGCCCGTCGGCGCGCACGATCTCCCCGGCACCGGCCTGGCGGGCGACTCGCTCCTTCTCGTCGCTCGAGACCACGGCGACGGTGCTCGCGCCGAGCCCCTCGGCAACCTGCAGCGTGGCGGTGCCGACGCCCCCGGCGGCACCGTGCACGAGCACCCGCTCTCCCTCCTTCAGCCTCCCCCGCAGCTTTAGCGCGAAGTAGGCCGTGTGGTAGTTGAGGATCAGCGCCGCGCCCTCGGCGAAGTCGAGGTTGTCCGGTAGGGGAAAGCTCATCTGGGGCGGGGCCACGGCGAGCTCCGCCCAGCCGCCCAGCGCGCTGAACGCCGCAACGCGGTCGCCGGGAGACACCGCCGCGCCGTCCGGGGCCGAGCGCACCACGCCGGACACCTCGGCCCCCGGCACGAACGGCAGGTCGGGCTTGAACTGATAGAGCCCCCGGCTCTGGAGCACGTCCGGGAACGAGACGGCCGCCGCGGCCACCTCCACGACGACCCCCTCGCCGGGGCTGAACATGTGGCTGGGCTCGGGATCCGGCAGCTCGACCAGCTCGACGCCGTTCGGACCCGAGAGCTCGATGACCTGGAGCGCGCGCATCGACGCGGCGATTCAACCACGCCCGGCCGCGCCACAGCGCCGGGGCTCGCCTTTGGCGACGACAGGCGGCGCCGGGCCGCGACGGCGATCCCCGCCGTGTAGGTTGTCGCACGTGTCGCCTGAGGAGATGGACTTCGCGGGTCGGGTAGCGGTCGTGACTGGCGCCGGCTCAGGCATCGGGCGCTCCACCGCGGTCCTGCTCGGCCGCATGGGCGTCGCGGTGCACGCGGCCGACCTGGACGGACAGAGGGCCGAGGCCGTTGCCTCGCAGATCGAGGCGGCCAATGGGCGTGCCGCCGCCCACGCCGTGGACGTAAGCGAGCCCGCTGCGGTGGAGGCGCTCGCCGACGAGGTATTCGCGGCGGAGGGGGCGGTAGACATCCTCCATAACAACGCCGGCATCGGGCACGCGGGGCCCGTGGACGAGATCACGCTGGAGGAATGGCAGCGGGTCCTGGGCGTGAACCTGATGGGTGTCGTCCACGGGATCCACTACTTCGTCCCCCGGATGCTGCGGCAGGGACGGCCTGGCCACATCGTCAACACAGCGTCGCTGGCCGGGCTCGTGCCGGTTGCCAACCTGGCGCCCTACTGCACCTCGAAGCACGCGGTCGTGGGCCTGAGCGAGTCCCTCAACGCCGAGCTCGCGCCGCGCGGCATCCGCGTGAGCGCGATCTGCCCCGGCTTCATCAACACCCCGATCCTGGACGGCGCCCACCTCGACGGTGAGCTCGCCGCCCAGCGGGACCGGCTCAAGAGCTTCTACGAGCGGTTCGGCTCCTCCCCCGACGTCGTGGCCGAGGCGGTGGTGGACGCGGTGCGCCGGAACAAGATCATCCGCACCGTGCCGCGCCACCACGTGGTGCTCAATTGGGCGCTCCGGCGGATCTCGCCGCGGGCGGCGCAGCCGCTGGCGCGTGCCACCATGCGCCTCGTCTCGGGCCGGAACTGAAGATCGCCCGGGGCATGACTGCGAGTCTGGCCCTCGCCCGGTACGCTGCCGTCCGCCGGTCGCGAAATGGGGAGTTTCCCTGCGATCGCAGGTTGAACCCGCCTTCGCGGGGTAAGGAAGTCGCGACCGACGTGAAGACGCCCAACCACCGAGCTGAGGAGCGCCGCCCATGAGTGGTCAGTCCCGGCCCAGCGTTCCCGAGACCGAGCCGGTCACGCACGAGACGCGCGACCGGATCATCACCGCCATAGTCACGCTGCTCCCCGTGGTGGCCCTTGCCATCGCCTGCTGGCAGGCCTGGGCCCACCTGCTTCGCTGGAGCGACCTGATCGTGTTCGCGCTCATGTACGCCCTGACTGGCCTCGGGGTGACCGTGGGCTTCCACCGCCACCTCACCCACCGCAGCTTTGCCACCAGCGGGGCGCTGCGGACGCTCCTCGCCGTGCTGGGGTCCGCGGCTATCGAGGGTCCCGTGATCTCCTGGGTGGCCGACCATCGCAAGCACCACACCTTCTCCGACCAGGAGGGCGACCCGCACAGCCCCCACGTCGGCCACGGAGGCGGCTGGCGAGGGGCGCTCGTCGGGCTCATGCACGCCCATCTCGGCTGGCTGTTCATCCACACCCAGCGGGGCGCCAGGGCGCGCTATGCACGCGATCTCGTGGCCGATCCGCTGGTGAGCTTCGTCGACCGGACGTTCCTCCTTTGGGCTCTCGGCGGCTTGGGCGTGGCGTTCGGCCTGGGAGTGGCGATCGGCGGCTCGGTGATCGCCGGCCTTACGGGCCTCCTCTGGGGAGGCGGGGTGCGCATGCTGGCCGTCCACCACGTGACCTACAGCATCAACTCGCTCTGTCACTTCTTCGGCCGGCGGCGTTTCGCCACGGACGACCATTCGCACAACCTCTTCTGGCTGGCGATACCGACCTTCGGCGAGTCATGGCACAACAACCACCACGCTTTCCCGACCTCCGCCATCCACGGCCTTCGCCGCTGGGAGCTCGACATCTCCGGAATGGTGATCCGGGCCCTCGAGGCGGCGGGCCTGGTCTGGGACGTAGTGCGCGTCGACCCCGCACGAGCGCGCCGGGAGGCCATCGCCGAAGCCTCCTGACCCCAGCCTGACCGTTGTTCGCCCGTACCGCCCCGCTACGCACCGAGCTCGAGCGCGCCCTGCCGGCGCGCCCCTTCTCGGTGGAGCTGTGGGACGGCAGCCGGCTCCCCGCGACGACCGGCAACGGGCCCACTTTCCGTGTCCGCTCGCCGGGCGCCGTCGCCCACGCGCTGCGCGCCCCCGGGCAGCTCGGCCTGGGACGGGCCTACGTGTCCGGCGAGCTCGACGTAGACGATCTCGATGCGGCGCTCCAGTTGCTGGGCAGCTGGAAGCCGCCCCGCATCGACCGGTCCGCCCGCACCCGCCTTGCGCTGGCAGCCGCCAGGGCCTGCGGGCTCCGTAGACCACCCCGCGTGCCGGCCACGGAGCTGAAGCCTCGTGGCCGCCGCCACAGCAGCGAGCGCGACGAGCGAGCGGTCCGCCACCACTACGACCTCCCCGCCGAGTTCTTCGCCCTTTTCCTCGACAAGTCCATGACCTACAGCTGTGGCCTCTTCTCCCGCGGCGCGACCACGCTGGAGGAGGCCCAGGAGGCGAAGCTGGAGCTCGTCTGCCAGAAGCTCGGGTTGCAGCCGGGCGACCGAGTGCTGGACGTGGGCTGCGGCTGGGGCAGCTTCGCGATTCACGCCGCGACGCGGCATGGCGCGGAGGTGCTCGGCATAACCCTCTCGCCGCCGCAAGCCGAGCGCGCCCGCCGGCGAGTCGCCGAGCTCGGGCTCGCGGAGCGGATCCAGATCCAGGTGGCCGACTACCGTGCGCTGGACGAGAGCCCGTTCGACGCGATCGCCAGCATCGGCATGGTCGAGCACGTGGGGGCGAGCAGGATCGACCTCTACGCTGAGCGGCTGGCCGCGCTCCTGCGACCCGGAGGGCGGCTGCTCAACCACGGCATCGCACGCCTGCGGCACGGGGAGCCCGAGGCCGGTCCTTTCTCGGAGCGCTACGTGTTCCCCGACGCAGCCCCGCTGCACGTTTCCCGCGTGCTGGGCGCGATCGAGCAGGCCGACCTCGAGACGATTCACGTGGAGGGGTTCCGCGAGGACTACGCCATCACCCTGAGCCATTGGATCGATCGGCTGGACGCGCGGCTGGAGGCTGCCATGCGCCTGGCCGGCGCCGAGCGCGCCCGCGTGTGGCGTCTCTACCTCCGGGCCGCCCGCAACGGCTTCCTGACCGGCTTCACATCCGTGTACCAGGTGCTTGCGGCGCGCCCGGCTACTCGTCGCCCGGGCTGAGCGCACCCTCCTCGGCGGCCTGATAGCCGCTTAGGGCGGTAGCTTCCGGCAGCCGTGAGCGATCCAGTACTGATCGACCGGCTGCAGTTCACGCTGACGGTCACCTTCCACTACCTCTTCCCGATCCTCACGCTGGGCCTTGCGCTGTTCATCGCGTGGCTCAAGACCGTCTCCTACTTCGGGCGCGAGGGCCACCGCTTCCCGTTGCTGCGGAAGACCCAGTAGGAGCGCGAGGACTACGAGTCTGCACCGCGCTTCTGGGGGAAGATCTTCGCGGTCAACCTCGCGGTAGGCGTGGTCACCGGGATTCCGCTGGAGTTCCCGTTCGGCACCAACTGGGCGAAGTTCTCGAACTACGCGGGCGGGGTGATCGGCACGACGCTGGCGATCGAGGGGGTTTTCGCCTTCTTCGCCGAATCGGTGTTCCTCGGCATCTTCCTCGCCGGGCGCGAACGCGTCAGCCCGCGCATCCACTACATCTCGGCGATCTTCATCTTCCTCGGGTCGTGGCTCTCGGGCTTCTTCATCATCTTCCGCGCCGGACCGAAGCCGCAGCTCGGCACGGAGTAGCGGCCGCCCGGCTAGCGTCCTGGGTTGTGGGGCCGGCAGCCCCCTCAGGCAGGACGCTTCCGCGCACGCGGGGGTTGCCCCCCGAGCATTTAGGGAACGATGATTCGGAAGGACCGACCAGGCGGAGCAGCGGAGGAGGTAGCAGCGATGGCAACAGAGGCGACCAAGGCGACAGGCAGGACGGTCGCCCGGGCGGCGGCAAGCGCGGCAGAGCGCTACCCGGATCGGGTCGTGATGCGACACGTGCAGGACGGCGAATGGCGCGAGCGGACCTTCGCCGAGGTCGGCGAGCTCGCGGATGAGCTCGCACTCGGGCTCGTGGCACTCGGGCTCGAGCCCGGCGACCGGGTGTCCATCCTGGCGAATACCCGTCCGGAGTGGACCTTCGCGAGCCTCGCGATCTCCCGAGCCGGCGGGGTGGTCGTGCCGATCTACCCCACCAACTCGCCCGAGGAGTGCGAGTGGGTGGCCGGCAACGCCGAGGCGCGCATGGTGATCTGCGAGGACGCCGAGCAGGCCGCCAAGATCAGGCAGGTGCGCGGCGGGCTCGAGCGCCTCGAGCAGCTGATCCTGATCGAGCGCGAGGGCGATGATGATGCGACCACACTCGAGGATCTCCGCGAGCGGGGGCGCGGCCCGGACCGCGCCGAGCTCGATCGGCGCTGCGACGAGGTCTCCCCGGGCGACCCGTACACGATCATCTACACCTCCGGGACGACCGGCCCGCCCAAGGGCGTCGTGCTGACCCACGCCAACTGCGCCTCGGTCGGCGTCATGGTCGAGGAGATCGGGTTCGTCACCGAAGAGGACGTGAGCTACCTCTATCTGCCGCTTGCGCACGCCTTCGCCCTCACGGTTCAGCTCGCCACGTTCGACGTAGGGAGCTCCATCATCTACTTCGGAGGAAATCCGAAGCAGATCGTCGAGGAGCTGCAGGAGACCAGGCCGACCTACTTCCCGTCGGTACCCCGCATCTTCGAGAAGATCTACGCGCAGGCGACCGCCGCAGCCGCGGATGAGCGGCAGCTTCGGCAAGCGGTCGAGGTGGGAGTCCAGGTGCGGCGGCTGGAGCAGCGCGGCGAGGAGGTGCCGGCGGCCCTGCGGGCGCCCTTCGAAAAGGCGGAGAAGGCGCTCTACGGACACGTCCGGACGCTCTTCGGCGGCAAGGTGCGGCAGGCTGTCTCGGGAGCGGCGCCGATCTCGCCGGAGATCCTCGAGTTCTTCTACGCCTGCGGTGTCCCGGTGCTCGAGGGTTGGGGAATGACCGAGACGACGGGCGTCGGCTGCGTCAACACCCTCGAACACCTCCGCTTCGGCACCGTGGGCCGCCCCATGCCCGGCGTCGAGCTGAAGGTCGACGAGGACGGCGAGATCCTGATGAAGGGCCCGAACGTCTTCCGCGAGTACTGGCGAAACCCGGAGGCCACGCGCGAGACGCTCACCGAGGACGGCTGGCTTCGCACCGGCGACCTCGGCTCGCTCGACGAGGACGGCTTCCTCTCGATAACCGGCCGCAAGAAGGACATCATCATCACGGCCGGCGGCAAGAACCTCACACCGTCCAACCTCGAGAACGACCTGAAGCAGTCGCGCTGGATCTCGCAGGCGGTCATGTACGGCGACCGCCGCCCCTACCCGGTGGCGCTGATCACGCTGGATCCGGAGGAGATCGCGCCGTGGGCGAGGGAGCACGGCATGCCGGAGGACGTGCCGTCGCTCGTCCGGCGCGACGAGGTCCGCGAGCTGATCCAGAGCCAGCTCGACCGCGCCAACTCGAAGTACGCCAAGGTCGAGCAGATCAAGAAGTTCGCGCTGCTCGACCACGACCTCTCGCAGGAGGAAGGCGAGCTGACCCCCACGCTCAAGCTCAAGCGCAATGTCGTCAACGAGCGCTACGCGGACCTGTTCGAAGGGATGTATGGGTGAGGCTCAGGCTCTCAGATCAGCGCTGTCGCTTACATCGGGGGGAATCGTCCACGGCCAGTCGTAGCCGACGCGCTCCCACGTGAGCGCAGCCCTCTGCTCCACTCCCTGAAATGTCATCGGCTTGGCGCTGAGCGTGAGCAGGTGTCCATCAAGCCTCGCCAATCGCACCTGGGCGTTGGCAATCCAGTTCGGATACGAGCAGACCTCAATGTGGTGGATCACTGTGTCCTAGTCGGGGACCACTTCGAAGGGCTCGAAGTAGGACTTTCGTTCCTCCTTGGCTGGCGCCCTAGACCCGGGGCGTGGCGTGAGTTAGGTTCGGCCGGAAAGCGTTCCAGGAGGTCGCGATGGCAGAAGCCGCACTTTTCGTCGGCTGGGGTGCACCCGTCCGAGGCCGGGAGGCCAAGGGACTCGAGGTCTTCAACGAAAGCGTTGAGTACTGGGGCCGCCTGCAGCAAGAGGGCCGGATCGAGAGCTTCGAGGTGGTACTCCTGTACCCGCACGGCGGCGACCTCGGGGGCTTCGGCTTGCTGCGCGGCAGCCATGACCAACTCAACGAGGTCGGCGGCGACGATGAGTTCCTCCGCATGACAACGAGAGCGGGGCTTATCGTCGAGAGCCTCGGGGTGGTGCGAGCCATTGTCGGCGATGGGCTCGGCGCGCAGATCGAGCTCTACCAGCAGTCCGTGAGCGAATTGACCTAGGGCCTCAGCCGGCGAGCGAGCGGCCCGCCGAGCCGAGCTGCCGGCAGGCCTCGGCCACCCGCGCGGCCATTGCCCGCTCGCCCTCGCGGCCCCATGAGCGCGGGTCGTAGGCGCGCTTGCCCCCCTCGATGCTGAGCACGCTCTCTCGGTTGGCGAGCACGTGGTCGGCGATCGCCCGCGTGAAGGCGAATTGCGCGTCCGTGTCGAGGTTCAGCTTGACGACACCGCCCTGAACGGCCTCCCGAATCTGCGCCTCGCTCGAGCCGCTGCTTCCATGGAAGACGTACTGGAAGCGCGCGCCGGGGTGGACGCGGGCGAGAGCCTCCTGCCCCTCGGCGAGGATCTCCGGACGCAGCCGAACACGACCGGGGGCGTAGACGCCGTGCACGTTCCCGAAGGTGGCGGCGACGATGTACCGCCCCCGCTCGCCTGTGCCGAGGGCTTCCGCAACCCTCAGCAGGTCCTCGGGCGTTGTGTAGAGCCGGTCCTCGGTCGCGCCCCGCCCGCTGACGCCGTCCTCCTCGCCGCCGACCACGCCACACTCCATCTCGAGGACGACGTCCGCGCGCGCGCAGCGGCGCAGCAGGTCGCTCGAGATCCTCAGGTTCTCCTCGAGCGGCAGCGTCGAGCCGTCGAACATGTGCGAGTTGAAGAGCGGCTGCTCGCCGCGCTCCCGACGTGCCACCGACTCGTCGAGCAGCGGTCGGAGGAAGCGATCGAGGTGGTCGGGCGGACAGTGGTCGGTATGGAGCGCAACCAGCACCGCGTGGCTCTCCGCCACCTCTCTGGTGAAGGCGGCCAGGGCCCGCGCACCCGCCGCCTCGTCGCCGCCCGAGAGGTACGAGGCCCCGCCGGTGGTGATCTGGAGTATCCCGTCCGCTCCCGCTTCGGCGAAGCCGCGCAGGGCGGCGTTCAGGGTCTGTGACGAAGTGACGTTGACCGCCGCGTATGCGTAGCCCTGGTCGGAGGCCGCGTCGAGCATGGCCACGTATTGCTCTGGAGTGGCGATCGGCACGGCGTCAACTACTACCAGGCGAATTCCGGGCTGCTCCGGCCATGGAGTCGAGCGACCAGGTCCGGCTGACGCCTCGAGTCAGCCGGTGGCGAGCATCACGTCGGAAGCCTTGATGAGGGCGGTCGCCTTGCTTCCCTCGGCGAGCCCGAGCTCCTCCACCGCCTCGACCGTGATCGAGGCGACGAGCCGCTGCCCTGCCACGTCGAGCTCCACGTTGGCGATCGCCTCGCCGCGACGGATGCTCTGGACGGTGCCCTCGAGTTGGTTGCGCGCGCTGATCTTCATCGTGTGGTTCCTCCTCTCGTCGTCCTTACGAGACGCGTGGCCGCGGCCTTCCAGGAGGCAATGACCATCGCACCCGTCTCCAGTCCCAGCTGCTCCGCGGCGGCCTCCGTGACCTCGGCGGCAAGGGGCTGGGAGCCCGCCAGCCCGAGCCGCACGCGGTTTCCGATCCTGGTCATCGAGAGCACCTTGACGGAGAGACGGTTCTGGGCAGAGCCGTGGGGACGCTCGCTCGCCGGCCCGATGGCTATCTCCCACGGGTAGACGCTCGCCGCGACCGCCCCCTCGGCGACATCCGCGCTCACGACCTCTCCGCCCCCGTCGAGCTCGACATGCGTGAGCCCGTCCGCTCCGGTTTGGGCGGTGCCGGTCAGCACCACCGCTCCCGTGAAGTCCGCGACGAAGGCGGAGCGCGGCGCGGCGGCGAGCTCGCTCGGCGTGCCCTGCTGCACGACGCGGCCGTCGTCGATGATCCCCACCCGGTCGCCGAGCTGCGCCGCCGCCGCGAAGTCATGCGTGACCAGCAGCGCCGGCGCCTCGGTGGCACGCAGCACCTCGGCTAGCTCGCGGGTCGCCCCGGCGCGGGTACGGGCGTCGAGCGCCGACAGCGGCTCATCGAGCAGCAACACTTCGGGTCTACGCGCGAGCGCCCGAGCCAGCGCGACACGCTGGCGCTCCCCGCCGCTGAGGCTGCCTGGTCGTGCGTCGGCCCGCTCACCGAGGCCGAGCCGTTCGAGCAGCTGGGCAGCCCGCGCGCGCCGCTCCCGCCGCCCGAGCCGGCGCAGCGGGTAGGCCACGTTCTGCCAGGCGGTCAGGTGCGGGAAGAGCGCGTAGTCCTGGAAGACGTAGCCGCAGCGGCGCCGCTCGGCAGGCACGTCGACGCCGCGCGCGGTGTCGAGCCAGGTCTCGCCGTTCGCCTCCACGCGGCCCTCGGCGGGATGCAGCAATCCGGCGGCCACCCGGAGCACGCTCGTCTTGCCGGCGCCCGAGGGACCGGCGAGCGCGAGGCACTCGCCGGGGTCGACCGCCACCGCGACATCGAGCCCAAGGGCGCCGACCGTCGTGCGGACCTCGACGCTCAGCACGGTCGATCCTCACTCCGCCTGCCAGCCGCGAAGCGCGGCGCCGCCCTGAACGAACTTCACCGCGAGCAGGATCGCCGCCGACACCGCGACCAGCACCGCCGACAGGGCAAGGGCGGCGTCGAAGTTGGTCGAGAAGCGGTCGTAGATCGCGAGCGGCACGGTCTGGGTGACTCCCTGGAACGACCCGGCGAACATCAGGGTCGCCCCGAACTCTCCCAGGGCGCGGCCGAGAGCCAGCGCCATGCCCGAGGCGAGGCCCGGCAGCGCCACCGGGATCATCACCCGCAGGAAGCCGTGCGCCTCGGAGGCACCGAGGGTGCGGGAGGCGTCCAGGAGCGACCGATCGACGGCGGCGAACGCGGCCATCGCCTGGCGGACGTAGAACGGGGAGCTCACGAACGTGAGGGCCACGACTACGCCGGCGGTCGCGAGTGAGAGCTGGATACCCGCAGCCTCCACCGCTCCCCCGAGGATCCCCGCCGGGCCGACCGCCGCCAGCAGCGCGATGCCGGCCACCGCGGGAGGCAGCACCAGCGGGAGCTCGATGAGCGTGACCACGAGCGCCTTGCCACGGAACGACCGCGAGGCAAGCAGGTACGCCGCCGGGGTACCCACGATCAGGATGATCGCGATCGAGATCGTCGTGGTGCGCAGGCTGAGCCAGAGCGCATCGAGCGAGCCCTGCTCACCCAGGCTCGAGATCAGATCGGCGGGGCTCGAGCCTACGAAGATCGCGACGACCGGCACCGTCAGGAAGGCCAGCGCGACTGCGAGGCAGAGCGCGAGCAGGACCCCGAACCAGCCCGGCCCTCTCACGGGGCCGCGCCGAACCCCGCCTCGCGCAGCGCGTCCGCGCAGTCGCCCTGCGTGAGACCGTCGATGAACTCCTTCGCCAGGTCGGGCTGGGCCGCCTTCCTGACGACGCCGGCCCCGTAAGTCACCTGCGGCTCGAGCTGCTTAGGCAGCTTGATCGCCTTGAGCTCCCCGCTCGCGGCGTTGACGTCGGTTGTGTAGACGAAGCCCGCGTCGGCAGCCCCCTGTGTGAGCTTGCCGACGACGCCCTTGACGTCTGGCTCGTTTGAGCGCACGTTGGCGAGGGTGGACTTCTCCTGACCGGGCGGCAGCTTGGCCAGCGTCTCGCGCGTGTAGGAGCCAACTGGCACGGACGCCGAGCCGATCACCAGCTTCGTCCCCGGCTTTGTGAGGTCACGGATCGAGTCGATCTGGGAGCCCCCCCGAACGGCCAGGACGAGCTCGTTGGTGGCGAACTTCACCGGCGTGTCCAGGAGTGCGTCCGAGTGGAGCTGGTCGGGGAGCTCGGTGTTGGCGGCGGCATAGACGTCGACCTTCGCCCCTTGGCGGATTTGCGCCGCCAACTCGTTGGAGCCGGCGAACGAAAGCCTCACGCTGGCGTCGTCGGCCTTGTCAAACTGCGGCGCGCAGGCCGTGAGCGCTTCCTTCATCGACGCCGCGGCGGACACCACGAGCCGGGTGGACGCCGAAGCGCCCCCGCCGCCGTCATCGCTCCCACACCCGGCGGCGATCGCCGCACAGGCCGCCAGCAGTGCCACAGCTCTCCTCAGTCACCGCTCCTCTCGACCATCACCGACGTCGCCTTGACCGCTGCCGTCGCTGCGACCCCCGGCTCCAGCCCGAGCTCCTCGATTGCGTCGCGAGTCACCGCGGCGGTCACCAGATGCGGACCCGCCTCGATCTCCACAAGCGCCATCACGCCGTCGACCTCAACCGAGCGAACCACCCCCGGAAAGCGGTTCCGTACCGACAGCGCTTCGCCGGTCCGATGGCGCTCCGGTCGGCCGGACAGGCGCTCGATCTCGCGACGCGACACCCGACGGCGATTGGCGCTGTCGCGCGAAGTGCGGAGCCTTCCCGCACGCTCCCAGCGGCGCAAGGTGTCGGGACTCACACCGATTGCGCGCGCTGCCTCGCCGAGCAGAACTCCCTCAGCCGCTTCGGCCATTGCCTAAGCATTACACAGGCAAGTGCCGAGCGCACGTCCACCGACTCGCGCAACCGACCTGATCAGGCGAGCGCGTCCCCGGCGGCTCGCCTGCGCTGGCGCTCCAGCCTTTGCCGCTGCGATCGGGCACGGTTGGCGAGATTCTCCAGGTCGATGCCGCGCAGGCGAGGGTCGGCGCCGTGGGTGGCCAGAAGCGCCTGCCAGAGAGCGAGCTTGCCCGTCACTCCCAGAGAAAGCGCCTCGAGCTCTTCGAGTCGGCTGAGCGGCGAGTAGCGGACGAGCTCCCCGTTCAGCTTCAGGCGACCTACCTTCTCGGCTCCCCACGACAGCGCAACCTTCAAGCGGTCCTGTCGCACGGATAGTCGACGCATGATCTCCACGAGCGCCGCGCGGTCCTCGTGGATCTCGTCCGCCAGGCCTTCGAGCACCCTGCCGTAGCTCGTGGATCGATTGCTCCCGGCTGCGCGGCGGGCCAGCTCCGACCCCAGCGTCGCGCCGGCCAGATGATCATTCAGGTAAATCGAGAGACGGTCGTGGCCGAGCCCGAGCATGGCGCCTAGCCCGGCTCCGGGGGATCGCGGCGGTCGAGCGGGTGCACCGCCGGTCCCTGGAGCACCGAGCCGTCGGGAGCAAAGCGGGAGGCGTGGCAGGGACAGTCCCAACTCCGCTCGGCGTCGTTCCAGTTGACGATGCAGCCGAGATGGGTGCAGCGGGCTGCGACCGCGTGCAGCCGGCCGTCGTCGTCACGCGAGATCGCCACCTGCCGGCCGTGTCTCGAGGCCACCTTCCCGTCGCCCGGGCGGAGAACTTCGGCGGAGTCGGCGGAGCGTCGCGTGATCCGGTCGGCTACGAAGTGGAAGCCGACGTTGGCGTTCTCCTTGGCCAGGTCCAGGCTCGAGGCGAGCGGGGTGAGCCGGTTCGTGTCGAAGAACGGAGCCCAGGGATTGTCCCGGCCCGCGATCGCGTCGGTGATCATCTCGGCGGCCGCAGCTCCCATGGCGAGGCCCCATTTGCGGAAGCCGGTGGCGGTCCACGTCCAACGCGACCTGGGGGTCAGCTTGCCGATCAGAGGAGCGCCGTCGGCAGAGAAGTTGTCCTGCGTCGACCAGCGGTGGGTCACCTCGTCGATGGCGAAGTGCTCGCGGGCGAACGCCTCGAGCGCTCGGTAGCGGGGGCTGGTGGGCCCGCCCTGGCCGACCTTGTGGCCCTCCCCGCCGACGATCACCAGCTCCCGCCCCTGGAGCCGATGGAAGCGGATCGAGCGGGTGGGCGAGGAAGCGCTGATGAACATTCCCGGAGAGGAGGCTGGGCTGGCGAGCGGCGCCGCGATGCAGTAGGAGCGCTCGGCGTGCATGCGGGCGAAGAAGAGCGCGCGGTCGGGGAACGGGTAGTGGGTGGCCACGACCACGCGCTCCGCGGTGACCCGCCCGCCCGTGGTCTCGACTCGGCAGGGCTCGCCGTCCCGCAGGGCCGCGGCGCGCGTGTGCTCGAAGATGCGTCCGCCGGCCCGCTCCAATGCGTCCGCCAAGCCGGCGAGGAACCTGACCGGGTGGAACTCCGCCTGGTCGTCGAGCTTGACAGCGCCATAGGCGGGGAAGGGCAGCCAGAGGTCCCTGACCGAGGACGCGGGGAGGCCCGCGGCCCTCGCCGCGTCCGCCTCCTCCTCGACGTCCGGCAGGTCCTCGGGTGACGCCGCGTACGTGTAGTTGGCGCGACGGCGGAACTCGCAGTCGATACCGAGCTCTTCCACCAGCCCGGCGATGCGCGCGAGTCCCGCCTCGTTCGCCGCCGCGTACGCGCGGGCGCCGTCCTCGCCGAGGCGGGAGGCGAGCTGCGCATAGACGAGCTGATGCAGCGAGCTCAGCTTCGACGTCGTGTGACCACTCACCCCGGTCCCCGCTCGGCCCTTGTCGACCACGGTCACCTCGAAGCCCTCGCGCCGCAGCAGCAGGCCGGCCACAAGCCCGGTGATCCCGGCGCCGACCACGAGGACCTCGGTGTCGATGTCCCGATCAAGAGCGGGATAGGAGGTACCGGGCGCCGTAGCCAGCCAGAGGGAGGCAGTGGGCGGCACCGTCGTTGGACGGGGGTTCCTCGAGTCCGGCGGCATTTCGCATCTCTCGATACCCATAAGCCGTCTGCCAAACCCCTGCGTCGCGCGAGTTCCCGCGCGCCGAGGGAGGCACCCAGGCGCCGGGTGCGCCCCTCAGGCGGCCAGCGAGACGAACTCGCCCACGATGGCACCGTAGGCCACGTGCACGAGCATGGTCACCACGGGCGTCGAGGTGCCGTAGTTCAGAAGCAGGAAGCCTGGTGGCTCGAGGAGGGGGCTCGCCTCGGCTGCCGTCGTAGGCGTTCCCATGCGCGGGTGGATCACGGGTAGGAGGATGTTGACGAGCGCGGTGCCCGCAAACATCGCGTGGATCGCCCCGAACAGTGCTCCCAGCCACCAGCTCGCCTCGTCGATCGCTTGGAAGACGGCGTAGTAGACGAGCGCGAAGCCGAGTCCGAACAGGAAGTGCAGCATGTAGCCGGCCGCCTTGGCACGCACGCGGTCGCTGAAGAACGCGGTTCCGAGCAGAAACGGGATGTCCATGCGGGTCAGGTGAAACTCGCTGGCTGCGCGCAGCCCGCTCGTAAGGACGATCGTCCCCACGAACCCGCCGGCGAGCGCGCCCCAGACGCTCATCCCCGGGCGGCCTCCGAGAAGGCGACCGCGGCGTTGATCAGGCCCAGGTGGACGAGGCCCTGCGGGTAGTTGCCCAGGTACGCGCCGCTGTCGGGATCGATCTCCTCGGCATAGAGCCCAACGTCGTTCGCCAGCCCGAGCAGCTCGTCCATGAGGTCCGCCGCCTCCTCCAGTCGCCCCCGGCGGGCGAGCGCCTCGACGAGCCAGAAGGAGCAGGCGGTAAAGGCGCCCTCCCGGCCGCTGAGCCCGTCCTCGCCGCGGTACCGGTAGAGCAGCGGACCCGCCCCGAGCTCCGCTCGGATGGCATCGATTGTGCGGTCGAGGCGGCCCTCGTCGGGTGGGCGATAACCCATCAGCGCGCTGAACAGGAGGCTGGCGTCGAGCTCGTCGGCGTCCGCATGGCGGACGTAGCTGCGGCGCTCTTCCGACCAGCAGCGGCTCTCGATGAAATCGGCCACCTCCTGGGCGGCCAGGCGCCAGCGCGCGGCGTTCCGTCCGGGGATCTGCCCCTCTTCGGCGAGCGCCGCGGCGCAGTCGAGCGCGACCCAGCACATCACCTTCGACTGCGTGAAGTGGCGCGGCTCGCTGCGCACCTCCCAGATGCCGGCGTCGGGTTCCCGCCAGAGCTCGCAGACCGCGTCCGCGACGTCGGCCAGGCGCCGGCCGGTGTCGCGATCGATGGCGCCCGCGGTCAGGGCGAACCGGTGGGCCGTCTGCAGGAGCTCGCCGTACACGTCCAGCTGGCGCTGTTTCCCCGCTTCATTCCCGACGCGAACCGGGCGCGAGCCCGCATAGCCGGCAAGCGGCAGCTCGCGCTCGGGGGTGCGGGCCCCCCCGTCGAGCCCGTAGAGGACGCGTACCCGCGGATGGGTGAGCTGCGATGCGTGCAGCAGCCACCAGAAGTAGGCGTGCGCTTCGCTCGGACAGCCAAGCGCGAGGAAAGCGTCGAGCGTGAATGCCGCGTCGCGGACCCACGAGTAGCGGTAGTCCCAGTTTCGCTCGCCGCCGATGTCCTCGGGCAGCGAGGTCGTGGCCGCGGCTGCGATCGAGCCGGACGGCGCGTAGACGAGCAGCTTCAGGGCGAGGGCGCTGCGGATCACCGCCTCCCGCCACGCCCCCTCGTAGGAGCGAGCGCCGGCCCACTCCGCCCAGAAAGAGGCCGTCTCCTCGAGGCGAGTCTCGGCCTCGCCACGACCTGGTAGCACCAGGGGCTCCGCGTGAGTAGCGGCGAGCGCGATCAGCGCTCGCGAGCCCGGCCCGGTGGTGAAGCGACCTGAAACCGCGCCGTCGTCGACCTGCGCGCTACCGGCCTCCCAGCTGCAGACGGCCAGCGCGTCGGCCCCGGCGCTCGCCACCGGGATGCCGGCCCGCCGGCCGAGCCGAGCTCGCCGTCCGCCGTAGCCGAAGCGGGGCACGACCCGCCAATGCATCGGGACAGCCCCGGCGAGCCCCTCGACGCGTCGCACGAGCTCCCGCTGCGGCGCCAGGCCGCTGCGGGGCAGCGTCATGGCGTCGAGCACGCGAACCGTGCCCTGGCCGGTGGTGAAGGTCGTCTCAAGGACGTTCGTCTCGGGCAGGTAGCGGCGCTCGGCGGCGAACCGGGCTTCCGGGACGAGCTCGAAGCAGCCGCCCCTGTCGACGCCGAGAAGCCCGGCGAACACGCTCGGCGAATCGAGGTCCGGCAGGCAGAGCCAATCGACCCGCCCGTCGCGCCGGACTAGCGCCGCGGTTCGCCCGTCGCCGATCACCGCGTAATCGCGGATCGGTGCGT
>JBKPHP010000057.1:0-6194 GCA_046729895.1 Actinomycetota bacterium
GGCCAACGCCCGGTCGAGAGCCGGACGGAGCGGCCGTGGCGCCACGCGCCTCACGCCGGGCCCCCCGCGGCGGTGGGCAGAACCGCGCCATCGGCCACCTCCACCAGGAGATCGTCCCCACCAGCCGTCCCCGGGACCTGATCGGGGTCGGTGCTGGTGACGAGCGCCTGGCCGCGCTCGCGCAGCAGCGCAGCGAGGAGGTCGCGGCGGGACGCGTCGAGCTCGGACATGACGTCGTCGAGCAGCATCAGCGGCTCCCGGCCGCGCAGGCGCATCAGGAGGTCGCACTCGCCGAACAGCAGGGCGAGTAGGGCGATCCGCTGCTGACCCTGCGAGCCGTACGCCCGCAGAGGGATCCTCTCGAGCTCGAGCTGCACCTCGTCCCGGTGCGGCCCATGCGCGGTGAACCCCCGCGCGAGGTCGGCCTCGCGACGGCGGCCCAGCTCGGCTGCCAGAGCGTCGGCGGAGTCTGCGTCGGAGCGGGGCCGGTAGCGCATCTCCGCCGACCCCGCCAGCCCAAGTGCGCGGGCGTGCAGGGCGAAGGGCTCCCGCAGGCCGTCCACCGCCTCGGCCCGGTCGGCCATCAGCCGAATTCCCAGCCGCGCGAGCTCCGCGTCCCATGCGTCGAGGCCGTCCGCGCCCGCCGACCCCGCCCTGATTCGGACGAGGAGGGCATTGCGCTGGGCGAGTGCGCGCGAGTACGCGGAACGGGTGGCGACACGAGCCGGCCACAAGGCCCCCACGAGCCGGTCGAGGTGAGCCCGGCGGCCGGCGGGCGCTCCCTTGACGAGCTCGAGCCGCTCCGGCAGGAAGACAGCCACGAGCGGTCTCTCCTCCGCGGAGGTCAGCGAGTCCACCGCGCGGCCGTCCACGCGAATCCGCTTCGGTTCTCCGGGTCGGAAGCCCACCTCGACGCGGTGCCCGCCGTCGCCCCCGGAGGTGTCGAGCGTCACCCGCGTGAGTGCCGCGCCGCGGCGTACCAGCTCCCGCTCGTTGGTCGTTCGCGGCGAGCGCCCGGTACAGCCGAAGTAGACCGCCTCGAGCAGGTTCGTCTTCCCCGCGCCGTTCGGCCCGCTCACCACCGTCAGGGAGGGCGAAGGGGTGAGCTCACCGCGGGCGTAGTTGCGGAAGTCGCGGAACTCGGCGCGGTCTACCCTCATTTGAGCTGGCAGCTGGCCGCTGGCCGCTGGCAGAGCGTTGGCGTCGCCTTCTCTGCCAATTGCAGCCGGCGAAGCCGGCGCTGCTCTGCCAGCTGCCGGCCCATCTTTAAACGTTCAGCCGAATCGGCATGACGAGGTAGACGAAACCGCCGCCCTCGCCGGACTGGATCAGGCCGGGCCGCAACGGGCTGATCAGCTTCAGCACCAGCTCGTCCGACTCGGCGCTCTCGAGGCCGTCGCGGAAGAAGTCCGGGTTGAAGCCGATCTCCAGCGGTTCGCCCTTGAACGGCACAGGCAGGGACTCGCTTGCCTGGCCGACGTCGGGAGTCTGGGCCGAGACGTCCAGCGCACCGTCCGAGAAGCGCAAGCGCAGCGGCGCGTTCTTCTGCGCCAGCAGGCTGATGCGCCGCACCACCTCGAGCAACTCCCGGCGGTCGATCCGCAGCTCGTGCTCATAGGACTCCGGGAGAAGCTGCTGATAGTTCGGGAAGCGACCTTCGACCAAGCGCGAGGACAGCACGATGTCGGCAACGCTGAACACCACCTGGTTCTCGAGGGCGCTGACGCTGATGGACTCCGCGCCGCTCGCCTGCGCGATCCGGCCAAGCTCCTGAAGGGTGCGCGCTGGGACGTTGGCCTCCAGAGAACCGGTAAGCGGCTCCTCGAGCGTCGTCTCCTTCACGCTCAGGCGATAGGAGTCGGTCGCGACCATCCGTAGCTCCTGCTCCCTTGCGGAGACCAGCACACCGGTGAGGTGGGGGCGAGTCTCGTCGCGAGAGGCGGAGCGAGCCACCCGCCCAATCGTGTCGACGAACGCGCCAGCGGGGACGCTGAGTGCGCCCTCCGCGAGCGGCTCCGGAAGCTTCGGAAAGTCCTCTGAGGGAAGTGTGCGCAGGTGGAAGCGGGCGCCTCCGGAGACGACCTCCACGTCCTGCCGCGCACTTCTGTACTCGAGCGAGAGCTCGTCCTGCGGAAGCGCACGCACAACGTCGAGCAGCAGCCGCCCTGGTAGCACCACGCTCCCGTCCTCCGCCTGGGCGGCGCCGACACGCACGCGAATCGCCATCTCCATGTCGGTTGACTGAAGCTCGAGCGCACCGCCGTCGACTTGGAGCAGCACCCCGGAGAGGGTCTGAATCGCGCTCCGACTGGAGATGCCGCGGACGGCGATCGCAAGTTGGGACAGAAACGTTTCACGGGAAACGGTGAGCTTCATCGGCTGGTTACCGGAGGTAGTTGTGGTAGGGGCTGTCGAGACTGTGGACATGGCTCTCCGCTGCGGAAGTGGTGTTGGCTGGGCTGTTCAGGAGGGTGTGGATTGTGTCAGGCCGCGCGGCCGTCATCCGGGCGGTTCCAGCTGACGGCGCAGGTTGTCGACGGCTTTGCGAACAGTGGGATCGCTGCCAAGGGAGGCGCTGACCGAGTTCACCGCGTGGAGGACCGTGGTGTGGTTGCGCCCTCCTATCCCGCGGCCGATCTCGGGCAGGCTGTGGTCGGTCAGCTCGCGGGCCAGGAACATGGCGACCTGCCGGGCTTGTGCCACGGGCGCTCGGCGACCGCGAGCGAGCAGCTCCCTGGGGTCGACGCGGAATTCCCGGGCGGTTGCCTCGACGATCTCGGTCAGCCCGCGGGTGGCCTGGGGCTCGGAGCCGAGTCGGCTGAGTAGGTGGCGGACCAGCGTGGGCGTCGGCTCTTGCTCGCGCAGCGAGGCATATGCGACCACACGGATGAGCGCGCCCTCCAGTGCTCGAACGCTGCTGGTCACGAGGCTGGCGATCTCTGCCAGCACCGCGTCGCTCACCGGGACGCCGTCCAGTCGGGCGCGCTTGGCGAGGATCGCGCGGCGGACCTCGAAGCCGGGGGGCTCGAGCTCCACCACGAGCCCGGAGCGGAAGCGCTCCTCGAGACGCCCCTCGAGCTCTCGCAGCTCCTGGGGCGCGCGGTCGGAGGTGAGCACCAGCTGGCGTCCGGAAGCGAAGAGGGCATTGAAGGTGTGGAAGAACTCCTCCCGTGTTCGCTCCTTGCGAGCGAGGAACTGAACGTCGTCGATGAGCACGACGTCGGCGCCGCGGAAGGATTCCCGGAACGCTGAGGTGCGCTGGCGGCGAATAGCCTCGACGAACTCGGCCGTGAACTCCTCAACCGTCGCGTAGCGGACGCTGAGTCCCATGCCGTAGCGATTCACGTAGTTGCCGATCGCGTGAAGCAGATGGGTCTTCCCCAGTCCCGGCAGCCCGTGTAGGAAAAGCGGGTTGTAGGCCTGGCCGGGGAGCTCGGCGGCTGCCAGAGCGGCAGCGTGGGCGAAGCGGTTCCCGGCGCCGATGACGAACTGCTCGAAGGTGTACTTGGGGCTGAGCCCGGACCGGTGCGGCGGGGCGGCGGCCGCAGCCGGAGGCTGATCTGCCCGCCAACCGGGGGCAACGATCTCCACGACGGCCGAGGCACCGAGATGGCGGACCGCGGCGCGCCGCAGGAGGGGCAGGTAGCGCTCGGAGACGTAGCCTCGGATGTGCTCCGGGGCCGTGACGTAGAGAGTCTGGCCGCGGACCGCCGCGGGCTGGAGTGGGTCCAGCCAAATGTGGAACTTGAGGTCGGGGATCTCGCGCCGAAGCTCTTCCCTGATAGCGCTCCAGATTGGGTCGACCTCTTCGGGCACGTGCAGTCGTCGTCCCTCCTGAGGGACTTGCGCTCACGGATACGGTGGAGGGACTTGCGGGAGGGGCCCCGGCGGCCCTCGGCCTCGTCGAGTCTACACCTGGGATTCGGGGGTGAGACGGACGCACGGGAAGGGTCGAGGGACGAAGACGCAAAACGCGTGAAAAGCGCCTCCAGGCCCCTCCCTATACTTCGGCGACCTCTCCCGCGTTGGTTCGATGAAGCGCACCTATCAGCCGAAGAGACGGAAGCGCGCCCGTACTCATGGGTTCCGCGCGCGCATGCGCACACGCGGCGGGCGGCGCATCCTGAAGCACCGGCGCGACAAGGGCCGCAAGCGGCTCACCCCGTAGCGATGGCCTCGCGCCGCAGGCGCCGCCGGCTGTCGCGGAGCGGCGAGTTCGAGCGGGTCTATCGGGAAGGGAGCTCGCACGCCACGCGCCATCTTGTCGTCTATGCGTTCCCGCGAGGGGACGACGGGGGGCCGCCGCGGCTCGGCGTATCGGTTGGCCGCAAGCTGGGCGGCGCCGTCGAGCGCAACCGGGTCAAGCGCCTTCTTCGGGAGGCATTCTGGGCCGCCCCGGACGAGCTGGCTCCAGGACACGACTTCGTGATCGTCGCCCGCCCGCCCGCGGCGGAGCTGGCGGAGCGGGGCGGGGAGCAGGCGGTCGAGGAGGCGCTGCGCTCGGTTCTGATGGAGGCCGGCCTCGCGAGGAGGCGCGAGTGACAGTCCTGCGCTCGCTCGCGATCGCCCCGATCCGGTTCTACCAGCGCGCCGTATCGCCGGCCCTGCCTCGCCGCTGCAAGTACCATCCGACCTGCTCCGAGTATGCGGTCGCCGCGGTCCGGCGCTACGGCATACTCAGGGGCGTCGTTCTCGCCGCCTGGCGGCTCCTGCGCTGCAATCCGTGGAGCCACGGCGGCGTCGACTTCGTGGAGAACCAGAAGCTGTTTCGCCCCCGGGGCTAGCGCCCGATGCTGATCGCAAACGTCCTACAGCCGCTCATCGACGCCTGCGAGGCGGTGCTGAAGTTCTGGCACGGCCTGCTCGGCGACTTCGACGGGAGCTGGGGCTGGTCGATCATCCTCCTGACCTTCACGGTCCGGATCGCCATCCTGCCGCTCACCTTCAAGGGCGTGAAGTCGATGCAGCGGCTCCAGCAGCTGCAGCCCGAGATCAAGGAGATACAGCAGCGGTACAAGGGCGACCGCCAGCGGATGAATCAGGAGGTCATGGCCTTCTATCAGCGGGAGAAGGTCAACCCGCTCGGGTCCTGCCTGCCGCTGGTGCTGCAGATCCCCTTCTTCATCTCGCTCTTCTATCTGCTCCGCTCGCCGGGCTTCAAGGAGGACATCGCCGGAAACGCGAGCTTCGGGCCGATCCCGAACCTGGCGGAGAAGGTCACCGGAGACCCCGTCCTGCTGGGCGCCCTGATCGTGCTCTACGTCGGCACGCAGCTTGCTGCCACCGCGGTCACGGCGATCAGCGCGGACCCGACCCAGCGCCGGATCATGCTCGCAATGCCGTTCGTGTTCGTCTTCTTCATCGTCAACTTCCAGGCGGGGCTGATCGTCTACTGGATCACGACGAACGTGTGGACGATCGGACAGCAGCTGCTCGTGAAGAAGCTGTACCCCAAGCCCGCGCCGCGCGAGCCCGCTGAAGCGGCCGAGGCTAGACCGGCGCGTGGGAAGCCGCCGCCCCAGCCGGCTGAGGACGGGAAGGGCGCCCCCGAGAAGGCGAAGGCGCCGAAGGCGACGGCGCCGAAAGCGAAGGCCAAGGCCACGAGCTCGGCTGGCGGCGACGGGCGCTCGAGCAAGCCGCCCCCGCCCTCGCCGCGCAAGAAGAAGAAGCGCTCCGGACGCCGCCGGTAGCCGTCGAGAGCCGAGGCGGTGGCGACCGAAGAGAGAGGCGACGCGCGGCGCGGGAGGCCGGTGGCCGAGGGCGAGGCGGAGACGCTTGGCGAGGCCAAGTGGATCGCGATGAAGGATCTCGAGCGGCGCTTTCCCGGCCTGACCGCGGACTGCGTGCGGTTCGCCGTGCTGGAGGAGCCTGCTCCCGACAGGCCGGCCCGGGTCAGCGGCGAGGTCGACGTGGAGGCCTGGGAGCGGGTGGCCGACCTGATCCCCGACGAGCCCGCCGAGCGGGTGCGCGCGGTAGTCGCGCGGATCGTCCAGGGGCTCGGCCTGCATGCCGCCGTGGACCTCGACGAGACCGAAGACGAGATCCGTGCGACAGTGAACGGCGACGACCTCGGGCTCCTGATCGGCAAGCACGGGGCCACGATCGACGCCATTCAGCACATCGCCTTCCGGGCGGCCTCGAGGGGACAGGAGGAGCGCAAGCAGGTGGTCGTCGACGCGGCCGGCTACCGGGAG
>JBKPHP010000058.1:0-15265 GCA_046729895.1 Actinomycetota bacterium
GCGACGGCCGCGCACCCGCTACCTCGTGACCCCGTCAGCCCGGCTCGCCCTCACCCAGCGGAAGCTGCTCACCGACCGCATGTGGGACCGCATGGTCGGCACGCAGTTCCCTCGTCCGCAGTAGGAGGAGCCGCCCATGGAGGCGACTACGACGCGATGCCGAATCTCGACGACCTCGCCGGATACCTCGAGGAGGAGCTCGAGGCGCTGCTGGAGGCCGCCGGGATCGCGCCGAAGCGCCCGGCGCGAGAGAATGCCGGCGGTCCGGAGCCACTGAGCTAGGAGGAGGGGTCCACTTGGCCTACTTCAAGGACGCGGACGAGGTCTACCGCTACATCGGCAAGCTGTTCGAGGATCTCGCCCAGGACGAGGAGCTCGCGCCCAAGTTCCGCAAGGCCAACACGATCGTGCAGTACCAGTACCGCGAGCCTGACTCGACCATCACGGTGAAGCTGATCGAGGGCGAGGACGGCCGTGTCGACCTTGGCGAGACGAGCATGGAGCCCGAGGTGGTCATGTCGATGGAGGCGGACACGGCCCACCGGTTCTGGCTCGGCAACGTCAACGTGACCGTGGCGCTGGCCCGCGGCCAGATGAAGGCCAGGGGTCCCGTGGCGAAGATCCTCAAGCTCGTCCCGCTGGTGAAACCGGTCTTCCCGCGTTACCGGCGGATGCTCGAGGAGGCGGACAGGAAGGACCTGCTGGAAGCGGCCTGATGAAGGCGATCGTGGCGGACCCGAACCGCCGTCTCGGGGCCGCGTGTCCCCACGATGGCCGGCTCGCGTGCGCAGACATGCCCGCAGATCGGTGATGGCGTACTTCAAGGACTTCTTCCAGTACGCCGGCACGACGCGGGTAATCGCCGGCCGGGACCTGCTGGGTTCCACCGGCTTCGAGTTCCAGAAGGAGGGGGCGCATCGCGTCTTCGTCGTGACCGACCAGGTGATCCGCGGTACCGGGCTCGTGGAGAAGGTAGAGGCGGGCCTGGGCGATGGCGGCCTGGAGCTCGCCGGCGTGTTCGACGAGGTCCCGCAGGACTCCTCGACCGAGGTGGTCGACCGCTGCGGCGCGGCGGCGAGGGAGGCGGGTGCCGACTCGTTCCTTGCGGTGGGCGGGGGCTCCGTGATGGACACGGCAAAGGTGGCGGACGCCGTCTTCACGCATGGGGGCACGGCGCGCGAGCAGGAGGGTTTCCTTCTCATGCCGCGCCAGGACGACGGCATGGGGCGGCCGCTCGACATCGCTCCCCTCGCCTGCATCCCCACCACCGCCGGCACCGGCTCCGAGGTGTCGATGGCGGCCGTGATCAGGGACCCGGATCAGAAGGTCAAGCTGGAGATCGCGGATTTCCCGCTCTTCCCCCGTCTCGCGATCCTGGATCCCGACTCCACGCGCACCCTCCCGCCGCAGGTGGCCGCGGCGACAGGCATGGATGCCATGACCCACGCCGTGGAGGGCTATGTGTCGGTCGACTGGAACCCCCTCCAGGACGCGCGCTCACTCCAGGCGCTGCGGATGATCCGCGACAACCTGCAGCGCGCGGTGGAGACGCCCGAGAACGACGACGCACGCGGCAACATGCTGGTCGCGGCCTCGATTGCGATCACGATCTCGCTCGGCTCCGTGCACGCCATGTCACATTCCGCCGGCGCCCACTTCGGCGTGCCGCACGGCGTGGCCAACGCGATCCACCTGCCGCACGTGATCCGCTTCAACGCCGAGGCGAACGCGGACGTCGCCGACCGCTACGGGGACATCGCCGAGATCTTCGACCTGGACGGCGCCGAGGCCCTTGCTGAGCGCGTCGCGGACCTGGTCGGCCGCATGGGCCTGCCCACTCGGCTATCCCAGGTGGGGGTGCCCGAGGAGGCCATCCCGGCGCTCGTAGAGGGAGCCATGGGCGACGGCACGACATTGCTCAACCCCCGCGAGCCCTCCGAGGAGGACTACGCGGAGCTCTACAGGCAGGCGCTGTAGTTCCGGTCCGGGAAGGCGCCGGAGGCGCCACGGGGGTGGCCTGGGCGGGCTAAACCAGCGGGACCTTGATTCGCTCCTGCTCCAGCCTGAGCTGGCGCTCCACCTCCGCCTTGAGGTCGTCGGCCGTGAGCGCCCTGAACTCGCAGGTAAGCATCAGAGGCAGGTCGCAGTCAGGACAACGACCCGGGTCGCACGCCATGCCCAGCCCCACCGTGTAGCTGCACTGTGGGCAGGTGACTCGATCCATCTCGTCTGCTTTTTCACTACCCCGGATCGAAATAAGCAATCACCTCTCTGGCGACCGCCCCCGATAGGCCTCCACGGTCGCGCGCAGGGTCGCCTTGGCGGTGTGCCTGGGCCGCCAGCCGAGCTCCTTGCGCGCGCGGTCGGTCTTCATCAGCACGGGCTTGCGCAGGGAGTGCAGCCATGACACGGAGTCCGGGGCGAGGGGAAGCCGGGTGACCATTTCCGCGGCCGCATCCAGCGCTGCGCCCGGCACCGGCACGGCGTACCAGCCCAGGGCATCGGCCAGATCGGTCAGCGTGAGCACGCCCGTTGCCGCCAGGTTGTAGGGCCCGGGCTCGCCCTTGCCGGCCACGCCGGCCATGAAGGCGGCGGCCACGTCGTCCTCGTGCACGAGCTGAAACCGCGTGCCGGGATCGGGGATCACCGGCTTCAACACCGGCACCGAGGCGAGAAGCTGCCGCGCCGGCTCGGGCATCGCGTCCGACAGCCGGTAGTAGGGGATCTCCTCGAGCAGCGTCTGCGCTCTCGGGCCGGCGACCACGCAGGGCCGAAACGCGTAGGCGACGGTCTTCCGCCGGCGCCGCAGCGCTTCACCGAGGACCCGTTCCACCTCGGCCTTCTGCTGGGAATAGGGGTGCTGCGGCGACCCGCGGGCGGGAATCTCCTCGCTCAGCCAGTCCGGGTTGTCCTCGTGGAAGCCATAGGCCGCCACGCTCGATGCATAGAGGATGCGCTCTACGCCGGCGTCCGCCGCCGCCTGGAAGACCCGTCGCGAACCCTCGACGTTTAGCTCCCGGGTGGCGTCGCCAGCCGTCAGGATCGCGAAGGCGAGGTGGATCACCACGTCCGCGCCCTTCACGAGCTCTCGGACGCTCGAATCGTCGGTCACGTCGCCGCGCCGGTACTCCGTCTTCTTCCAACCGAGCTCACCGGGGTCGAAGGGCCGCCTCGCCATCCCAACCACTCGCTCGACGCGTCGCGACCGCTCGAGCGCCGAGACGATCGCGAGCCCGAGGTCGCCGGTCGGACCGGTCACAGCGACGCTCAGCTCGCCGGGCATGGAGGCTTTCTAGCGGATCGCCCCACTGCCGGCTCCACGGGCGCGCTCGCCTACAAAGGGATCCCGCACCCCCAGGAGGGGTGCAAAGTGCCGTTCTAGGCGAAGCGCCCGCTCCGGTTTCCCCACTCAGCCCTCGTAGCCGGGGTCGCCGGGGAGCACCACCCGCGCCACGCCGCCCTCTTCGAGCACCCGCGGCTCGACCGGCATCACCCTCCGGGCCCGAGCGCCCTCGAGCGCGGAGGCCACCGAGTCGAACGCGGCGAGCAGCTCCAGGTGCTTGATCGTCGGGAATACCAGGGTCAGCTCGCCGCGCGTATAGGCCGCCAGGGCGTCGCTCGGCCGCATCCAGCGGGCGTCGACGCACTCCGTTCCATCGGGAATCGGCCGCGCCCCCTCGGGGGCGCTCGACAGGAAGAACCAGGTGTCGAACCTCACCTTCACCTGGGCAGGAGTGATCCAGCGGGAGAACGACTCGACCCGCGCATCCGCCGGAAGCCGGATGCGGGCCTCCTCATAGAGCTCGCGAACCGCGGCGGCGGCTGGCCCTTCGGCATCGCCCTGGACGGCACCCCCCGGGAACACCCAGGCGCCGCCCATGAAGCGCTGCTCCGGATTCCGCTCGACGAGCAGCACCTCGGGGCCATCCGGCCCATCACGCAGCAGGATCAGCGAGGCGGCCGGGCGCGCCTCCGTGACCTCGCCCCGGTTCAGCTCCTCCCCGGGCGGCGGAGGGTCATAGCGCACGCGGTCAGCCTAACCCGTCCGCTGGCGGCCGCTACCCTTCGCGCGCGTGAGCGAGGCGGCGACGAAACAGCAATACATCTGCACCTCCTGCGGGTTCATCTACGACCCGGAGGAGGGTGATCCCGACGGCGGCATCCCGCCCGGCACACCCTTCGAAGACATCCCGGACGACTGGTTCTGCCCCGTCTGCGGGGCGCGAAAGAAGGACTTCGAGCTCCACGAGGGCTGACGGAACACTCAGGCCGCACGGGACAGCGCGGCCGCCGAGGTGGCCGCTTCGATCGCGTCGTCGGTGATCGACACCAGCCGTCGCAGCTCCGGCTCCGAGATCGCGAGCGGGGGCACCAGGACCACCACGTCGCCCAGCGGTCGGATGATCGCGCCGCGGGCACGCGCCTCGAGGGTCACGCGGTGGCCCATGCGAAGCTCGAGCGGGAAGCCGCCCAGCTCGATGCCCGTCATGAAGCCACACCGGCGGACCTCCGTCACGGCGGGACGCGCCGCCAGCCGCGCGAGCAGCTCGCCTAGCAGCTCGATCTTCGGGCCCAGGCGCTCCAGCGTGTGCTCCTCCTCGAACACCTCGAGCGAGGCGAGCGCGGCCGCGCAGGCAAGGGGGTTGCCCGTATAGGTGTGGCCGTGGAAGAAGGTCTTTAGCTCCTCGAACTCGCCGAGGAAGCACTCGTAGATTCGCTCGCTCGCGAGCGTCGCAGCCAGCGGCAGGTAGCCGCCCGTGATGCCCTTCGCCAGGCACAGGAGGTCGGGCGCGACGTCCTCCTGCTCGCAGGCGAACATGGTCCCGGTGCGGCCGAAGCCCGTGGCGACCTCGTCGAGGATCAGCAGCACGTTGTGGCGATCGCAGAGCTCACGCACCTGCCGCAGGTAGCCGGCCGGGTGGACCAGCATCCCGGCCGCGCCCTGCACGAGCGGCTCCATGATCACCGCGGCCACCTCCCCGGCGTGCTGGGCGAGCAGCCGCTCCAGCTCGCCGGCGTCGCCCGGCTCGGCCTTGAGGGTGTCGAAGAGGAGCGGGCGGTAGAGCGAGTGGAAGAGGTCGATGCCGCCTACCGACACCGAGCCGATCGTGTCCCCGTGGTAGGCACCGTGGAGGGCGACAAAGCGGGTGCGACCGGGCTCGCCTCGCTGGTGCCAGTACTGGAAGGCCATCTTGAGGGCCACCTCCGCCGACGTGGCGCCCGAGTCCGAATAGAAGCAGCGCGTCAGCCCGGGCGGCGCGATCTCCGCCAGACGGCGGGCGAGCTCGATGGCTGCCGGATGGCTGAGCCCGAGCATCGTCGAATGGGCGACGCGCCCGAGCTGGGCGCGGACCGCGGCGTCGATGCGCGGGTGCCGGTGCCCGTGGACGTTGCACCAGAGTGACGAGACGCCGTCGATGTAGCGGCGTCCGCGCGCGTCGACCAGCTCCGTGCCCTCGGCGAGCTCGATGATCAGCGGCTCCTCCTGCTCCCAGCCGCGCTGCTGCGTGAACGGATGCCAGAGGAAGGCGCGGTCCGCCGAGACCGGATCCACGGCGGCCGACCCTAGCTATCGTCCAGGTCGGAATGCCGCCCCTGCCATTCCTCGTCTTCGTGGTGGGCACGGGGTCGCTGGGGGCCGAGATCGCGGCCGTCAGGCTGCTCGCGCCCTACTTCGGGGCTTCGACGATCGTCTGGGCGAACACGATCGGCGTGGTGCTGGTGGCGCTGTCGGTCGGCTACTGGCTCGGTGGCCGCCTCGCCGACCGTCACCCGCATATGCGCGGGCTCTGCCTCCTGGCGCTCACCGCCGCGGTGCTGCTCGCGCTCGTGCCCTTCGTCGCGGATCCGCTGCTCGACCTCGCCGTCGATGCGTTGGACGAGGTCTCGGCCGGGGCGTTCATCGGCTCGCTGATCGCGGTGCTCGTGCTGATCGCCGTGCCGATCATGCTGCTGGGCGCGGTCTCCCCGTACGCGATCCGGCTCGCCGTGTCCAAGGTGGAGGAAGCGGGAACCGTGGCGGGCCGCCTCTACGCCCTCTCGACCGCCGGCAGCCTGCTCGGAACGCTGATCTCGGCGCTGCTCCTGATCCCGCTCGTCGGCACGCGGCGGACGTTCCTGATCTTCGCGCTCGCGATCTCGCTGGTGGCGATCGCCGGCTTGCGACCGATACGCCGTTACGCGCTCGCCCCGGCGGCCATCGCCGTGCTGATCGCCCTCCCGGTTGGGACCCTCAAGGCCCAGACCGGTAACGGCAGGGTGATCTACGAGACCGAAACCGCCTACCAGTACGCGCGCGTCATCGAGCGACCCGACGGCAGCCGCGCGCTCGAGCTGAACGAGGGGCACGCCACCCACTCCCTCTACAGACCCGAGACGGTGCTCACCCGGGACTACTGGGACGGCTTTCTCGTACTCCCATTTGCACGCCGCGGCGGGCCACCGCGGCGGGTGGCCACGCTCGGCAATGCGGCGGGCACGGTAGCCCGCGGCTACCGGCGCTTCTTCCCGGCCGCCCGCGTCGATGGGGTTGAGATCGACGCCAAGCTGTCCGAGATCGGGCGCCGCTACTTCCACATGGGAGGGCCCCAGTTGCACCTCTACCACGAGGACGCCCGTCCGTTCCTCCGCCGCATCGACGCCCGCTACGACATGATCTCGCTCGACGTCTACAGGCAGCCCTACGTCCCCTTCTACCTGACCACCAAGGAGTTCTTCGAGCTGGCGCGCGACAAGCTGGCGCCGGGGGGCGTCGTGATCATCAACGCCGGCCACCCCGAGGGCCGCTACGACCTTGAAAAGGTCCTCGCGGCGACCCTTGAAGAGGTCTTCCCGCACGTGATGAGCGACCCGATCGAGTCGACCAACACGCTGCTCGTGGCGGGAATGAGGCCGCTCTCGGCCGGCCAGCTACGTCGGACGCTGCCCCGGCTGCCGCGCGCCCTGCGGTCCACCGCCGAGGGAGCCGCCCGCCGCCTGCGCCGGCCACTCGAGGGCGGTTCGGTCTACACCGACGACCGGGCCCCCGTGGAATGGCTGATCGACAAGTCGATCATCGACTACGCGGCCCGGGACTGACCGGCGCGGCACGGGGTACCAGCAGGAAGGACCGAGTACGACCTGGAGGGAGGTAGACAACGGATGGGCTTCTGCAAGTACGAGCTCGGCGGCTAGGAGGAGATGGTCGCGAAGCACCGCTGGGAGGTGCCCGAGCGCTACAACATCGCGCGCGACGTCTGCGACAAGCACGAGCGCGACCGGCTCGCGATGGTCTGGGAGGACTGGCAGGGCAACGAGCGGCGCGTCAGCTTCGGCGAGCTCCAGGACCTCTCGAACAGGTTCGCCAACCTCCTCGAGGCCCACGGCGTGGAACGGGGCGACCGGGTGGCCACGCTGCTGCCGTCGCTCCCTGAGACGGCGGCGATCTTCATCGGCACCTACAAGCGGGGGGCGATCCTGCTCTCGCTGTCGGTCCTCTACGGCGACGGGGGCATCCAGCATCGTCTGCGCGACTCCGGCGCCAAGGTCGTAATGACCGACTCGGCGAATCGCGACCGCCTTCCCGAGGGGCTCGTCGACGAGGTCCTGGTCCTCGATGAGGGGCTGGAGCAGGAGCTCGAGAAGGCCTCGGCCTCCTACGAGGTCGCCGACACGGCCGCGGACGACCCGGCACAGCTCTACTACTCCTCGGGCACCACCGGCCACGCGAAGGGCATCCTGCACGCCCACCGCTACCTGCTCGCGCACGAGGAGTTCGAGTTCTGCCACGACGTCCAGGACGGGGAGCTCTTCCACGGCTCAGGCGAGTGGGCCTGGGCGGCGGAGATCGCTCCGCTGCTGGGCCCCTGGCGCTACGGAGCAGTTGCTCTCGTCCAAGCCCGCAAGGGCGGCTACGACCCGGAGGAGCACCTGCGTTTCCTCTCGAAGCACGGGGTCCAGAACATGTT
Organism: Actinomycetota bacterium; assembly: GCA_046729895.1. Taxonomy (GTDB): domain Bacteria; phylum Actinomycetota; class Thermoleophilia; order Solirubrobacterales; family Thermoleophilaceae; genus DASXBA01. The sequence continues at coordinate 7,947 of JBKPHP010000058.1, forward strand.
CACGACGCCGACGGCGCTGCGGGCGATGACCGGTGTCGGGGATGCGGGCAAGCGCTACCCGCTGCCGGAGCTGCGGATCACCTGCTCCGCCGGTGAGCCGCTCAACCCGGAGGTAATCCGCTGGTTCCGGGAGCAGTACGGGATCACGGTTCTCGACTACTACGGGCTCACGGAGAGCTACCCGCTCTGCGGCAACTTCCCGACGGTCGAGGTGCGCGAGGGGTCGATGGGGCGGCCGCTGCCCGGCTGGGAGGTAGCGATCCTCGACGAGGACGAGCAGCCGCTGCCGCCCGGCGAGCGGGGTGAGATCTGCCTGAGGGCCCGCTCGAACCCGCACTACCCGCTCGGCTACTGGAACCGTCCCGACGACACCGAGGAGGTCTTCGGCGGCGACTGGTTCCACACCAACGACGCGGCTCAGACCGACGAAGACGGCTACTTCTGGTACGCGGGCCGCTCCGACGACGTGATCATCTCGGCTGGATACAGGATCGGGCCCTTCGAGGTCGAGTCGGCGTGCGTCGAGCACCCGGCGGTCAAGGAAGCCGCCGCCGTGGCCTCGCCGGACCCACGGCGCGGCGACCTGGTCAAGGCGTTCATCGTCCTCGCCGAGGGCCACTCCGGCTCGGAGGCGCTCGTGACCGAGGTCCAGGCGCATGTCCGCGAGCGCCACTGGGCCTATGCCTATCCGCGGGAGATCGAGTTCGTCGACGTCCTGCCGAAGACCCTGACCGGCAAGATCAGGCGTGTCGAGCTGCGGGAGGCCGAGCGCCAGCGCAAGCAGGAGCAGGCGCCGGCTTAGACCGCCGGCACGAGAGGGATGTCCCAGAGCAGGGCGGCGGTTACGATCGCCGCCAGGACCAGGACGCCGGCCGCCGTGCTCAGCGCCCGCTCGCGGGGCGTCGACCGCTCCGCCCGGTCCTTGGCGGCGTCCGCCCAGCGGATCGACCGCTCCAGCAGCCGTTCCGCGCGGTCGAACTCGAGCGCCAGGAACGTCAGGCCGACCAAGATCGTTGCAATGCCCGGCCCCGGCACGCCGGGCCCCGACATCACGACCCCGATCACGACGAGGAAGAAACCGAGGGCCACGATCGCGGCGCGGTGCAGGCGCCCGCGCCGCTGATGCCGCAAGCGTCGCTCGTGCAGCTTCACGAGCAGCTCGGGCCGGTCGTCCTCGGGCATCCAGGCGAGGTTAGAGCCAGTCGTCCAGCGGCAGCGCACCCCCCGCGGCGGCCAGGGACTCCGGGTCGGTGGAAGGCAGCCCGCAGACCGGCACCTGGCCGAGTCGGGCGACGGTTGCGCGGTTGGACGCCTCGATCGGCTCGGGCTCGCGGGACCAAGGGGTCATGACGACCGCGCGCACGCTCAGCCCCGCCCCCTTGGCGGCCTCCACCGTGAGCAGGCTGTGGTTGATCGTGCCAAGCCCCGTCCGAGCCGCGATCACGACCGGCAGCCGGAGGTCGAGCGCCAGGTCCCGCACGACGTAGCCCGGCGTAAGCGGCACGAGCAGCCCCCCGACGCCCTCGCAGACGAGCGCGTCGGCCCGCTCCCCGGCCCGACGGGCCGCGTCGAGGAGGGCCCCCGGCTCGACCCGCTCGCCCGCCAGCTCGGCCGCGTAGTGGGGGGAGAGCGCCGGACCGAAGCGGTACGGGGATACCTCCTCCGGCCGCTGGCCCGTGGTGGCGGCGAGGAGCTCGTGGTCGGGTGGCCACGCTCCAGTCTCGTCCTCGAGGCCGGTCACCACCGGCTTGAACGCGGCGACCGCCTCGCCGCGGCGGGCGAGCGCCGCGCAGACCGCGCCGGCAACGACGCTCTTGCCGACCCCGGTGTCGGTCCCGGTGACGAAGACGCCGCGCACGCGGCGCCGTCTAGGCCGCGTCGCGCAGACCGTCGAAGACGCGAGGCGCCTGATCGGCAGGCGCAGGCAGCGAGGCGAGCGCGCGCGCCGTGCCGGGCATGGTCGCGGCGAGCACCCTTCCGGCCTCGCGCAGCTCGGACCGCGTGTGCGAGGCCATCACGGACAGGCGCAGCCGGGAAGTGCCGGCGGGGACGGTGGGGGGGCGGATGGCCTGGGCGAAGACGCCTTGCTCGAGCACCCGCTCGCTGGCCTTCACCGCGGCATCGGCGTCGCCGATCACGAGAGGGACGATCTGCGTGCCCGACCGCGCGGGGAAACCCTCCCGCTCCAGCTCCTCGCGAAGCACCTCCGCGTTGCGCTGCAGCTTGTCGACCCGGCGCGGCTGCTCGTGCAGCAGGGCGAGCGCCGCGCTCGCCGCGGCCACGGCGGGGGGCGGCAGGGCGGTGCTGAAGATCAGGGTCCTGGCGGAGTTGACGAGGTACTTGGCCAACTGGGCGTCGCAGCAGACGAAGGCGCCGTACGAGCCGAGCGACTTGCCTAAGGTGCCGATGATCAGGTCGACCTCGTCTTCGAGCCCCGCGGCCGCCACCGTCCCTCTCCCGCCGGGACCGATAGCCCCGATTGCGTGCGCCTCGTCCACCATCACCCGGGCGTCGTAGCGGGCGGCCAGGTCGACGATCTCCTCGAGCGGCCCGAGGTCCCCGTCCATGGAAAAGAGGCCGTCGGTCACGATCAGCGACCCCCGGCCCTCGGCCTGGCGGAGCCCCCACTCGAGCTGCTCGGTGTCGCAGTGGTCGTAGACGAAGGTCTCCGCCCTGGCGAGCCGGCAGCCGTCGATCAGCGAGGCGTGGTTGAGCGCGTCGGAGAACACCACGTCTCCCTCGCGCGCGAGCGTCGAGATCACGCCCACGTTCGCCAGGTAGCCCGACCCGAAGAGGACACAGGCCTCGGAGCGCTCGAACTCGGCGAGCCGCTCCTCGAGCCGGCGGTGAATCGTCATGTTCCCCGAGACGAGACGCGAGGCGCCGGCGCCGGCCCCATAGCGCATGGCCGCTTCGGCCGCGGCCTCGCGGACCGCCGGGTGGTCCGCCAGTCCGAGGTAGTTGTTGGAGCAGAGGAGCAGCACTGGACGGCCGTCGAGGAGCACGCGTGGACCCTGCGGGCCGGAGACGACACGGAGCCGCCGGTACAGCCCGCGGCTGCGTATCTCCGCGAGGCGGTCCTCGATCTCGGTCACTAGGCCGCCAAGTCGGGTGGGTGGGCCGAATGCTCCGGCGCGACGTGGATCACGGACGGCAGCTCCCGCGTGGGCTGCTCGTCGTCGTTCGGGGGGGCGGAGGGCGACGCCGGGGCCGGCACATGCCGCTTCTTCACACGCCGCAGCTGCGTCACCGGGTTCCAGAAGTTGGCCTCGGACTGCTTGTCGATCAGCTCGTCGACCGGCGTGCGGGGCGGCTCCCCCTCGAGCCAGCCGGAGCGATTGTCGGGCCGGGGATTCGTGCCATTGTCAGGCTGCCGGGCCACGTCGAGCCCCAGCTCCTCGAACAGGGAGCGGTCCCACTCCGGGTCCGAGCCCAGCGTGGTGAGGAAGTTGCCCATCATCACCCCGTTGAGCCCGGCTTTGACGGCGAGCCGCTGCAGCTCGCCGGCGCCCAGGTTCTCGTTTCTCCCTCCACAGAGGCGGAAGAGGGCGTCGGGCAGGACCAGGCGGAAGATCGCCACCCACTTGATGACCTCCCACGGTTCCATCAGCTCCCTGTCCCCGAACTTCGTGCCGGCGCGGGGGTTCAGGAGATTGATGGGGACGCTCGTGGGGTCCAGCTCGGACAGCTCGAATGCCATCTCCACTCGCTGCTCGGGAGACTCTCCGAGGTTGAGGATGCCGCCCACGCAGGTCTCGAGCCCCGCGTCGCGGACCGCCTCGATCGTCCGGATGCGGCCCTCGTAGCGGATGGTGGTCGAGACCTCGGGGTAATAGCTGCGAGCGGTCTCCACGTTGTGGTGGACCCGCTGGACGCCCGCCTCCTTGAGCGCCTTGGCCCGTGCCGCCGAGAGGTGACCGATCGATACGCAGCGCTTGAGGTTGGTGTTCTGAGCCACGAGCCGCGCTCCCTCGACCACGTTGTGGAAGTCCCGCTTCGAGAGGCCCTGGCCCTGGGTGACCATGCAGAAGCGGTGCGCGCCCGCCGCCTCCGCGGCCCTCGCGTGTTCGAGGATCTGCTCGGGCGTCATCATCGCGTGCATCGGGGTGTCGGCTTCGGCGTAGCGCGACTGCGCGCAGAAGCCGCAGTCCTCGGCGCAGCCACCCGACTTTGCGTTGACCAGCGAGCACATGTCGGTGGAGGCGCCGAACCGCTCCTTCCGGACCCGCCAGGCCCGCTCCACGAGAGCCTCGATCGCAGCGCGGTCCTCAAGGCGGCCGAGCTCGAGAGCCTCCTCCTTGGAGATCAAGGGCGGCACGTGTACGCCACGGTAGGCGCGGAGTCGGACGGAGCGCCGGCCCCGACGGATCGCGAGCTGCGACCGCGCAGGGGCCGGACGAGTATCTTCGTGCCCGCCGTTCGACCCCGGCGGTCCGTCGGTCGCCTCGCCCACCCGCGCACCGCAGCCGCGTGGCTGTTGGCGGGCGTCCGGTGTCAGCCGAGGTAACGGCTCAGCGCGGCGGGGTCGTGCACGATTGTCTTCCCGCGCTTCATGCTGATGACGCCCTCGTTCTCGAGCCAGTGCATCACGCGCGTGGCGCTCTCGCGCGGTGCGCCCGCGAGCCTGGCGACGTCGATCGGGCTGCCGATCACCTCGACGTCCCGCTCGCCGGCTCCCTGGGCCTGCCTCGCCTCGACCTGCCCGAGCAGCGTGGCGGCCACGCGTCCCGCCACCGTTGCCAGCGCGTGCTCGAAGATGCGCTCGTTGGCGGCTCGGAGACGGTCCGCCAGGCCGATCGCGACGCTGATCGCGGCCTCCGGGTCCGTCCGCAAGATCGACATCACGTCCTTGCCCGCCAGGGCCACGGCCAGGGTGGGCTCGACTGCCTCGACCGTCGCCGAACGGCGCTCTCCGTCGAAGAGCGCGAGCTCGCCGACCACGCTGCCCGGACCCAGCCTGGCGAGCGTGATGCGGCGGCCGTCGGGGAAGCGGCGGAGGACCTTCACCGATCCGCTGTGGAGGACGTAGCAATCGTCTCCGCGCTCCCCCTCCTCGAATACGATCGTCCCCGCATCCCAGTTGACCGTCTCGGCCTGCTCAGCCAGTCCGGCGAGCTCCTCCTCGGTCAGCGAGGCGAACCACTCGTGGCCTGCCAGCAACGCGACTACCGTGTCGTTCTGGAGCCGGTTCAAGCCGATCGACCCCTGTCCACGAGGGCGATCATACGCCCGGCCTGCCCCGGCAGGCGATTCTCCCGCCCGGACGGGGAGGCGCCATGAGCAGGATCGCTCGCTTCGCAATACGGCGCCCATGGCTCGTGATAGCGGGCTGGCTGATCGTCACCGTCGCGCTCGGGCTGGTCGGCAGGGGAGTCGAGAGCAAGATGCTCCCCACGCAGCTGCTGGTGCCCGGCACCGAGGCGGCCCACTGGGACAAGATCCGGCACGGGCACTTCGGCGAGGAAGGGGTCGTGCTGCTCGAGGGCCCGAGACGGGAGGTCGAGCGCCAGGGGCCGCCGCTGGCGCGCGACCTCGCCCTGCGGCCGGGGACGCGGGCGCTGTCACCGTGGAGCGGGGGGCAGGGAGCCGAGCGGCTGCGTCCCAGCCCGACCAAGGCGGTCATCGCTCTCGACCTGAAGATTCCCAAGGGTGAGACCAGGAGCACCATCGTCCCTCCCCTCGAGCGCTTCATCGACGCGCGGGTCTCGCCGCCGCTCGTGGCGCACACCTCGGGGGAGGCCCCGATCGGCAGGGAGCTCAACGAGGCGACGACGGACGGCGCGCACAGGGCCGAGCTGATCGCGGCCCCCGTACTCATCATCGTCTTGCTGCTCGTCTTCCGCTCACCGGTCGCCGCGGCGATCCCGCTCCTGATGGGCCAGGGCACGGTGTTCGCCGCGTTCGGGCTGATCTCGATCATCGTCGACTTCGCTTCTCTGGACGCGATCGCGTTGAGCTTGGCCTCCGGCATGGGCCTGGCGCTGGGAGTCGACTACTCGCTCCTGATCATCACGCGCTTTCGCGAGGCGCTCGACGAGGGCTTGGCGCCGAGACAGGCGGCCTCGCTGGCCGCCAACACCGCGGGGCGAACCGCCGTGTTCGCCGGCACGGTCCTGGTCTCCATCATGCTGGTCTCCTTCTTCCTCTCCCCGGGCACGGTCCTGCTCTCCTCGGCCGTCGGAGCGATCACGTCGGCGGTACTGAGCATGGTCGGCGCCGCCCTCGTCGCGCCCGCGGCCGTGCGCCTGCTGGGCGACAACGTCAACAAGTGGTCGTTCGGAGGCCGCGGGAGGGAGGGAAGCATCTTCAGCGGTCTCGTCCGGCGGGTGTCGAGCCGGCCCGCCCTCGCCGCGGCCTTCGTGCTGGCGATGCTGTTGATAGTCGCCTCCCCCGTCGGCGCCATGGAGCTGGTGCCGCCCGATCCGCGCCAGCTGCCCAAGGGGAGCAAGGGCCTCGACGACTACGACCGGGTGCGGGCAGCCGGCTTTGGACCCACCGTGGAGGTTGCGATCGAGGCGCCGGAGGGCGCGGTAATGGACCCCTCGGACCTGAAGAAGATCGATCCCTTCGAGCGGCGCTTGGCGCGGATCCGGAACGTCAGTGCCGCCTTCGGCCCGGGGACGCTCAGCGAGCAGACGAAGGCTCTGCGCACCGCGCCCCGCTCGGTCAAGCGCGCAAGACGGAACCTACGGCAAGGCGAGCGGGACCTCTCGCGAGCCGCGCGCCAGCTCGCCGATGCGACCGGCGGCGTCCACGAGCTGCGCGGCGGGCTCCTGACCGCCGCTTTCGGCGCGCGTCGGCTCGGCGGCGGGTCCGCACGCGCGAGTGAGGGGTCCGGCCAGCTCGCGGCAGGCAACCGGCGGGCCGCCGCAGGAGCAGGCGATCTCACCACCGGGGCGCATCGGGCGAGGGTGGGCTCGGCGGAGCTCGCACGGGGCAACGACGAGCTGAGCGAGCGCCTCTCCGGGGAGCTCGCGCCGGGAGCCGACCGGCTCGCCACCGGGCTGCGCGCCGGTCAGGGCCGCCTCACCGCGCTACGCGGGCCGGCGCGGATCACCGAGCAGCAGACGCAGGCCGCCTTCGACACGCTGAATCGGATGACGGTCGGCAAGACCGATCCGCTCTTCGCGCAGGCGCTGCAGCAGGTGGGGACCGCCCTGGGCGCGGCGACGGGGCGAAATCCCCTGACCGGCGCGCGGGTCGCTCCCGGCTACAACGGCCTGGATGCCTCGATCGGCCAGGCCGCCTCCGAGGCAGGCCGGGCCGCGAACGGCGCCGCCCGGCTCGCGGCGGGGTCCCGCGAGGCCGCGGCCGGCGCC
>JBKPHP010000059.1:0-6201 GCA_046729895.1 Actinomycetota bacterium
TGGATCACGGTGCCGGGCACCTTGATCTCGGGCAGCACCTTGTCGGCCGACATCTTGCGCACGAGCACGATCAGCGCCGCCTTGCCCGGCTCGAGCTCGCTGCCGAGGCGCTTCATGAAGTCGTCGTCGACGCCGCTGTCGCTCATCGCGCCGCCGGCCGCGCCGGCCGCCGCGCCGACCGCCATGCCCAACAGCGGTACGAAGAAGATCAGCCCGATCAAACCGCCCCACAGGGCCCCGCCGGCGGCGCCGATGCCGGCCAGCGAGGGCTGGTGCAGCTTCACGCTGCCGTCGTCGCGGCGTTCAACGACGGCGACGTCGTCGACCTCTATCAGGTGGGCCTTCACGGCGTCGCCGAGGTTGGAGGCGACCCGCTGCGCGGTGGGCAGGTCGTCGTAGGCGATCGCAACCAGGTCACTCACGGGTCATCCTCCTGGGTCGAGGGTGCGACGCATCCTCTCACGCCCCGCGACACGCGTCCAACGGCACGGCTCGAGCGGCCCACACCCCGCGCGAGCTCCGTTCCGTCGGTGGTCGAGCGGCGGGATCGGACGAAACAACTCACGCGTGGGGGACCCAACCTCTAAATACGCGGAGCGCCCGCAAGGATGGCTGTCATCCCCCACGAGCGCGGTGTCCGCGTTCCGGACCGAGGTCGGTCTAGCGGCGGCCCGAAGTCTGCGCGACCGCGCTGCCCTCCTCGGGGCCGCCGTCGGAGCGGACGCTCGGCGCGGGCCGGGCGAGGGAGCTGCCTTCCTCGGGACCGCCGTCGTAGCGGACGCCGGGCTGAGTGCTGGGCGCCGACGGCGTGCTGCTGGAATCGCTGGACGATGGTGCTGGCCTACGAGGCCGGGCTCGTGACGCCGGGCGACGCCGCCAGTCGCGTCTAGGCCGGCGCCCCTACGAGGCTCGCAAGCCGGAAGCAGAGCGCCGACAGCGCCAGCTCCTCGTTCACGTTCAGCTCGAGCGCCTGGCGAACCTCCTCGCAGCGCTCGGCGGCCTCGCGCAGGTGACGCCGGTCGCGTCCCCGGGCGGTCCCGGCCAGGGCGGGGGCCCGGTCGCTGGCCAGCACGGCCTCGTCGGCAGCCTCGGCCAGGCAGATCAGGTCGCGGAAGCCGATTGCGGCGAGGGTCAGGCCGAGGTCGAGCACCTCGGTGCGGGCCCGGCGGCCGTCGCGCTTGGCGGCCTCCTCCAACTCGCGCTCGAGCGTCCTGCGCTCTCGGCCCTTCGGCTCGAGCTCCAGCCGGTCGGCGCGCTGGCGGGCGGCCTCCTCCTCGGCCTCGGCGCGACGCCGCTCCGCATGCTCGAGCAGGGGGCGCCAGGGCTCGGGCGGCTCGGGGCCGCCGTCGAGCGCGGCCCTCACGAGGCCGTCGACCTCGTCGCGCAGTTCGTCCCCCTCGGGCGAGGCGAGGAAGCGGGCGCGGTCGGCGTTCCCGAGGGCCAGGCGGCCGCAGGCCCTGGCCCGGTCGGCGGGGACGCCCTCGTCTTCGAGCGCGGCCGCGATCCGGTCGGCGGGCAGCGGGTCGAAGCGCACGAGCTGGCAGCGGGAGACCACCGTCTCAGGCACTCGGCCGAGCGCCTCCGTGAGCAGGATCAGATGGACGAATGGCGCCGGCTCCTCCAGCGTTTTGAGCGTGCTGTTCGCGGCTTCGTCGTTCATCGTGTCAACCCTCTCGAGCACGAACACTCGCCGCGTGGCCTCGAACGGAGTGCGGGCCGCCGCGGCTATCACGGGCTCAGCCACGTCCTCTCTGCGCATCACGTGCGCGCCCGTGGGCCTGACCCAGGTGAGGTCGGGGTGCGAGCCGGACTGGACCCGGCGGCGCACGCTCTCAGGGTCCGAGTCGCCCTCCGCGAGCAGCTCCACTGCGAAGGCGCGGGCGGCGGTGCGCTTGCCCACGCCGGCGGGGCCATGGAAGAGGTAGGAGTGCGACGGGCCGGTCTCGAGCGCGGTCGAGAGCACCATCTGCGCCTGGGGGTGATCCGGCAGCTTCACGCGCGAGCCCCGCTGCGCGCGGCCTCCACCTCGGCCACCACGTCGGCGTGCACCTCCTCGGGCGGGCGGTCGGCGTCGATTCGCCGCCAGCGGCCGGGGTCGGCGGCGGCGAGTTCCTCGTAGGCGGCCAGCACCCGGTCTTGAAGCTCGGCGCCCTCGCCCTCGAAGCGGTCGGGCTCGCCGGCGCGCGCCGCCGCGGCGGTGGGGTCGATCGTGAGAAGCAGGGTCAGGTCGGGCACAAGCCCGCCGGTCGCGAAGCGGTTGATCGCCTCGACCTCCTCCACGCCCAGTCCGCGCGCGGCCCCCTGGTAGGCGAGCGAGGAGTCGAGGAAGCGGTCGGACACCACAACCCTCCCCTCCTCCAGCGCCGGCCGGATCACGCGCGCCACCAGCTCGGCCCGGGCCGCCGCGAACAGGAGGGCCTCCGACTCCGGGGTTAGCGCGACCGCCGTGTCCTTCAGCAGCTCGCGGACGCGCTCGCCGACTTCGGTACCGCCGGGTTCGCGGACGCCGAGCGCGTCGTCGCCGAGCGCTTCGCAAAGCATCCGAGCCTGCGTCGTCTTGCCGGAGCGGTCGATGCCCTCGATGGTCACGAACAGTCCATGCATGCGCCGCGACCGTAGCAAGCGCAGGGGCGGCCTCCGGCTAGAGTCCCGCGACTCATGAAGGCCCTTGTGACAGGCGGTGCCGGGTTCATCGGATCGAACCTCGTGGACGCCCTCGTCGAGCGCGGGGACGAAGTGACCGTGACCGACAACCTCTCCACCGGCCGCCGCGAGAACCTCGAACAGGCGAACGGCGCCGCCCTCTTGGAGCTGGACGTCCGCGACGCCGAGGCGGCCAAGGACGTCTTGGAGCGCGTACAGCCGGAGGTCGTCTATCACCTGGCGGCGCAGATCGACGTGCGGAGGTCGGTCGCCGACCCGGCCTTCGACGCGAGCATCAACGTGCAGGGCACGATCAACCTGCTGCGCGCCTCGGTCGCCGCGGGCGTCCGGCGCTTCGTGAACGCGTCAACCGGCGGAGCGATCTATGGCGAGAACGAGCGCATCCCGGCGCCAGAGGACCACCCGGTCGCGCCCAAGGCCCCCTATGGGCAATCCAAGTACTGCGCCGAGGGTTACGCCGACCTGTTCGCCCGCCTGCACGGCCTGTCCACGGTGTCGCTTCGCTACGGGAACGTCTACGGCCCGCGGCAGGACCCCCTCGGAGAGGCGGGCGTGATCGCGATCTTCTGCGGCCTCGCTCTCGAGGGCGGAAACCCGACCGTCTTCGGCGACGGCCTCCAAACGCGAGACTACGTCTACGTCGGCGATGTGGTGGAGGCGAACCTGAGGGCCGCCGAGAGCGAGGCGGGCGGGCCCTTCAACATCGGCTGCCAGGTGGAGACGACGGTGCTTCAGCTGGTGGAGGCCATCGCGCCGCGGGCCGAGGGCGACTTCGAGCCGCAGCACGAGCCGGAGCGACCCGGCGAGGTGCGCCGCAGCACGCTGGACTGCTCGCGCGCGCGGGAGGAGCTGGGTTGGGAGGCCCGCGTGCCGCTCGACGAGGGGCTCGAGCTCACGCTGGCCTCGCTGCGGCGCTAGCGCGCTGATCCGGGGTTCCGTTCCGCATTTTCGGACACAATATGTTGTGTCTTATGGAGGGATCGAGCACTACAAGTAGTAGAATCCTGCTGTGCGCTGTCCGTTCTGCTCGTCCGACTCCACCCGCGTCGTCGACTCCCGCCTGACGGAGCCTCGTGACGCGGTTCGGCGCCGGCGCGAGTGCGCCGCGTGCGGCAACCGCTTCACTACCTACGAGCGGGCCGAGGAGGCGCCGGTGACGGTGATCAAGCGCGACGGTAGTCGCCAGCGGTTCGATCGCCAGAAGCTCCTTCGGGGGCTCGGCCGAGCGGCCAACAAGCGGCCGATCAGCGACGAGCAACTCGAGGCGGTGGCCGACCGGATCGCGGCGGAGGTTCGGCGTGGCGGGCCGGAGGCCGACGCTTCGTGGATTGGAGAGCTCTCCCTTCGCGGGCTCGCAGCCGTCGACCCGGTGAGCGCCATCCAGTTCGCCTCCGTCTACAGGCAGTTCTCCGACCTCGACGAGCTCGAGGCCGAAGTGCGCCGGCTGAAGAACGAGGACTCCGGAGTTCCGTCCGGTCCCGACGGCAGCATTGGCCGTTCCCCCCCACGGGGTGAAGGAGAGAGCACCGACAGGAGGAGCGACCATGTCCGACAGCCGTAGCGCCGAAGCCCCGACCACCGGTCAGGGCGTCAGTTTGGAGCGGCGCTTCACGGAGTCGGGCAAGCATCCGTTCGACTGCGTCGAGTGGGAGATCCGCGACGCACTGATCGGCGATCCTTCTGCTCCCGCGTTCGAGCAGAGAGGCGTCGAGTTCCCCAGGGGCTGGTCCCAGAACGCCACCAACATCGTGGCCCAGAAGTACTTCCGCGGCCGGCTCGGCACGCCCGAGCGCGAGTCCTCGGTCAAGCAGATGATCGGACGGGTGGCGGGCACGATCGGAGCCTGGGGCCGGGATGGCGGCTACTTCGCGTCTTCGGAGGACGCGGAGGCGTTCGAGGACGAGCTCACCCACATCCTGCTCCACCAGATGGCGGCCTTCAACTCGCCGGTCTGGTTCAACGTGGGGTTCGAGGAGCAACCGCAGTGCTCGGCGTGCTTCATCTTGAGCGTCGAGGACACGATGGAGTCGATCCTCGACTGGAACACCAAGGAGGGCATGATCTTCCGCGGCGGCTCCGGATCGGGGATCAACCTGTCGAAGATCCGCTCCTCGCAGGAGCAGTTGTCCAAGGGTGGCCTCGCCTCCGGGCCTGTGAGCTTCATGCGCGGCGCCGACGCCTGGGCCGGCACGATCAAGTCCGGAGGCAAGACCCGCCGCGCGGCCAAGATGGTGGTGCTCGACGTCGACCACCCGGACGTCCTCGACTTCATCTGGTGCAAGGCGCGCGAGGAGGAGAAGGCGGCTGCCCTGCGCGACGCCGGCTTCGACATGCGGCTCGACTCCGAGAGCTACGCGTCGATCCAGTACCAGAACGCCAACAACTCGGTCCGGGTCTCGGACGAGTTCATGGAGCGCGCCGAGCGCGACGACGACTGGGAGCTCACGGCGCGACTGGACGGCTCGGTGCTGGAGCGCATCCCCGCGCGGGAGCTGCTTTCCCAGATCGCCGAGGCGGCCTGGAAGTGCGCCGACCCGGGCGTCCAGTACGACACGACGATCAACGCCTGGCACACCTGCCCGGTGTCGGGGCGGATCAACGCCTCAAACCCCTGCTCCGAGTACATGCACGTCGACGACTCGGCCTGCAACCTGGCGTCGATCAACCTCCTGAAGTTCCGCCGCGACGACGGCAGCTTCGACGTTGAGGCCTTCGAGCACGTGGTCGACGTGATGATCCTCGCGCAGGAGATCGTCGTCACCCCCTCCTCGTATCCGACCGAGCAGATCGGCCGCAACGCCCGCGACTTCCGCCAGCTCGGCCTGGGCTACGCCAACCTCGGTGCGCTCCTCATGGCCGACGGCCTGCCCTACGACTCCGACGAGGGTCGGGCGGTCGGCGGCGCGATCACGGCGCTGATGACGGGTCGCGCGTATAGGAAGTCGGCCGAGATCGCCGCGGCGATGGGCCCTTACGCGCGGTTCGCGGAGAACGCCGAGCCGCATCTGCACGTGATGCGCAAGCACCGGGCTGCGGCTTACGAGATCTCAGACGAGCTCTGCCACGACTCCGAGCTGATGTCGGCGGCGCGCCGCTCCTGGGACGAGGCCGTGGCGACCGGCGAGGAGCACGGCTACCGCAACGCCCAGGCCACGGTGCTCGCGCCCACCGGGACTATCTCGTTCCTGATGGACTGCGACACCACCGGCATCGAGCCCGATTTCTCACTGGTCAAGTTCAAGGAGCTGGTGGGCGGCGGCCAGATGACGATCGTCAACCGCACGGTGCCGCCGGCACTGCGCACGCTCGGCTACTCGGAGCCGGAGATCGAGCAGATCGAGGCCTACCTCGCGGAGCAGGGCACGATCATCGGCGCGCCCGGGCTGCGCGAGGAGCACCTGCCTGTGTTCGACGTCGCGGTCGGCGAGCGGGCGATCTCACATACGGGCCATATCAAAATGATGGCGGCGGCCCAGCCGTTCATTTCGGGTGCGATCTCGAAGACGGTCAACCTGCCGGAGTCGGCCACGGTCACCG
>JBKPHP010000060.1:0-6361 GCA_046729895.1 Actinomycetota bacterium
TCCGAGTGGTGCAACACTGTCTGGTGGGCTCGGTGTTGTGTATAAGCGACAGGACCGAGTCCGTGAACGTGATGGCCGACAACCTGACCGGCCAGGTGCGGAACATCGCCGAGGTGACGACCGCGGTCGCGAACGGCGACCTCTCCAAGAAGATCACCGTCGACGCCAAGGGCGAGATCCTCGAACTCAAGGACACCGTCAATACGATGGTCGACCAGCTGCGCGCGTTCGCGGCGGAGGTGACCCGTGTCGCCAAGGAGGTCGGCACCGAGGGCAAGCTCGGCGGTCAGGCGGAGGTGGAGGGCGTCTCCGGCACCTGGCGCGGCCTCACCGAGAACGTCAACCAGCTCGCCAGCAACCTGACGACCCAGGTCCGCAACATCGCCCAGGTCACGACTGCGGTGGCCAACGGCGACCTCTCGAAGCAGATCACCGTAGAGGCCAAGGGCGAGGTGGCGGAGCTCGCCGAGACCATCAACACCATGGTCGACCAGCTCTCCTCCTTCGCGGACGAGGTCACCCGCGTGGCCCGCGAGGTCGGGACCGAGGGCAAGCTCGGCGGTCAGGCGGAGGTCAAGGGCGTCTCCGGCACCTGGCGCGATCTCACCGACAACGTGAATCTGATGGCGAGCAACCTCACGGACCAGGTGCGCAACATCGCCGATGTGACCACCGCGGTCGCGGGCGGCGACCTCACTCGCGAGATCACGGTCGACGCCAAGGGCGAGATCCTCGAGCTAAAGCGGACCATCAACACGATGGTCGACCAGCTCTCCTCATTCGCCGACGAGGTCACCCGCGTGGCCCGCGAGGTCGGCACCGAGGGCAAGCTCGGCGGTCAGGCTCAGGTGGAAGGCGTCTCCGGCACCTGGCGCGGCCTCACCGAGAACGTCAACCAGCTGGCCGGCAACCTCACGACCCAGGTGCGCGCGATCGCCGAGGTGTCCACCGCGGTAACCCAGGGCGACCTCACCAGGGCGATCGACGTCGAGGCGCAGGGGGAGGTCGCGGAGCTCAAGGACACGATCAACGAGATGATCGCCAACCTTCGCGACACCACGAAGGAGAACGCCGAACAGGACTGGCTGAAGACCAACCTGGCGAAGATCTCAGGGCTGATGCAGGGGCAGCGAGACCTGAAGACGGTCTCGTCCCTGATCATGTCGGAGCTCACGCCGACGGTCTCCGCGCAGCTCGGCGCCTTCTTCCTGTCCGAGGCAGCCGAGGACGAGCCGGAGGAGCGGGAGCTGCGACTGATCGCGAGCTACGGCTACAAGGGAGGCGAGCGCCTCTCGAAGCGCTTCCGCCACGGCGAAGGGCTCGTGGGTCAGGCCGCCGACGAGAAGCAGAGCATCCTCATCACCGAGCCGCCGGATGGCTACATCAAGGTCTCGTCCGGCTTGGGTGAGGCGACTCCCGCCAACATCATCGTGCTGCCGGTGGCCTTCGAGGAGCGTGTGCTCGCCGTCATAGAGCTCGCCTCGTTCCGGCCCTTCAGCGACGTTCACGTGCAGTTCCTCGAGCAGCTCACGGAGACGATCGGCGTGAGCCTCAACACGATCATCGCCAACATGCGAACCGAGGAGCTGCTCCAGCAGTCGCAGTCGCTCACGCAGGAGCTTCAGAGCCAGTCGGGCGAGCTCCAGGTCCAGCAGGAGGTCCTCCAGAAGACCAACGCCGAGCTCCAGGAGAAGGCCGCCCTCCTCAGCCAGCAGAACAGGGACATCGAGATCAAGAACCGCGAGATCGAGATCGCGCGGCGCAACCTCGAGGACAAGGCCGAGCAGCTCGCGCTGTCCTCGAAGTACAAGTCGGAGTTCCTGGCCAACATGTCCCACGAGCTGCGCACGCCGCTGAACTCGCTTCTGATCCTGTCGAAGCTCCTGGCGGACAACGAGGACGGCAGCCTCAGCGAGAAGCACGTCGAGTACGCCGGCACGATCCATACCGCCGGCAGCGACCTGCTCTCACTGATCAACGACATCCTCGATCTGTCCAAGGTCGAGGCCGGGAAGATGGAGGTCCGACCCGCGCCGATCCGCCTCGAGGCCGTACGGGACTATGTCGAGCGCGCCTTCACGCCGGTCGCCGAGGAGAAGCGCCTGCTGTTCGAGGTCACGCTGCGCGACGGCCTGGCCGAGATGATCACGACGGACGAGCAGCGCCTCCAGCAGGTCCTCAAGAACCTGCTCTCGAACGCGTTCAAGTTCACCGACGAGGGCCAGGTGACGCTCCGGATCGAGCCGGCCGACGAGGGCCGCATCGCGTTCGCGGTCGCCGACACGGGGGCCGGCATCCCCAAGGACAAGCTGCGGCTGATCTTCGAGGCATTCCAGCAGGGTGAGGGTGGAACCAGCCGCAAGTACGGCGGCACCGGACTCGGCCTGTCGATCTCGCGCGAGATCGCGCGGCTCCTGGGCGGCGAGCTCGACGTGCGAAGCACCCCCGGTGAGGGCAGCGAGTTCACGCTCTACCTGCCTCCCGAGTATGTCCCGGTGGAGACGGAGCCGATCGCCCCACCTGAGCCGGAGCTGATCGAGGCGACGCCAGCCGAGCCCGAGAGCGCCAATGGGCAGCCGGCCGAGCCCGAGCTCGAGGGCGCTGTCGCGGTGGCCGACGACCGGATGGCGGTGGCGCCCGGCGACCGGGTCGTCCTGGTGGTGTGCTCCAACGCCGCACATGCCGCGGAGGCGGTGGAGGCCGCGCGGGAGCGCGGCTTCAAGAGCCTGGTCGCCTCCAGGGCGGAGGCCGGCGTCGCGCTGGCGCACGAGTTCGTTCCCGACGCGATCGTGCTCGCGGTAGAGGACGACGGCGACGACGGTACGGCGGCGCTCGACCATTTCAAGCGCCATCCGCAAACGCGCCACATCCCGGTCTACGTGGAGGCCGACTCGGCAAACCGTCAGGCCCTGTTGCGAGCGGGAGCGGCGGGTCACCTGGACCGCCCCTCGAGCCGAGAGGCGCTCGAGCTCGCGCTTGCGGAACTCGAGGGCTTGGCAGCGGGACGGACGAAGCGCGTGCTCGTGGTGGAGGACGACGAGCGTCAGCGGTCGAGCATGATCGAGCTGATCGGCAGTGGCGAGGACGTGCTGATCACGGGTGTCGCTTCGAGCGAGGCGGCCCTCGACCAGCTCGCCCAGACGCGGTTCGACTGCATGGTGCTCGACCTGGGGCTCCCGCACCTGAAGGGCTTCGACCTGCTGGAAGTGATCAAGAAGGACGAGCGGCTTCGCGACCTGCCCGTGATCGTCTACACGGGCAAGGAGCTGACCGCCCAGGAGGAGGAAGACCTGAAGGGCTACGCCGAGGCCATCATCGTCAAGGACGCGAGCTCACCGGAGCGGCTGCTCGACGCGACCTCGCTCTACCTGCACCGCCCAGAGGCGCGCCTGTCGGCGGACAAGCGCCGAATGCTCGAGGGTCTGCACGATGCCGACGAGGTCTTCGGCGGGAAGAAGGTGCTCCTGGTCGACGACGACGTGCGCAACGTCTTCGCTCTGGCGAGCCTGCTCGAAAGCCGTGGGATGGAGATCCTCTTCGCCGAAAACGGCCTCGACGGCATCAAGACCCTCGAGGAGAACCCCGACGTGGACCTCGTCCTGATGGACATCATGATGCCGGAGATGGATGGCCACGAGGCCACCCGCCGCATCCGCGGCATGGAGAAGTTCAAGCAGCTCCCGATCGTCGCCCTCACCGCGAAGGCGATGCGGGGCGATCGGGAGAAGAGCCTCATGGCCGGCGCCTCGGACTACGTGGCGAAGCCGGTGGACAGCGACCGGCTTCTGTCGCTCATGAGGGTCTGGCTGCACGGGTGAGCGCGCCATGACGCAGGACCGCCGAGCCAGTGTGCTGCTGGTCGACGACGAGCCCGACAACCTGGTCGCACTCACGGCGGTGCTCGAGCCGCTGGACCGAGAGCTCGTGCAGGCGACGTCGGGGGAGGAAGCGCTGAGGCTGCTCCTGAGGCGGGAGTTCGCCGTGATCCTCCTCGACGTCCGGATGCCGGGACTCGACGGCTTCGAGACTGCTGCCCTGATCAAGCAACGCGAAAAGACCCGCCACATCCCGATCATCTTCATAACGGCGGTGAGCAAGGACACCGAGCAGGTCTTCCGCGGCTACTCGGAGGGAGCGGTCGACTACCTCCTCAAGCCGTACGACCCGGCCGTGCTGAGATCCAAGGTGTCGGTATTCATCGAGCTGTACGAGCGGAGCGCCGCACTGGAGGAGAGCGAGGAGCGCTTTCGCACGGCCTTTGCCAACGCTCCCAGCGGAATGGCGGTGGTGGCGCCAGAAGGGCGGCTGCTGCAGGTCAACCGCGCCCTGGCGCAGATGGTCGGCCGCTCGCAGGCGGAGCTGGCAGGCAGCCGCTGGGAGTCGATCATCCATCCGGACGATCGTGCCGACGACCGCGAGGCCCTGCGTGAGCTGTTGGAGGGAGAACGCGCCGTCTACCGCGCCGAGCGGCGCTGCCTCCACGCCGACGGCAGGGTGCTCCTCTTCACGCTCAGCGTGTCTCCGATGGCCGGTCGGGGGGATCGCCCGCCGCAGCTGATCGCCCAGCTCGAGGACGTGACCGAGCGCAAGCACGCCGAGCTCGAGCGAGCGGAGCGCCTCCGCGAGCAGGCCGCGCGAGCCGAGGCGGAGGTGGTCACGCAGATGGTGCGCAACCTCCAGAACGTCTCCGACACCGCCCTCTCCCACCTGGCTCTCGATGACCTCCTGCCGGAGCTGCTCGACCGCATCGGCGAGATCCTCCGCGCTGACGCCGTCTCCGTGCTGCTTACGGACGCGGACCGCGCCGGGCTGGTGCTGCGCGCCAGTCGCGGCGTGGGCGCAAGCGCGGGTCCCGAGCGCGTCCCCCTCTCCCGGGGCAGCTTCGCGGGACGGGTCGCAAAGGAGCGCCGGCCCATCGTGCTCGAGGAGGGGGAAGGCGAGGGCGAATTGCGCTCACTGATCGGCGTACCGCTGCTCGCGGAGGGCGAGGTCAGCGGCGTCGTTCTCGTGGGATCGCTCACGCCCGGCCGCTTCGACGACAACGACGCCGCGCTGCTCGCTCTGGTCGCGGATCGCGCCGCGCTCGCAATCGGGAACGCCAGCCTGTACGAGCGCGAGCACCGGATCGTCGAGACCCTCCAACGCTCGCTCCTGCCCGCCCGGCTCCCGAATCTTCCGGGGATGTCGATTGCCGCTCACTACTCGCCCGGCGGAGCCGACGTAGGAGGCGATTGGTACGACGCGATCGAGCTGGGCGGCGGAGGCGTGGGACTCGCGATGGGTGACGTGGTGGGCCACGGGCTCGAGGCGGCCGCGTTGATGGGCGAGCTGCGCAACGCGCTGCGGGCCTATGCGCTCGAGGCACCGTCGCCGGGGGCCGTGCTCTCCCGGCTGAATCGGCTCGTGAACCAGATGGAGGAAGACAAGATGGCCACCCTGGTCTACGCGGTCATCGATGCGGACTGGACGCACGTGCGCTTCGCGGGCGCCGGACACCCGCCTCCCCTGCTGGTGCGGCCCGACGGCCGTGCGGAATTCCTCTGGGAGGGACGCTCGACACCCCTCGGTGTCGGCAGGTTCCGCCGGTATGAGGAGGGCGCGGCGAGGCTCGAGGGCGGATCGACGCTGGCGCTGTACACGGACGGGCTGGTGGAGGTGCGGGGTGAGACGCTCACGGAGGGGCTCGAGCGGCTCAGGGATGCGGTCGTCGCCGGCCCGCCCGAGCCGCAGGCCCTCTGCGACCACGTGATCGGTTCCCTGCTCGGAAGCCGTGCCGCCCTGGACGACGTCGCCTTCCTGGCCCTCAGGACGGTCCCGCTGGCACGTGAGCTCCTCCGGTTCGAGCTGCCCACCGACCGGATCTCGCTCCGATACGTCCGCCGGATCCTGGCCCGCTGGCTGGAGCAAGCCGGCGCAAGCCCGACGGAGACCTTCGACATCCAACTGGCGTCCCACGAGGCGTGCGCGAACGCGATCGAGCACGCCTACCAATTCAGCGAAGCCCTGGTCGAGCTGGAGGCGCACCTGATCGACAGGGAAGTGGCGCTCAAGGTCCGCGACAGCGGCAGCTGGCGGCCACGGCCCCCGAAGCAGCGCGGAAAGGGAATGCAGATGATGAACGCGCTTATGGACCGCGTGAGCGTGAATACCGGGCCCGACGGCACCGAGGTCGAGCTCCGCCGGAAGCTCGACGCCGCGGCGTAAGGACCTAGCGCGCCCGCCAGGATTCACGAACTCGCGTGATATTCCCCGCGTGGGGGCGGGCTCCTATATCGCAGCTTGGGCGCGTAGTCCTCGGGCAGGCCGAGGATGCCTCCGGCTCAACGCTCGCTTACCCGGTGGAAAATGATCTCGTCCACGG
>JBKPHP010000061.1:0-3073 GCA_046729895.1 Actinomycetota bacterium
TGGGGCGAGAAGGACTCCGTGATCTCGGTTCGCGACGCCGCCGAGTACGAGCGGCTGATCTCCGACAGCCGCAAGCTCGTCATGGAGGACACCGGCCACGTGCCCATGCTGGAGCGGGCACCCGCCTTCAACGACGTGCTGATGGAGTTCCTCGCGGAGCCGGGCCCCGCCGAGACCAAGGAGCCGGTCGAGGGCGAGAGCCAGGTCGCTTAGCCCGCCTATCGAAGGGCGGCGGGGGCCGGGGGATGAACCGGCTAGGTCGTGACGGCGCCTTCGGCCGCGGAGCCGACGTGCTGGGCGTACTTGCCTAGGACCCCGTTCTGGTAGTCCGGCGCCGGCGGTCGGTAGGCGGACAGCCGCTCGGCCAACTCCGCGTCCGAGAGCTCCAGACGCAGCTCGCGGTTCGGCACGTCGAAGACCACGGCGTCGCCGTCGCGGACCGCGGCGATCGGGCCGCCTCGCGGCGCCTCGGGCGCAACGTGACCGGCCATGAACCCATGGGTGGCACCCGAGAACCGGCCGTCGGTGAGAAGAGCCACCGAGTCGCCGAGGCCCTCTCCGACCAGCGCCGCCGTCACCGCGAGCATCTCCCTCATCCCGGGCCCACCCGCGGGCCCCTCGTTGCGGATGACGAGGACCTCTCCCTCCTCAATCGTCTTCGCCTTGACCGCGGCAAAAGCTTCCTCCTCGGACTCGAAAACGCGCGCCGGGCCGCGGTGCTCAAGGCGGTCATGGCCCGCCAGCTTCACCACGCAGCCGTCCGGGGCCAGGTTGCCGCGCAGGATCGCGAATCCCCCGTTGGGCTTTAGCGGGTCGGAGAGCGGACGGACCACCTCCTGCCCCGCTGTCTCCTCGGCGGCATCCGCCACCGCGCCGATCGTCTGCCCCGTGACCGTCTGGGCGCCCTCCTGCAGCCGGCCAGCCTCCTTGAGCCGCTTGACGATCAGCGGGACGCCACCGGCTTGGTAAAGGTCGGCGGCCACGTAGCGGCCCCCGGGCTTCAGGTCGGCCAGGAGCGGCGTCTCCCACGCGATCCGGTCGAAATCGTCTATGGAGAGCGGCACACCCGCTTCGCGCGCCACCGCCAGCAGGTGGAGGACCACGTTGGTGGAGCCGCCGGACATCGCGGCCGCCGCGATCGCGTTCTCGATCGACTCCTTGGTGATGATCGCGCTCGGGCGCCGCTCCTCCTCGAGCACCTCCATCACGAGCCTGCCGACCCCCTCTGCCACCTCACCCTTCCTGCCGTCCTGGGCGGGGACCATCGCGCTGCCGGCCGGTGAGATCCCGAGCACCTCGAAGGCCATCGCCATCGTGTTCGCCGTGTACTGGCCGCCGCACGCGCCCGCCCCCGGGGAGGCATGGTTCTCGAGGTCGGTGAGCTCCTCGTCGGAGAGTTCGCCGGCGGCGTGGGCTCCGACCGCCTCGAAGACGTCCTGAATAGTCACGTCCCTCCCCTGCCAGCGACCCGGTGCGATCGAGCCGCCGTAGAGCATCACCGCCGGCACGTCGAGCCGCGCGAGCGCCATAACGCAGCCCGGGATGGTCTTGTCACAGCCGGACAGCGCGACCACCGCGTCGAAGAGATGACCGCGCCCCACCAGCTCGATCGAGTCCGCGATCAGCTCGCGACTCACCAGCGACGTCTTCATCCCCTCGGTGCCCATCGTGATCCCATCCGAGATCGCGACGGTGTTGAACTCCATCGGCGTCCCACCGGCCGCGCGGACGCCCTCCTTTACCCGCGCGGCCAGGCCTCGCAGGTGGAAGTTGCACGGCATGGTCTCGGTCCATGTGTTGGCGATCCCCACGACCGGCCGCCGGAGGGCCTCCTCGTCGAACCCGATGCCCTTGAGGTACGCTCGCGCAGGTGCCCGGTCCGGGCCGTCCAGGATCGCCCGGCTCCTGCCGCGTGGATCCCCGCTCACGAGCGGCCGGCGCCGATCTCGGACTGCCTGCGCCGCTCCCACTCCGAGAGCCGCCACAGGTCTCGCCGCACCCGTGCCGGATCGAGCTGGCGACCGACCAGGTGCATGTTGGCGCGGCGTATCACCCGACGCTCATCGGAGGTCAGCGCCATCCACTTCGCCAACACGTCGTCGGAGGCGGGCAGCCGGGCGCGGGGGCTGTCGCGGCTCAGGTCCGGGAACTCGACGCAGTACTCGCTGAGGAGCCGCCCGCTCTCGGGCACGTAGGCGACGATCGGCTTGTGGGGGTAGACGAGGTAGGCGTACGCCGGGCCACGTTCGGGGTCGTCCCGGCGCCGCGCATGCTTACCGCGGACCCTGATGAACCCGAGGTCGCGGTACATCGCCCATTCCTCGTCGTTCACGCAGGAACGGAGCAACTCTCGCGCCCGCTGCTCCGCCCGGCGCTCGCGTCCGGGATCGTAGAGCGGAATGTCCAGCGGGCTGGTGCGAGCGGCCCGCCGCACCGTTCGGGCCTTTCGCCAGCGAGCCGCCTCACGCCACAGCAGCGGCGTCGCGAGCGCCGCGGCGATCAGGGCGAGGAAGAGCAGCGCGGGCAGCATCGCGCCGATATCAGCCGCCCGAGGCGCGCGGGAAGAAGATCACCCGCTCCGCCTCGACCGGGATCTCGGCGTACTCCTTGACCATCAGCGCCTCGCGACGCCCGCTGCCTCGTCGCGTCGTGGGCACCGCGGCCCACATGCCCTCGTCGAGCTGACGCCGGAACTCCTCTATCAGGCGCTCCTCGTCCTCGCGCACCTCGGGGTCGCCCTCCGCGACCAGCATCTCACCGTGACCCGGCTTCATGCGCAGGAACCTCATCCGGGGCCGATTATGCCACGCGTTTGGGTCGCGCCCCGGCGGGTACGCACGCGACCGTGCCCACGGAGCCCCGATGTCCCGGTTGCCAGTTGGCAGTTGGCAGACCGGGGCTGCGCGGCCGCCCGGGCTAGCGTGGTCCGAAGACGTCGACCGGGCCGGCGCCGGCGCCCAGGTCCTTGAGCCCATTGCGAACGGCTTCTGAGGCGATCTCCTTGGCCCGGTGAGCGGCCTCGAGTGGCTCGAAGCCAAGGGCCAGGTGCGCTGCCAACGCCGAGGAGTGGGTA
>JBKPHP010000062.1:0-8262 GCA_046729895.1 Actinomycetota bacterium
GCGACCTGCGGCGAAGCCTGGAGCGCCTGGAGGCCCTGGTGGGCCGTTAGACGACGCGCCGGCGGTCCGCTTCGTGCTAGGCCGCGGGCTTCACGTCGACGCTCCCAGAGCTAGTGCCCTTCAGCCCGCGGCCGGTACGCAGCTCCTTCGCCCTGAGGTGCACCGTGTAGCTGCCGGGCGAGCGCGGGCGCCAGAGGAAGGATCTGCGGCCGCGGGGGAAGGTGGCGAGCCGACGATGGGCCAGCCGGCCGTCCTTGTGCACCCTGAGCTCTACGACGGACAACCTCGAGAGCGAGAAGCGAAGGCGCGTGCGGCGATCGTCCACCGCGGTGGGCGGGCCCAAGAAGTGAAGCCTGGGTGGGTCGATCTGATAATGGCGATAGCGGATCGCGTATCTGCAGTAGATTCCGCCCAGCCGGATTCCCAGGCCCTGGAGGACCTCGCGGAGGAGCTCGTGATAGTTGCGGTCCGATGCGTGACCACGCCAGTCGTAGAGCGACCAGTCGCCTAAGTCGCTGTACGGGACCTCCCGGCGAGCTTCGGGCTCTGCGCGTCGGAAGAGCCGCCGGGCGCGTTCGTCGTTTGTGAGCTCCGCGAAGTCGTGCAACCCCATTACCGCGTCGAAGAAGGCGTTGAAGATGCGCGACCGGGGAGCGAAGGAGTACTGCAGGTAGTACGTGCCTCCGAGAGGACCCCGCGCGCGCACTCCTATCGGCCAGCGAGCCTCGTAGGCGCCCAGCGCCCGAGCCGCCGTCCGGAAGTACTCGGGACGGTCGAGCAGGCGGCCTGCGCGGGCATAGGCCTTGAGGGCCTCGGCTTGGGCCATGGCGCTCATCCAGGGCGGCGCGCCGCCGCCGAAGTCGAACATGTACTCCCATGCGATGAAGCGGCGGCCGCGCCGTACCGCGAGGCGCGACATTTCGTCCAGCAGGCGGCGAAGCCGCTCTCGATGACAGCGACCGGGCGGGGCCGATCGGCCGGTTATGACATCGCATCGCGGTGGGCCGGTGCCCGGGCGGTGGACGCAGTTCGCGTGCATCAGGTTGGCACGCTTGAACGTCCCGAGCGGGTGAAGCTGTAAGCCACGTCCGGGGAAGTACTGAAACATCAGGTCGCTTCCGCGGAACCTGACCCAGTCGCGCGGAGCTGGGTACGGCCGAGACGGCCAGTACTCCGTGTTGCGCCGGAGGACGAGGAAGAGCTCGGGCATGCGCGAGGGAATCAGGCGGCCCCGGAGCGCGATCCGCTCGACCGTCCCGATCACGTAGCCCAGCTGTCTGCCACGCGCGCCGGGCAGTCCCCGTCGCACCGCGCGAGCCCGCCGGAAGGTCGTCACGTAGCCGCGGTAGCGCGGGCGGCTGATCCGCCCGGCCCGAAGCTGCCGACGGAGGGCCCGGTAGACGCTCCCTGGCCTTCCTCGCGCGCGAACCGCGTGGGCCGGCCCGGCCGGTGGGACTCCCAGCTCAGCCTGGGCGCGGCTGGGGGCCAGCGGGTCCTCCACGCGGGCCGCGCGCTCGCCGTCCACGACGATCACCTCCGCCGCGCGGGCGGGTCCGGCAGCGACCGCGGCGACGCCCAGGGCCGCCGCCAGCACGGTGAGGCTGGGCATGTTGCTGCCCATCGAGCCACCAACATAGCCCTAGCGGCGAGGTCTCGTTCGGCTGCCAAGCGCCCTGCTCTGCGTGCGGACCCTCGCCGGCGACTCTCCTGCGAGCGGGAGCGCCGGGTGCCGGACAGCGCTCTATTCAGGCGGCGAGGAGTCGGCCTTCCGCAGTCCCGCGGCTTCGAGAGCCTCGGCCCTGTCTCGGTAGCCCCTCACCCGCGCGACCCTGCCATCGCGCATGGTCCAGACCACCGAGATCCGCTGCTCGACAGGAAGACCGCTCTCCCTACCCCGTCCGCTCATCCGGATGGAGGTGATCACCACGTCGTCACCCGCTTGGAGAACGCTCTCGATGTCGAAGTCAACCTGGTCGAAGGCTTCGAACCAGGTCACCCAGGCGTCTCGAACAGCCTGGAATCCACGCCGCTTTCCCCAGTCACCCCACAGTCCCGCGACGTCGTCCCATTCGATCTCGGGGTCGTACAAATCGCGGAATGCCTGCCAGTCGCGGCGTCGCTGGGCATCGAATACCGCGCGCACCACGTCGACGTTCTGCCGCGACATCGCCTACTCCGAGCGCCCTACGGATTCGAGGGCTTCCCGAGTGTTCCGGTGAATCTCGCCGCGGATCACCTTGCCGTTGCGGAGCACCCACACGTGGGCGAGCCCCATTTCCAGCCTCGCCCCGCTTGCCCTACCCCGGCCGGAGATCCGAACCCGCACGACAACAGCCTGACCGGCGTCGATGAACTGCTCGGGCTCGACGCGGTAGTCGTCGAACGCCTCCAGCGCCTCGTCGGTCGCCTGGAGGAATCCCCCGGCCCGTAGACGGTGCCCGGAGTCGTGTCGGCGAGGCCGAGTCCACCGGCGCCCGGCATCTCGGCCTCGTTGGAGAACAAGCGAGCTACGCCCTCAACGTCGCCTGCCGCGAAGAGCTCGTAACCACGGCGGACCACATCCACGTTTTTCTGCGACACCGCGCGCCAAGTATCCCTTAGCGCAGGGTGCGCCAATAGCGAGGGCCGAGCTCAGTCCTCGTCCGGGCGGATCGGATTCGGGGGCGATTTGGGGAGATCGGGCACCACCGGAGTCGTGGACGCGAGACCCCGCTGGCGCTCCGGCTGTGGGCGTGGGACCGCGGCTGCGCCCGCGCGCCCGCCCACACCGCTGTTTTGCGCCGCCGTGCGCGACCGGCAGGCCGCACGTGCCTCGCTCGAGCGCATCCTGGAGTGGGACTTCCACCGGATCGGGCACGGCGCGATCGTCGAGGGACGGCCGCGAGGTCGTAGCAGTGCAGCTGTAGGTCCGCCCGGTACGGGGCGACGAGTTCGCGGAAGGCCTCCTCGTCTCCCGCGCGGGCGCGAGTAAGCGTTCGCTCGGCCACGATGGCATGCTCGCATGGCGTTTCGTTCCGGTCCGTAGCGGTGTCTAAACAACGTGAGGACCCCACCGACATAGGAGGGAGAGGCAATGACGCAGCACAAGGTCGGCACACAAGAGGAGTGGCTCGGCCCGGTCGCCGTGTCGAGGGAGTTCCGGGTGATCTGCATGTCGTCCTCGGTGTGGTTATCGAGCTACTAACTTGCCGAGCGCGGCACGAGCTTGATCGTCACGGCCTCGGCCTCCGGGCGTACGACGGTGCGCACGATCTCGGGGCCGTAGCGGTCGTACTTAGCGTGGTAGGCGGCGTCGATGGCGGCGTGCACGCCTGGGGCGGGTTCGGCGAAGGACACGTCCCGCTCGAGACCACCGGCCCGGATGTGACCGGCGCCGCTGGCCTTTGCGCGGCGGAACCACAGGTTGGTCGGCCCGTAGGCTGAGCGGACGTATAGATCGTCACCGGCCCGGACGACCCACATCGTCACGTACGGACGCATCGTGCCGTCCCGGCGTGCGGACGCTAGCTGCAACTCCTGAGCCTCGCCGATGCGGCTGAGCTCCTCATCAGTCCACGTCATGTCCGCCCCCTTAGCGCCGTCGCGCCGGCGGCTCCAGGGCGGGGCTCAGCCATCCGCCGTCGGCGGGATTGATGTTCGTGCCCGGCGAGACGATCTCGTCGATGCGGTCGAGCACGTCCTGGGAGAGTTCGACGTCTGCGGCGGGAAGCTGGGATTCGAGCTGCTCCATGGTGCGCGGGCCGATGATCGCGGCCGTGACCGCCGGATGGTTGATCGCGAACGCGATCGCCATCTCGATAAGCGACATGCCCGCCTGCTCGGCTAGCTGAGCGAGTGCCTCCGCGGCCTCGAGCTTGCGCTGGTTGGCGGGCAGCGAGAGGTCGTAGCGCGCAGTGAGGCGCTGGCGCGCGTAGGAAGTCGGCGTCGGGTTATCGGCATCCTTCCGCCAGCGGCCAGTAAGCCAGCCGCCCGAAAGCGGGCTCCACGAGATCACGGCCATCCCGTGGCGCGCGCATGTCGGCAGCACATCGGCCTCGATCCCGCGGGCGAGCATCGAGTACGGCGGCTGCTCGCAGACATAGCGCTGTAGCCCCCTTTCGCGAGCCGCCCATTGCGCGTCCACGATCGCCGACGCCGGGAAGGTCGAGGAGCCGATGTAGCGGACCTTGCCCTGCTCGACGAGGTCGCTGAGCGCGCCGAGCGTTTCCTCGATCTCGACCTCGGGCTCGAAGCGGTGGATCTGGTAGAGGTCGATCCAGTCGGTGCCGAGCCGCCGCAGCGAGTCCTCGACCTCGCGGATGATCCAGCGGCGCGAGGTGCCGCGACGGTTCGGGTCGTCCCCCATTGCGCCCCACACCTTGGTCGCGAGCACGATGTCATCCCGCCGGCTCCCGGCCAGGGCCTTGCCTACGATGACCTCCGACTCGCCTTGTGAGTAGACGTCGGCGGTGTCGACGAAGTTGATGCCGGCGTCGAGGGCGCGGTGGATGATCCGGATGCTCTCGTCGTGGTCCTTGTTGCCCCAGTCGCCGAACATCATGGCGCCCAGGCAGAGCTTGCTGACCGAGACGCCGGTGCGGCCGAGTGGCCGATGTTCCATCGACTGCTCCTTCTCTCAACGCCCGCACTCAGGCTGGCGTGTTGCTGCGATCTCGACGAGCTCGCTCACGGTCAGACGGTCGCCACCCGCACGAGCGACTTGATCGCGCGGCGCTCGTCCATGGCGGCGTACGCCTCCGCGATGCCGTCGAGGTCGGTCTCGAAGTCGAGGACGCGCCCGGGATGGACGCGGCCTTCCAAGACGTCGTCGAGCAGCTCGGGGATGTAGGTACGAACCGGCGCCGAGCCGCCCCGCAAGCCCTTGTTGCGGAAGAACATGTCATCTACCGGCGGCTCCACGCCGTGCGGGACGCCGACGTAGCCGACCATCGAGCCCGGCCGCGCAACCGAGAACGCGGTCTTCATGGACTGGCCGGTTCCTACGCATTCCAAGGTGGCGTCGACACCGACCCCGTCCGTCAACTCGAGGACTGCCTCGGTCGCCTCCTCGCCGCGCTCGGCGACGATGTCAGCGGCACCGAACTCGCGCGCAAGGTCCTGGCGGACCGGGTTGCGGCTGAGCGCGATGACGCGCTCGGCGCCCAGGCGCTTCGCGGCGAGGACGCCGCAGAGGCCGACTGCGCCGTCGCCTACCACCGCGACCGCATCGCCGGCCTTCACGTCGGCGCAGACCGCGGCGTGGTGGCCCGTCGCCATCACGTCCGACAGCGTCAGCAGCGAGGCCATCATCTCGTCGGAGTGACCTGAGCCGGGAACCCGGACCAGCGTTCCGTCCGCGAGCGGCACACGGACGGCCTCGCCCTGACCACCGTCTCCGTTCATTGGAAAGAACCCCCCGGCGATGCAGGCACTCGTGATGCCGTGACGGCAGTGCGGGCAGGTGCCGTCACTGAAGGCGAACGGCGCAATGACGAAGTCACCCTTGGCGATGCCGTCCACCTCGGCACCGACGTCCTCGACGACGCCGACGAACTCGTGGCCGATCGGTCCGGGCTCGAAGGGAGACTCGCCGCGGTAGTACCAGAGGTCGGAGCCACAGACGCACGCGAGCACGACGCGGACGACGGCATCGGTCGGCTCGTCGATAACGGTGTCGGGCCGGTCGACGACCGTGATCGACCGGGGCTCGTTGAAAACGGCGGCACGCATCGCTACGCCTCCTCGGTTACCAGCAAGGTTTTGTCACTCACGGCTCCCCAAGAAAGCAGGAAACGGCGGGGAGTGAGAGACCCTGGTGATCCAGGTATTGGCAGGGCCCCCCTACCCGTGGCAGGCCGGGGTACCCTCGTTCTCCGTGGACACCAAGGGCGAGATCCGTGAGTTCCTAACCTCGAGGCGAGCCAAGATCACGCCGGCCCAGGTGGGCCTTCCCGTATACGGCGACAACCGTCGCGTGCCAGGCCTTCGCCGGGAGGAGGTCGCACTGCTCGCCGGGGTCAGCGTCGACTACTACACCAGGCTCGAACGCGGGAACCTGAGCGGCGTCTCGGAGAGCGTTCTCGAGGCATTGGCTCGTGCGCTTCGACTCGACGACGCCGAGCGTTCGCATCTGTTCGACCTTGCGCGTGCGGCGCAGCCGACGACTGCCCCGCGCCGCCGCCGGCCGGCGAAGCCGCGCATCCGCCCAGGCGTGCAGCGCATCCTCGACGCAATGACGGGGGCGCCGGCCTTCGTACGCAACGGGCGCTTGGACATCCTTGCCGCCAACCGGCTCGGCTACGCCCTCTATTCGATCTACGCCTCCCCAGGCCGGCCGGCCAACACAGCGCGGTTCGCCTTCCTCGATCCGCGCTCGAAAGACTTCTACCTCGACTGGGACCAGGTGGCCAACGAGGTGGTGGCGATCCTGCGATCAGAAGCCGGCCGTGATCCGTACGACCGCGGCCTCTCAGACCTCGTCGGAGAGCTGTCAACCCAGGACGAGACTTTTCGCACCAAATGGGCGGCGCACAACGTCCAATTCCACCACACAGGCGTAAAGCGCTTGCACCACCCGGTCGTCGGCGACCTTGAGCTCAGCTACGAGGCGATGGAGCTCTCAGCCGACACAGGCTTGACGATGTTCGCCTACTCCGCCGAGCCCGGCTCGAGGTCCGATGAGGGGCTGAACCTCCTCGCGAGCTGGGCGGCGACGCTCGACCAAGAGGAGACGGCCCGCGCGACCGAACCAGGTTGATTCGCTGGGCCGTCACCGCCGCATACTCGAGCCGAAGCCGGAGCCGTCGAGCTGCCTCTTCCGGCGCGAACCAGTAGCGGCCGGCCCGCGCTGCGGCGTTCTCCGGCTCCTCGACGCACCGATCCCTACACGCGCAGCTCAAGCGGCGGCAGTTGAAAGGTCGCCCCTTCAGAAACGGGACGCAACGCCTGGGCGTAGATCCGCAACACGAGTCCTGGGTCAGCTCTTTTGGATGAGAGACGAGGCCCTCGAAGCAGGATCATCATCGAGCGAGACCCGTCGAACGACATCGTGAGCTTCACCCAGCAGGGCGGCACGAGCCAGGACGTCTGCGAGCTGCTCGCCTAGCCCGCGGCGCCACGAGCCAAGCCACCGCGGGCCGCGGAGCGCCGCCCGAGCGTCCCCCTTTTCGCCAGTCGACGCCGGGTAATCGTGCCCCGGACGATGGCCTCGGGGTGATCGCGCGGTGCCGTGACGGTGGATCGCAGGGCTGCTCCCAGCAACGGCGGATCGCAGGGTCCGCCAGCGCGCCGAGGGAAGGGGGTGGAGGACAGTGCCATGCCGCATTACAACTGGGTTTGTGGGTCCTGTCCGCCCCCGGCTCCGCTGGTCCCGGTAGGCGGGCTGGCTCCACGGGCTTCGCGGATGGCTGCGAGCTCGCGGTGCAACGTCGCGACGATGGACGCTGTTGGGGCAGGCCATCGCCAGGTCGTATGCGCCAGGTCGTAAGCGCCCGGGCGAATCTTTAGCCAGGGGCACAAGGTGAGACGTCCTGCTATCGGGCACGATCAGGGTGGACCAACCCCGAGCGAGAACTGCCCCGTGACACCCGAACGTGCACGTGCCTACCAGCGCGTGGTCAGAACCCTCCGCGAAGTTGGCCCGAGCAAGCTGCTTCCCGACGAGCAGGAGCGCATTAGCGAGGCCGCGGACCAGCTGATCTTCACGCACGACCCCGTTGCGGACGACGCGGCGCGAGCGGCGCTCGTGGACATCGAGCGTCTCTGTCGGAAACTCGTCGAGAGCGACCGCTGGGAGCAGGAGCGCGCGATGCGTCTCGCCGATGACCTGGCCTCCTGCGGGCCGGCGCTCTCGCCAGAGCTTCTAGCGGCCTGAGGGCCAGGCGCAATTCGCCGCCGCCTCCGCTCGGCACGACAACCCTGACCACGGAGTGAGAGTGCGCGCGAGCGGCTCGCCAATGGCCGTTTGTTACCGCAGGCGTGCGCTACCGGCTACCGCTTTATTGCTTGGCGCCGCGAGCGATACGGCGCGCCCCGGGCGGCGCCACGAGTGCTTTTGTGGCCGAAGGAGTCGCCCGGCTTGTTGGGAGAGCAATCGTCGCGCCGACGGATCGTCCGCACGGGCGGTCCCCTCGCTTCTGCTTCTCGTCTCTATGAAGAAGGGCCGCGTGTCAACTGACGGTCGGTATCTCTGGATCAGGGACCTCGCACGGGTCGGCGATGTGGAGCAGCGCTCATGTCTCTATGGCCACCTCGGCGGGAGGATCAGGCGAAATCGGATGCTTC
>JBKPHP010000063.1:0-3334 GCA_046729895.1 Actinomycetota bacterium
CTACGCCCGGATGATCGACGACGGCGGCCCCTGTCTCACCGTCGCCGGTTACCACGTTCAGGACGCCCTCGGGGATCCCCGCCGCGAGCGCCAGCTCGCCGAGGCGGAGCGCCGTGAGGGGAGTCTCCTCCGCCGGCTTGAGCAGGACCGTGCAGCCCGCGGCGAGCGCCGGGGCCACCTTCCACGAGGACATCAGGAGCGGGAAGTTCCAGGGGATGATCTGGCCGCAGACGCCCACGGGCTCCTTGCGCGTGTAGCAGAACGTGTTCGGCCAGGAGACCGGGATCGTCTCGCCGACGATCTTCGTCGGCCAGCCTGCGAAGTAGCGCAGGTGCTCGACGGTCAGACGTACGTCCACGGCCTTGGCGAGGCCCACCGGCTTGCCGTTGTCGAGCGACTCGAGCTCCGCGAGCTCGCCGGCATGCTCCTCGACCAGGTCGGCGAGCTTCAGCATGAGCCGCGAGCGCCCGGCCGCGGGCAGCTTCGCCCACTTCCCGTCCAACGCCCCACGGGCAGCCTGCACGGCGCGGTCGACGTCCGCCGCTCCGGCCTGCGCCACGTCGGCGATCGGCTGTCCCGTGGAGGGGTCGAGCGTCTCGAAGCTGCGTCCGTCGGCGGCCTCGACCCGTTCCCCCCCGATCAGGAGGAGGTGCGGCCCGCCGGCAAACTCGCGAGCGCCGTCGGACAAGGCTTCTGGAAGCGCGGCCGTGGCCATGCCCGGATGCTACGTGACCCCGACTTCCACCCGTCCGAGCCGCCCGAGGTCCACAACCGCGTGGTCCCCGGGACCGACCGGGACCTGCTCCGTGAGCGAGCCGGCGATTATCCGGTCGCCTTGGCGGAGGCGCTCTCCCAACGCGTCCAGCAGCCTGGCGACGAGCATCACCACCTCGGTGAACTCGTGGGGTGCCTCCGCCTTCGCCCGCAGCTCGCCGTTCACGGTCACCTCCGCGGCCACGCCCTCTGCCGGCAGCGCCGGCTGCGACGGCCCGAGCACGAATGCCCGGTGGAAGATGTTCGCGGCAATGATCGACTGGAGGTCCGCCGGTGGCCGGCCCACGTCCACGAGCTCTATCGCCGCGCCCAAGCCCGCGATCGCCTCCCGCGCCGACTCGGCGTCGACACCGCCGGGGACGTCGCGCCCCAGCTCGATCGCCATCTCCGGCTCCGCCCTCAGCTCGACGGCGTCGCCACCCGGGTACTCCCCGCCCGAGTCGAGCTGGGTCGCCGACGTGAGATGTCCGGTCACCGGCTCCCGCAGCCCGAGCTGCTCCTGGACCTCCGGGACGTTCAGGCCGATCTTCCAGCCCACGCGCCGCGCGCCGCCCTTCAGCTCCGCGCGCCAGGACTCGAGCTGCTCGCGCAGGCCGTCGAGGACGCGGGGGTCGACGTCGCTCACGGCGACATCACGATCTTCAGAGCCTCGTGACGGTCGTAGACGGCGTAGGCCTCCGCGGCGTCGTCGAGCCCCATGTGGTGGGTCACGAGCGGACCCGGATCGAGCACGCCCGCGGCCATCATCGCGAGTACGCGGTCGACGTGCGCGATGACGTTCGCGTGCCCCGTGCGCAGGGTCAGCGCCTTGATCCACACCACTCCCATGTGCACGTCGATTCGCTCGGCGTAGACGCCGATCGCGGACACGGTGCCGGCCTTGCGGGTCACGCGAGCGGCCAGATCGAGGGCATCCGGGTGGCCCACCGCGTCCACGGCGACGTCCGCGCCGCGTCCGTCGGTGGCTGCCTTGACGGCCTGCCGGGGGTCGTCCTCTGTGAGGTGCACCGGCTCGGCACCGAAGGACTCCGCCATCCGCAGGCGCTGGGCGACCGTGTCGATCGCCACCACCCGGGCCGCCCCCGCGGCCCTTGCCGCCTGCACCGCGCAGAGCCCCACCGGCCCCAGGCCCAGCACGGCGGCGGTGTCGCCGGGGCGGAGGCCCGCCTGGTCCACGGCGTGATAGCCGGTCCCCATCACATCGCCCGCGAACAGCGCGGCCTCATCGGACATCCCCTCGGGCACCCGCCGCAGCGTGAGGTTTGCCCGCGGGACGAGCACCTGCTCCGCCTGGGATCCCTGAAGCGAGCCGAGGGTCTTGCCGTGACCGAACACCCGCCCCTCGTCGCACTTGTGGTACTCGCCCCGGCGGCAGAAGAAACAGTTGCCGCAGGCGGTGCAGAAGCAGCCCAGCACGCGATCGCCCTCGGCCACCTCGGACACGGCGTCGCCGGCGGCCAGCACGGTGCCTACGAACTCATGCCCGAGCGTGAAGCCCGGCTCGATCCGCACCCGGCCGTGGTAGATGTGCAGGTCCGAGCCGCAGACGCCGGTGGTCTCCACCCGCACCACCGCGTCGTCCGCCGCCAGCAGCTCCGGCTCGGGTCGTTCCTCCACCCGCACCTCGCCTGGCGCCTGGAAGGTCACCGCCTGCATCGGCGGCGGAGGCTACCTGGGCCGGATAGGCTTCGTCCGTGGCGGACGTCACGAAGGCGGTCCTGATCACGGGCTGCTCCACCGGGATCGGCCGCGCCACGGCGGAGCGCCTCGCCGGGCGCGGTCTCACGGTGTACGCGACCGCGCGCCGCCCCGAGTCGATCGAGGACCTGAAGGGCAAGGGCTGCCGCACCCTCGCCCTCGACGTGACCGACGAATCGTCGATGCAGGCCGCCGTGCAGGCGGTCGAGGAGGCCGAGGGCGCCGTCGGCGCGCTCGTCAACAACGCCGGCTACAGCCAGAGCGGCGCGATCGAGTCGATCCCGCTCGACTCGATCCGGGCCCAGTTCGAGACCAACGTCTTCGGGCTGATCCGGATGTGCCAGCTCGTGCTCCCCGGGATGAGGCGCAAGCGCCACGGCCGCATCGTGAACGTGAGCTCCATGGGCGGGAAGCTCACCTTCCCGGGCGGCGGCATCTACCACGCGACGAAGCACGCCGTGGAGGCGATCTCGGACGCCCTGCGCTTCGAGGTCCAGGGCTTCGGCGTCGACGTCGTGGTGATCGAGCCGGGCCTGATCAAGACCGAATTCGCCCACGCGGCGGTGAGCTCGATGGGCGAAACGGAGGCCGACGGAGGCCCCTACGCGGACTTCAACAGCGCGGTGGCGGCCCAGACGGCCGGCGCGTACGAGGGCCCGCTTGCGCGCCTGGGCGGTGGGCCCGAGGCGGTGGCACGCGCAATCGAGAAGGCGCTCACGCGGCGACGGCCGCGCACCCGCTACCTCGTGACCCCGTCAGCCCGGCTCGCCCTCACCCAGCGGAAGCTGCTCACCGACCGCATGTGGGACCGCATGGTCGGCACGCAGTTCCCTCGTCCGCAGTAGGAGGAGCCGCCCATGGA
>JBKPHP010000064.1:0-6011 GCA_046729895.1 Actinomycetota bacterium
CGCTCGTACAGTCGGCCGCTCGACATTGGCCCCGGCGAGGCCGTCTGCATCCCTCGCGGCGCTGTCCACGGGTTCGACAACCACGGGACCGTAGACGCCAAGTTCCTCGCCATGTCCACCCCCGGCGTCATGACTCCCGACTACTTCCGCGAGATCCACGACGTGCTGGCGTCGACTCCCGGAGGCCCGCCGGACCCAGCGAAGGTTGCGGAGGTCATGCGCCGACACGGCCTAACACCGGCCCCACCCACCAGCTGACGCGGGTCCGATATCCGACGGGGCTTTGGCCCGCGCCTCCTTCGAGCAAGATCAGCAAGCGGCGTGGCCAAGGTCCTTGCGCGACCGCAGTCGGCGTCAAGCGATCACCCTGACAGCGACAGCGACGCGACCGCTTCGGCCACAACCCAGTGACGGGCGTCGAGCCGCGTGATCGGAAAGCGCCGGGCAGCTCCCGCGCTGATCGCTTCCGGACCGGGTCAGATATACGGCGACCGCCGACCTGTACTTGCCCGACTAGGGCATCGGGTGTAGCAGGGCGTGCTCGCTCGGCGCAGCCGACGCGGCCACCCTACGCGGGGACCGGCTCCTCCTCCGGCTCCCCGGGGGGCTCGGGCATCTCGTCCGGCTCCGGCTCCTCCTCCGGAGGCCCCTCCGGCTCCAGCGGCGGCAGGTCGGGCGGTGGCTCTGGGACCTCCGCCCCCGGCTCCTTTGCGACAAACGAGAGCATCTCCGCAGGATGCCCTGTCCGCGATCTCCGCGCAAACTCGCGGCACACCCCGTGCCAGCAACACGCCGGCCCCCCTTGGGAGCACTGCACCGCCCGACAGGCGCTGCACGGAGCGCAAGATGGCTGCGGGGGGGCGGGCGCTACCCTCCGCGCGCGTGAGGTCGGTGGCGCGACCGCGGCGGCGTGCGCAGAGCCGGGCCGCTTCGGCCCGAACTAGGCTAGCTCGGGCCGCTTCAGCCCGAGCTACGCGCCCGCTTGGGGACCTGCCTTGCGAGTTAGTCGATGTAGAGCGGCCTCAGCATTTCGCCCAGCGTCCCCTCCCCCGCGTCGCGTGGGTCGTTCAGCCGCGCGATGCCGCTGCCCAACTTTCAGGGCACCCTGAACTGGCTTCCCACTGACCCGGAACCGTCCCGACCGGCTTCGTCCTCACCCGCATAAAGAGCGGCGGTGGGAGCGTGGACGAGGGCAGAGCGCGTAGATTGACCGCCATGAGCTCGCGCAAGTGGACCGCCGCCGACCTGCCCCGCCTCGATGGCCGCAGCTTCCTCGTGACGGGTGCCAACAGCGGCGTCGGCCTTGCTGCCGCTCGCGAGCTCGGACGCGCCGGCGGGCGCGTCGTCCTCGCCGTGCGCGACCCGGCCAAGGGCGAGCAGGCGGCGGCGACGATCCCCGGCGAGCGGGAGGTGCGGCGGCTCGACCTCGCCGACCTGGCGTCGGTCCGCACGTTCGCCGAGGCCTGGGAGGGCGAGCTTCACGTGCTCGTCAACAACGCGGGTGTGATGGCGACTCCCGAGCGGCGTACGAAGGACGGGTTCGAGCTGCAGATCGGCACGAACCACCTCGGCCACTTCGCGCTGACGAACCTGCTCCTGGAGCGGATCGGCGATCGCGTCGTCACCGTCGCCTCTGGCGCCCATCGAGCCGGCAGGATCCGCCTCGACGACCTCAACTGGGAGCGTGGGGACTATCAGCGCTGGGGCGCCTACGGGCAGTCGAAGCTCGCGAACCTGCTCTTTACGCTCGAGCTGCAGCGACGCCTGCACGCCGCGGGCTCCGACCTCCGCGCCCTGGCAGCCCACCCGGGGTACGCAGCGACCAAGCTCCAGCAGCGCACCGAGAACCTCGTTCAGAACACCGTCATGGCGATCACCAACAGGCTGATCGCCCAGAGCGACGAGATGGGCGCGCTGCCCACGCTGTACGCGGCGACTCAGGACCTCCCCGGCGCGAGCTACGTCGGGCCCGACGGCTTCAAGGAGCAGCGCGGTCATCCCACCCTCGTCGGCCGCAGCGCGTCGGCGAGCGACCCCGAGACCGCGAGGCGGCTGTGGGCGCTCTCGGAGGAGCTGACCGGCGTGAGCTTTCCGCTCACGTCCGCGGCAGCCTAAGTTCGCCAAGACCGGACCGAGTTCGCCAAGCCATCGACGCGCGCGCCAGCTCGGCGACGCCCTTCCTGCAGGCGACCGTTCCTGATCAGCGCACCTAGCGTCGGCGTCGAGAGCTCAGAGGCTCGCGGATCACGCTCTTCAGTTGTCGTCGGGACCTCTCGCAGCGTGCGCTTAGCAGCTCGGCCAGCCGATCCACGTCGGCGACCGTGACCGTCAGCTCAGGATGCCGGAGGACTCCCAATGGATCGAGGCCACGCGTGGGGGCCCCGAAACGAGATCAGCACGCCCCGGTCCCCGTTGGTCGCGAACGTCAGGCCGCGGTCGGTGATCGCGAGGCGCGCGGGCCCCGCGGTCTTCCAGAATGCGTACGGCCCAGTCACCGCGACATCGGTCACGTTCGCGAGGGGCGTTGAGACCCGCCACGGACCGAAACGGGCATCGAGCGCCCGGGCGCCCACATCGACCCAGGCCGTTGCAGGGCTGATGCCGAACGCCTGCGCCGGCAAGCGATAGGCGGGCGCGAAGGAAAAGCGGAAACGCGCGATCTCGCTCACAGCAACGATGCTAGGAAAGGGGCTCTCCCGTCAGCCGCCCGGCCCACCGCCGCGGCGAGCGAGCTGAGCCGAAGGCGTCGCGGCGGGCGCGGACCGGTCGCGATCCCCCCAAGTAGTGGGCGGCGGGCCGCCCTGACCGTCTAGCGGATCTCAACCGGCAGCGCCCGAACGGCGTTGGTCGGGTCGGCGCCGTCGTCATCAGGGCGCGGATTCCGCGAGACCGTCAGCGCACCCAGGCTGTCGGAGTCGCATGCGCATCCGGTCTTCAAAACCGGAAGGGCGGAGCAGCCCTCCGCGTGGAGGGTTCGCTCCGTTGCGGAAAGGCCGGCCACACGGGCGACTTTTCGACCTTTCCCCGGCCATCCGCGCTCATGGCGCGGGGGCCGGGTTCCGGGGACTCCCCCGCGGCCCGGGACCGCTCCGTGTTAGTTCTGGGGGCTCCGCCTGTCTAAGCGGCCACGCGCCGCTCTCTTCAGCTCGCGCAAGAAGTTTCTGCGGGTGGTTCCCGAGCGCTGACTCCCCATGACGCCCTTTTTCCTGGGCTTGGGAGGTTGAGGCGGCTGCTCGGCTTCCGGCATCGTGCCTGGATCATGGCATGCCGGGAGTTTCGCTAGCCGTTTCGGAAGCCCCCTAGGGGTGCGGTCCCGGCCCGCCCTCCCGCGTCGAAAGAGTCTGGAGTCAAGTTCCAGGACTTGACTTCGCCGCCCGCGAGGCGTGGCTCAAATGGCTCGACATGGAGTACTACACAGCGCGCGACGGCACGGGTCTTGGTCATGGCCTCGGCTCGCCACCCGGCCGTCAGTCCGCGGCCGGCGGCGCCCGGATGCTGAGCGGCGAGGGCGGCCGCTCGGCCGCGACGCTTGGAGGTCCGCCAAGCCCGGTTCGGCTAGATAGGTCCCCCGATCCGCCTTGGCCCCACGGCGATAAGCGCGCACAATCTCGACCGCAGCGGTCATGCCGCCAGCCGGCACCGCTACACGAACCGAGCTTCGCTCTGAGGGACAGATCGGGCCGCCGATCGGATGCCCGCGCCAATATTGAGCTGAGCCGGGAAGTTAAGTTGCGATGGCTCAGCGGATCGTGCCGAGCTCATCCTTGAGAGCGGGGTCGACCCCCAGCAGCTCACGGCCGCGCCTGCGACGGGCGGCTCTCGGGGCCGGGATGCCGAAGCCTCGCCGAGGGCGAGACCACGGCCGGCGGCCGCTGGGTCCTGTTAGCCTCGGCTGCGTGACTTCCGAACGTGCACAGGCATACGGCCGCGTCGTGAAGAGGCTCGACGACCTATCGGCGGGTAAGCTGCGGCCCGCCGAGCAGCAGATCGTGCGCGAGGCCGCCGACGCCCTCTTTTTCTGTGAGGACCTCGCGAGCGACCTCGCTGCGCGCGAGGCGCGGGCGGCGCTGCATGGTCTCTCCGACAACCTCGTGGAGAGCGACCGGCTGCTCCCCGGGACCGCAGAGGCGCTCGTCTCGGACGTCGAGGGCTGCGGCCCGCTCGCGCCCGTCGGCTGACCCTCCCCGCTTCCTCCCCGCGATACGCCCGGCCGACGGCAGCAGCCAACCCTCGGCCGCGTGGAGCGGCTCGAGCGCTCGCCGGCCGGACGATCTTGCGCGGAAGCGCCCGGCTCGCCCAGGTCGCGCTCGCCGACGCCGAACAGCTCCTGCCGCGCCCCTCTCTCACCGAGCGGCCACGCGCCGCTCCTGCTTTTCATGCCCGGCGGGCGTAACGCTAGGTAACGAACGGCGATGCTCCCTCCCGCATCGCGCGGCGTGCGGAAGCAGCGGACGCGTCACGCGAGTCTCTTGCGAATCGTCCGGAGCGAGACTCTGCGGCGTGCCGACGAGATGGTTGCGTCCGAAGAAGAGCAGGAGCGGAGTGTGTCGGCAAGAGCTCCGGCGCCGAGGCCGATCGAAAAGAGATTGCCGGAGGGCACAGAAGCGGCGTAGGCTGGGGTAGTCATCCATTGGGGTTGACACGGTTCGGCCTCGCCGCTTGAGGGCCATGCCGCTGTCTGGTTCTGCACGACGTTTCCGATACCACTTCACCCCGGATAGGAGGAAACGCTTATGTCTCAGGAGTCGCTCGCTAACGCCGCGCGCGGGTTCATCGAGGCTTACAACGCGGCCGATTGGAATCGGCTGGAGGCGGCGATGACGGCCGACTGCGTCTATGACGAGATCGGGACTGGTCGCCGCGCCGACGGCGCGCACGAGGTCGTCGACCTGTTCAATGGCTGGAAGCGGGCGATGCCCGACTCCAACGGCACGGTAACGAGTGTCTGCGCCAGCGACGACACCGCTGCGCTGGAGGTGACCTGGAATGGGACGTTGACTGGTCCGATGGCTGGACCGCAGGGCGAGATAGCGCCCACCGGCAAGCACCAGACCACTCGCGCCTCGTTCACCTTTAGGTTCGAGGGCGACGCGATCAAGGAGTCACGTCAGTACTTCGATGTGATGTCGTTCATGCAGCAGGTCGGCGTCCTCGAAGCGCCTACTAGGGCTTAGAGCCGCCGCGTCGGATCTTGACCCCCGGCCGGCGGGCCACGCCGCCGGCTGGGGACGCATCCGAGTGCCGGTGGATCCGCGCCCCTGCACGCGGCTATCCCTCCCAGCCCAACGAAGGAGCTCCGCCATGGCAGTAACAGCGATGATTCAGCATCGCGTC
Organism: Actinomycetota bacterium; assembly: GCA_046729895.1. Taxonomy (GTDB): domain Bacteria; phylum Actinomycetota; class Thermoleophilia; order Solirubrobacterales; family Thermoleophilaceae; genus DASXBA01. The sequence goes on from JBKPHP010000064.1 coordinate 5,335, forward strand.
GCCGACTACGACGCGTGGCGCAACGCTTATGACGGTTTTGCCGACGTACAGAAGGCGGGCGGGGTGACCCACGAGAGCGTCTACCGGGCGAAGGACGACCCCAGCACCGTGCTGGTCATCCACGGCTTTGCCACGGCAGCCGACGCCGAGGCGTTCCTCGCTCGCGCCGAGCTGCGCGACGCCATGCAGCAAGCAGGCGTCGAGGGCCACCCACGTATCGAGATCTACCACGACGCATAGCCGCCGCGGAGAGCGCGGGGCCCCCCGGCCAATCACGGGGCTGCGGGTGGCGGGTGACGGGTGACTTTGCGGAGCGCGAAGGACCCAGGCCGGCTCTCGTGACACCGACCCCCGCCGGCAGGAGGGAGGAGTGTTCACACCGCAGCCGTGAGCAGGGAGTAGCGAACCAGTTCGCGCGCGTACTCGATCGCTGCAAGAGCCTGCGACGCTCGGTCAAGTCCCAACGCCCTCCGATTCCGCGTCGGAGCAGGCGTGTCGGTTGAGGCTCGCGAGACGCTCGCAAAGGACGACGCATGAAAGTCAAGTCGACCCTGTACGCAGCTCCTCCTATTTGCGAGAGTTCGAGCCGGGCGCCGGTCCTGACGACGAGCTAAAGAGCAGGCCCGGGGGCATGGACCTGCCGCGCTGCTTGGCCGCTTGACGGCCCACTAGATGCG
>JBKPHP010000065.1:0-20500 GCA_046729895.1 Actinomycetota bacterium
GCCGGGTGGTGATCGACTCCCAGGCCGCCCGCCGCGACCGCCCGCCGCCTCCACCGCAGCAGCCGCCGCGACGCGGTCGCGGCAGGCGCCGCAGGCCGCGCTGGGTGGAGCCGGATCTCGAGGCAGAGGCGGCCGCGCGCGAGGAGCCGCGCGAGGAGCCGGCCACCGAGATTCAGTCCGGGGCCACCGTCAAGGAGGTGGCCGAGTCGCTCGGCCTGGGCGCCTCGGAGGTCATCAAGAAGCTCATGGAGTTGGGCGAGATGGCAACCCTCACCCAGACCCTCTCGGACGACGCGATCCAGGTCGTCGCGGACGCCCTCGACAAGAAGGTCACCATCGTTCACGCGGTCGACGAGGTGGAGGAGGAGCCGCGGTACGAGGACACCGACGAGGAGCTCGAGGAGCGCCCGCCCGTGATCACGATCATGGGTCATGTCGACCATGGCAAGACCTCATTGCTCGACGCGATCCGGGAGACCGAGGTGGCGTCCGGCGAGGCGGGCGGCATCACCCAGCACATCGGCGCCTACCAGGTTCGCCACGACGGTGACACGATCACCTTCCTGGACACGCCCGGCCACGAGGCGTTCACCGCCATGCGGGCCCGCGGCGCCCGCGCCACCGACATCGCCGTGATCGTGGTAGCCGCCGACGACGGCGTGATGCCGCAAACGGTCGAGGCGATCGACCATGCCAAGGCGGCCGGAGTGCCGATCATGGTGGCGGTCAACAAGATCGACAAGGAGGGCGCGGATCCGAACCGGGTCCGAGGCGAGCTCGCCCAGCAGGGCCTGACCCCCGCCGACTGGGGCGGCGACACCGAGTTCGTCGACGTCTCGGCCAAGACCCAGCAGAACCTCGACGAGCTGCTCGAGACGCTTGTGACCCTGGCCGAGATCCAGGAGCTCAAGGCCAACCCGAACACCGAGGCCTCCGGGGTTGTGATCGAGTCGCGTCTCGACCCCGGCCGCGGGCCGGTGGTCACCCTGCTGATCCAGCGCGGACGGCTCCAGGTCGGTGATGCCCTCGTCGCCGGGGAGCACGCCGGCCGCGCCCGCGCCATGCACGACTTCCGCGGCGAGCGCGTCAAGCAGGCCACCCCGGGCATGCCGGTGGAGGTGCTCGGCTTCGACGGCGTCCCCGAGGCGGGCGAGCATTTCCGCGTGGTGTCCAACGAGCGCGATGCGCGAAGACTCGCCGGCGAGCGCTCGAACAGGCTGAAGACCGAGGCGCTCGCGCGCCGGGCCGGTGTCCGGGTCTCGCTCGAGGACGTCATGGCACGCGCGCAGCGGGGCGCGGTGGAGCTGGCGCTGATTCTCAAGGCCGACGTCGCGGGCTCGCTCGAGGCGCTGGCTGACGAGATCGCGAAGCTGCCACAGGAGCGGGTCACCGTCAACGTGATCCACGACGGGGTCGGCGGCATCAATGAGTCCGACGTCATGCTGGCCGCGGCCTCCGACGCCGTGATCATCGGCTTCAACGTTCGCCCCGTCCAGAACGCCCGCCAGGTCGCGGACCGCGAGGGCGTCGAGATCCGCACCTACTCGGTGATCTACAAGGTGATCGAGGACCTTCGCGACGCGATGGAGGGCATGCTGGAGCCCGAGGAGGTCGAGGAGACCGTCGCCAACGTCGAGGTCCGGCAGCTGTTCAAGTCGTCGCGAGCCGGCACCATCGCCGGCTCGGTGGTCGTCGACGGGACCGTGCGGCGCGGAGCCCGCGTCCGCCTCGTGCGCGACGGCACGGTTGTCTACGACGGCCGCGTCGCCTCGCTGCGCCGATTCAAGGACGACGTCCGGGAAGTAACAGCCGGCCTGGAGTGCGGAATCGTCCTGGAGAACTTCGCCGATATCAAAGAAGGGGATACGCTCGAGGTCTACGAGACGAAGCAGGTGGAGCAGACCCTGGCTTAGTGCCGGGTCGCTAGTCGCTGGTCGCTGGGAAAGAGCCCGAGCCCAGCGACCAGAGACCAGCGACCAGCAACCCGATGAGCTTTGTCTGCCTCCTAGAAATCCACCTGCATTTCCCCGAAAACGGGAGCCTGAAGGGCAAGCGCAAGGAGCTTCAGGCGCTGAAGGCGCAGCTCCAGCGGCGCTTCGGCGCGGCAGTCTCGGAGACGGATCACCACGAGCTTTGGCAGCGCGCCACGATCTCCGCCGCGCTGGTGGGGTCGCGCCCCGGGCCGCTGCGCGACGCCGCCGCGGGTCTCGAGCGGTACGTCGAATCGATGTTCCCCGAGGGCGTGCGCGTGGAACGAGCAATGGTGTCAGGGGACGAGCTCTTGGACGGCTAGGATGCCGACCGAGCGCATGCGGCGGGTCAACGAGGCCGTCCGGGAAGCCCTCTCCTGGCGGCTTGCCGAGGGTCTGAAGGACCCTCGCATAGGCTTCGTGACCGTGACCGCCGTGGAGACCAGCCCAGACCTGCGCCGTGCGCGCGTATTCGTCAGTGTGCTCGGCGACGAGGCCGACCGGGACCGGACCCTGGCCGGGCTCGCCTCCTCCCACGGCGTGCTCCAGGCCCACATCGCTCGTGCGCTCAGGATGAAGCGCACCCCCACGCTCGAGTTCGTGTACGACGAGTCGATCGCCAGGGGGATGCGCATCAGCCAGCTGCTCGACGAGGGCGAAAAGGGTTGAATACCGTCGCCACAGCCGCCCGCGACCAGGTCCTGGCCGAGTTGCGAGAGGCGGACAAGCTTCTCCTGACCACGCACGAGAACCCGGACGGCGACGCGCTCGGGTCGCTCCTCGCGATGCACCAGATCCTCCAGCAGCTCGGCAAGGACTCCCTGATGTACATGGCGCCGGAGGAGTTCCCGCTGCCCTGGGAGTACCGGAGCTTCAAGTTCGATGACCTCGTGGGCGCGCCGCCCGACGACGTGGACGAGCGCACGATCGTGTTCCTCGACTGCGGGAACATCGACCGCATGCCCATGGACTTCCTCAAGCGTGACGGCCTTCACGTGCTGAACATCGACCACCACCACGACAACACGCGCTTCGGGACCGTGAACCTGGTGGTCGGCAGCGCCTCCTGCACGGCGGAGATCGTGTACGGGCTCGCCAAGGAGCTGGGCGCCGAGATCACGCTCCCGATCGCCGATGCGCTGTACGTCGCGCTGGTGACCGACACCGGCCGGTTCATGTACGAGAACACCACGCCGGAGGCGCACATCCTGGCCGCCGAGCTGATCCAGGTGGGCGTCTCTCCGCACGACGTCTATCGCAGGCTCTACGAGGACCTGCCCTTCTCGCGGCTGGAGCTGCTGTCACGTGCGCTCTCGAGCGTCGAGCGGCACGACGGCGGCGCGCTTACGGTGGCCCATCTGACCAAGCGGGACTTCGAGGAGACGGGAGCGGTGGAGACGGACTCGGAGGGCGTCGTCGACCACGTGCGCGCCGTGCAGGGAACGGCGGTGGCCGTCCTCGTGCGCGAGCTGCTCGCCGACGAGCGAGCCGGCATGCGAAAGGTGAGCCTGCGCGCCACGGACGGCCGCGTGGACGTCTCGGTGATCGCGCGGCAGATGGGCGGCGGCGGGCACCGGCAGGCGGCCGGGTTCACCACCGCGCTGCCCTATGACGAGCTGATCCGCACCCTTCGCGAGCAGATCGCGACCCAGCTCCCTCACGGCTAGTTGGTCCCCGCCGGCGTCGTCCTCTACCCGAAGCCGGCCGGGAAGACGTCGCACGACGTAGTGGCGGAGGTGCGCCGGCGCTTCCCACCCGGCACCAAGGCCGGTCACGCCGGAACGCTCGACCCATTCGCCACCGGTCTGCTCCTGGTGCTGGTCGGTCGCGCAACGCGGGCTCAGCGCTTCTTCGCGGCGTTGAACAAGACGTACCGGGCGGTGGCGCGACTCGGCTGGGTATCGAACACAGGCGACCGCGAGGGGAGGCTCGAGCACACCGGTTGCGTGCCGGGAGAGCTCCAGCTGCCAACCGGCGAGCTGATTCAGCGCCCCCCGGCGTACTCGGCCCTGAAGGTCGGGGGCAAGCGGGCGTACGAGCTCGCCCGCAGGGGCGAGCAGGTGGAGGTGGCGGAGCGTCCCATCACCGTCCACCGATTCGAGCTGCTGTGGCGCGAGGGCGATCGCTGCGGCCTGGAGGTCGAGTGCTCCTCCGGCACGTACGTGCGGAGCCTGGTCGCCGACCTCGGCGACGCCTACTGCGAGGAGCTCGAGCGCACTGCGGTCGGCCACTTTCGGCTCGAGCAGGCGGATCCCGACCGGTTAGTGCCGCTGGCCGAGGCGCTGGACTTCCTGCCGGAGCGAGCCCTGGACGAGAGCGACGCGGCCGCGGTGGCCCACGGCAGGCGGCTGGCCGCCCGGGGTGAGGAGGGGGCCGTCCGACTGACCCGTTCCGGCGAGCTCGTGGCCATCGGTGAGCCGCGCGGCGACGAGCTGCGGCCGGCCATAGTGTTCTCGCCGCGATGAAGGTCAGCCCCCTGCCCGAGATCCCCATGGGGGAGGGTCGACCCCGCAAGGTGGCCATCGGGACCTTCGACGGTGTGCATCTCGGACACCGCGAGGTGATCCGCGGCAACGACACCGTGTTGACCTTCGAGCCGCACCCACTGGCGATCCTCCACCCAGAGGCCCTCCCGAAGCTGATCACGCCGCTGCCGGTCAAGCGTGACCTGATCGCGGGACTGGGGGTGGAGGAGCTGGTGGTGATCCCGTTCGACCGCGACTTCGCGAGCCGCAGCGCTGAGCGCTTCGTGGAGGAGGTGCTGGAGAGCCAGCTGAACGCGGAGCAGGTATCGGTCGGTGAGAACTTCCGTTTCGGCCATGGCGCGAAGGGAACACCGGAGTTCCTGCAGGGGCGCGACGAGTTCGATACCCGTGTGGTTCCGCTGGTCGAGGTGGCCGGCGAGACGGTTTCCTCGAGCCACATACGGGGCCTCGTGCTGGCCGGGGAGGTGAAGAAGGCGGCGGACTTCCTGGGCGGGCCGTTCCTGTTCGAGGGCGAGGTCGTGGAAGGCGATCGCCGCGGACACGAGCTCGGGGTGCCCACGGCCAATCTCGTGCCCGACGATCGCTACGTCTGCCCCGGCCACGGCGTATACGCGGCCTGGGCCCACGGCTATCCCTCCGCCGTGAACGTGGGGGTACGACCCACGTTCGAAACGGGCCGCGGCCTGCTCGTGGAGGCCCACATGATCGGCTTCGAGGGCGACCTCTATGGGCAAACACTCCGGATCGCCTTCGTCGAACGCCTGCGGGGGGAGCGCCGCTTTGAATCGCCTACCGCCCTGGTTGAGCAGATGCAGCGCGATATCGAGCAGGCGAAGGATCTGGTGGCCAGTCGCCAGTCGCCAGGAATTCGGCCCTAGCCACTGCCAGCTGCCAGCCAAGCGTTGCTACGGTTTCGGCCCGCATGACGCTTACCGCCGACGCAAAGCGCGAAATCGTCGACAGACACGGCAAGAGCCCCGGCGACACCGGCTCCACAGAGGTACAGGTCGCCCTGCTCACCGCTCGGATCAACGACCTGACCGAGCACCTTCGCGAGCACACCAAGGACCATCACTCCCGCCGGGGCCTGCTGATGCTGGTGGGGAAGCGCCGGCGCCTGCTCCAGTACCTCCAGCGCAGCGACATCGACCGCTACCGCGCACTGATCCAGGAGCTCGGGCTGCGGCGATGATCGAGCCGGGCAGCCCTGCCCCGGACTTCACGCTCCGGGATCAGGACGGCCAGGAAGTCTCGCTGGAGGACCTGCGCGGGCAGAGGACCGTCCTTGTGTTCTATCCGGCGGACTTCAGCCCGGTCTGCACCGACCAGCTCTCCGTCTACGAGGAGGTGGTGCCGGAGCTGGAGCGCCGTGGGGTGAAGCTCTACGGTGTCTCCGTCGACAGCGCCTTCTGCCACAGCGCCTTCCAGCAGAGCCTGGGCGTCTCGATCCCGCTGCTCGCCGACTTTCACCCCAAGGGCGAGGTGGCCCAGCGCTATGGCGTCTATGCGGAGGGTCACGGGATGGCCAAGCGGGCGCTCGTGATGATCGGCCCGGACCTGACGGTCGAGTGGGCGCACAAGTCGCCTTCGCCGCTCGAGATTCCCGGCGCGAACCTCATCTTTGACGCGCTGGACCAGCACACCCCCGCCTGAGCCGGGGCCCGACGACCATGTCCGCGGCGAGGGGCCCGTGGTCATCGAGTACGCGGACCTCGAATGTCCCTACTGCGCCAAGGCTCACGCGCTCCTCTCGGAGGTTCCGGCCCGGCGCGTCTTCCGGTACTTCCCGGTCGTCTCGAAGCATCACCGCGCCCGCGTGCTCGCCCACGCCGCCGAGGCCGCTGGGATCCAGGGGCGCTTCTGGGAGTTCCACGACTCCGTCTACGAGGACCAGGGGCACCTCGACGACCCGCACCTCTGGTCGCGTTGCAAGGACCTCGGCCTCGATCTCGACCGCTTCGAGGAGGACCGCCGCTCTGAGCTGGTGGCGGAGCGTGTCGAGCGTGACTTCCGCAGCGGCATCCGCGCCGGCGTGGTGACCACGCCCACGTTGTTCGTCGACGGCTCGGCCCACCCGGGCGTGCCGGGCGAGCAGCTCCTCATGCAGCTACGGGGCGGGTGATCCTGCGGACCGCCCGCGCGGTCAGGTCCGGGCGGCTGAGGGCGCCGTCGGCCACCCGTTCCAGGTGCGCTTCGGGAAGGAGGGTGGGCACGTGGTCCGCCAGCTCTTCCGGGAACCACGGGTTTCGCGGGTAGGCCAGGATCCAGAGGCGGTCGCCGAGGGCGCGAGCGGCTTCGCCCACCTCCGCGGCAATCCAGTTGCGCATGCGCGCGACCGCTGCCTCGTGCGAGCAGTGCGCCACGACGCGATCGACGCGCTCTCGGAGATCGGACTCGGGGACGTCGGGGTTGGCGGACTCCATGATCGTCCTTATCGCAGCGCGGTAGTCGTTCTCCAGCAGCTTGACCAGCGCCGAGAGCACCGAGCTGGAGGCCGTCAGGGCGTCGGTTCCGCGTATCTCCTCGCGGAAGAGCGAGGGGTAGCCCGAGGTCACCACCGCCTCGATCAGGTCGTGTCGCGCCGCCGCCACCTCGACTGCCCGCAAGATGCCGTCGCCGATCCCGACCGCGACCGCGGCACCGCCCGCCCGTTCCATCACCGCCGTCAGGTCAGCGACGTCAGTGGCCATGTCGTAGGGACCGCGACGCGTCGAGCCGCCCGTGCCGCGCAGGTCCGGCACCAGCACACGGTGATCCGCGCACAGCTCGTGCACGAGCCCGCGCACCATGTCCGGATACCCGTAGGAGAAGCCCGCGACCAGCACCGTCGGTCCCTCGCCATGCTCCTCCCAATGGAGCGTCACGCCGTCGGGCATCTCTAGGAGCGGCATCGTCCGTAGCCTGCCATGGCGGCGGGCCGCAGGGCCGCTGATAGCATCAACTCGGATTCGTATCGACAGATGCAAAGACGATGCTGCCAACCGGAGGCGGCGCTGAAAGGAACCACATGACTGATGCAGTAAGCCGGGTCTCGGTCGAGATCGGCGGGAGTGAGATCGCGTTCGAGACCGGCAAGCTCGCCAGGCAGGCGAGCGGGGCCGTGGTCGTCACTGCAGGGGAGACCAAGGTCCTCTGCACGGCGACCGCGGGCAACCAGCGCGACGTCGACTTCCTCCCGCTTACCGTGGACGTGGAGGAGCGGATGTACGCAGCCGGGAAGATCCCAGGCAGCTTCTTCCGCCGCGAGGGCCGCGCCGGGGAGAAGGCCACGCTGACGGCGCGCATGATCGACAGGCCGCTGCGCCCCCTCTTCCCGAACGGCTGGACGCGTGAGACCCAGCTCGTGGCGATACCCATGTCGGTGGACCACGAGCACCCCTACGACGTGCTCGCGATGAACGGCGCCAGTGCCGCCCTGATGGTGTCCGACATTCCCTTCCCTGCTCCGGTAGGGGCCGTGCGCATCGGGCAGGACGCCGAGGGCAACTTCCTCGTCAACCCGGACGAGGAGTGGCTGCTGGAGAGCCCCTTCGACCTCGTCGTGGGCGGCACCGAGGACGCGATCCTGATGGTCGAGGCGGGGGCCAGCGAGGTCTCGGAGGCCGAGATTCTCGACGCGCTCGACATCGCACACGAGGAGATCAAGAAGCTGTGCGCGGCCATGCACGACCTGCGCTCCGAAGCGGGCAAGGAGAAGGTCGAGATCGAGCCGCCCGAGGTCGACGAGTCCATCCTCACCGAGGTCCGAGAGCGCTTCGGCGCGGAGCTCGACGAGGCCACCAAGGTGGTGGACAAGCTCGAGCGCCAGGAGGCCACGAAGCGAGTCGAGGAGCAGGTGCTCGAGGAGCTGTCGGGCGATCCGGAGGCCGACCCCGAGGCGTACAGGGAACGGCGGAGAGCGGTGCAGCTCGCGTTCGACAAGCTCGAGAAGGACATCATCCGGCGGCGCATTGCCGTGGACAAGAAGCGGCCCGACGGCCGGGCCGCGGACCAGATCCGGGACATCTGGATCGAGATCGGCGCCGCGCCCCGCGCCCACGGCTCGGCGATCTTCACCCGCGGCCAGACGCAGGCCTTCTCGGTGGCGGCGCTCGGCACGACCAGGGACGAGATGCGACTCGACACCCTCGGCCTCCAGGAGTCCAAGCGCTACTTCCATCACTACAACTTCCCGCCCTTCTCGGTGGGGGAGGCCGGCTTCATGCGGGGGCCCAAGCGCCGCGACATCGGCCACGGTGCGCTTGCCGAGCGGGCGCTCGTGCCGGTGATCCCGCCGGAGGAAGAGTTCCCGTACACCATCCGGGTCGTATCCGACATCCTCGAGTCCAACGGGTCGTCCTCGATGGCCTCGGTGTGCGGCTCGACGCTCGCGCTGATGGACGCCGGCGTGAAGGTCAAGGCGCCGGTGGCGGGTATCGCCATGGGCCTGATCAAGGAGGCCGAGGACTACATCGTCCTGACCGACATCGCGGGCGTGGAGGACCACCTCGGTGACATGGACTTCAAGGTTGCCGGTACGGCGAAGGGCATCACCGCGCTCCAGATGGACATCAAGATCGCCGGCGTCACCTTCGAGATCTTGCGCGACGCGCTCACCCAGGCGCGGGAGGCGCGGCTGACGATCCTCGACAAGATGGCGGATGCGATCTCGGAGCCGCGAGCCGAGCTGTCGCCCTACGCGCCGCGGATCACCCAGATCCAGATCGACGTGGAGAAGATCGGCGCCCTCATCGGCAAGGGCGGGGAGACGATTCGCGGCCTGTCCGAGGAGTACGACGCGCAGATCGACGTCGACGACGACGGGGTGGTGCGCATCTACGCGCAGTCCGGCGAGCAGGGCGAGGCGCTCGTTGACAGGATCCGCCAGATGACCAAGGAGGTCGAGGTCGGCGACGAGTACACCGGAAGAGTGGTCAAGACCACGACGTTCGGTGCCTTCGTCGAGCTCTCGAAGGGCACCGACGGCCTCCTGCACATCTCCAACATCGCCCCCGGCAAGCGTCCGAACACCGTGGAGGACGTGCTCAACCGCGGCGACGAGGTGACCGTGAAGGTAGTCGAGGTGGACCCGGAGCGGGGCCGCATCGGGCTGCGCCTGGCCGACGACCCCGAGGTGGAGGGCAAGTCGGCGGACGAGCTGGCCCGGGTCGGCACGGGCGATCGCGGCCCCCGCGGCGGCGGCCGGAGGCGCGACGGCGGCAATGGGCGGCGGCGGGATGGCGGCAGGCGCTAGTCGCTGGTCGCTGGTCGCTGGGACAGGTGGCTCTAGGACCTAGCGACCAGAGACCAGAGACCTGAGTGACTGAAGCGCCCCAGATCACCACGCTCGATTCGGGCGTAAGAGTCGTAACCGAGGCGATGCCCGCCGTTCGTTCCGTCGCGCTCGGCTTCTGGATCCGGGCCGGCTCGCGCGACGAGGGTACGGAGCAGGCGGGGATCTCCCACTTCCTCGAGCACCTTCTGTTCAAGGGCACCGACCGCTTCAGCTCACGAGAGATCGACGAGCTGTTCGACGCGATGGGCGCGGAGGTCAACGCCGGGACCGGCAAGGAGACGACCTCCGTCTACTCCCGCTTCCTTGACCGCCATCTGGACCGGGCGTTCGACGTGCTCCAGGACATGGTGCTCCGGCCCTCCTACCCGGATATCGACTCGGAGCGCCAGGTCGTGATCGAGGAGATCGCGATGTACGAGGACGAACCGCAGGACAAGGTCCACGACGTGCTCGCCGGTGCGGTCTTCGGCGACCATCCCCTCGGTCGACCGATCATAGGTCGCGCCGAGGTCGTCTCATCGGTGCCCGTCCCCCACATCGCGGCCTGGCACGACAGCCACTACGTGGACCCGAACATGGTGGTCGCGGCGGCGGGCAGCGTCGACCACGAGCGGGTCGTCGAGCTCACCGGGGAGGCGTTCGGCAAGGCCCTTGGCGAGGCGCCGACGGGCCCCGCGTCGCCGAACGGCGGCGGACCCAGCATCGCCTTCCATAGGAAGGACACCGAGCAGTACCACGTGTGCCTGGGCGCTCCGGGGATCCCGCGGGCTGACGATCGCCGGTTCGCGCTCCGCGTGCTCGACACGATCCTCGGCGGCGCCAGCTCCTCGCGGCTGTTCCAGGAGGTCCGGGAGAAGCGCGGTCTGGCGTATTCAGTGTTCTCCTACGCCAGCCACTACGCCGACTCGGGCCAGGTGGCCGTCTACGTCGGCACCCGGCCCGAGAACGTTGGCGCCGCGATGGAGGTGATCGGCGCCGAGCTCCGGCGCCTGCTGGAGGACGGGGTGGAGGACGAGGAGCTGGAGCGGGCCCGCGAGAACGTCAAGGGCCGCACCGTGCTGTCGATGGAATCGACGCTCTCGCGCATGAACCGTCTGGGCACCTCGCTGCTTTTGGGTGTGCCGATCCTCACCGTCGACGAGGTGCTCGCCGCCATCGACGCCGTGAAGATGGAAGATGTGACCTCGCTGGCGCGGGAGCTCTTCGCCCCCGAGCGGATGTCCGCCGCCGGCATCGGCGCGGACGAGGACGCCTTTCGCTCCGCGCTGACGGCAGTCAACCCGGCATTCTCCACCGCATGATCAACGTCGCGGTGTCCGGGGCCGCCGGGCGGATGGGCCAGACCGTCTGCCAGGCCGTCGAGGACGCCGACGACATGGCGCTGGTCGGCCGCGCGGACCCCCAGCTCGACACAGCCCTCGGCGACGTGCTCGCCGAGGCAGACGTGGTGGTCGACTTCACCACGCCGGACGCCGCGCTCGAGAACGCCCGAAGCTGCCTCGAGGCGGGGGTGCACTGCGTGATGGGCACGACCGGCGCCGACTTCTCCCGGCTGGAAGGGGTGGGGTCCGCGAACCTCTTCGTGGCGCCTAACTTCGCGATCGGCGCCGTGCTGATGATGCAGTTCGCGGAGCAAGCCGCGCGGCACCTATCCGAATGCGAGGTGATCGAGCTCCACCACGAAGGGAAGCTCGACGCCCCCTCGGGGACCGCGAAGCGAACCGCGGATCTCGTCCGTGAGGCGGGGGCCAACGTCCACGATCCGATCCACTCCGTGCGGCTGCCGGGCCTCGTTGCCCACCAGGAGGTGGTCTTCGGTGGACTGGGCCAGACCCTCACCATCCGCCACGACTCGGTTGCCCGCGAGTCGTTCATGCCGGGTGTCCTGCTCGCCGTCAGGAAGGTGGGCTCGCTGGACCGCTCGCCGGTGGTCGGGCTGGAGAACCTGCTCTAGCTTCCGGGCGCCCCGGGTAGTGATACCTCGGAATGGCGACTCTCGAGAGGCTCAAGCGAATGCTGCGAAGAGGCAGCAGCCGCGGCCGGAGACGCCAGCGGCCCCGCCGCAGTGATCAGGCCTGGACCGCGCTTCCGGGCGGCTCGAGCGCGAAGGAAGCCGCGGAGGCGCCCCCGGGCCGCGCCGGAGAGCTGGCCGACTGATCCGCGCGGAGCCTCCGGCCCTCGGGCGTCCGGCGCCGAAGACCCCCGGTTAGCGGACCTGGGCCCTTTCAGGCCCGTATATCGGGCTCCAAAGAGCCCAGGTCCGAAATCGAGCGCTGTGAGCGTTCTTCATGGGCGAGCCCATACGGCCGATCTCCGCGGAACGGCGTCAGGCCGCAGAGGCCCGCTTGGCCTTGCGCTGGCTCCGCGGCACGACGAACCGGATCCCCGAGCGCTCGTCGTCGATCGAGCACGTCTTGTTGTCGATCAGCCCGATCCGCTTGGCGTGCGGGACTAGGGTCATCTGATTGAGGTAGCCCTCGTGTCCCCTTTTCCGCGTGAGGAGCCACAGGTAGCCCGAGTCGCGCAGCCGATGGCGGTAGCGAACGAGCGCCTCCTTCGCCTCTTCGAGCGATTCCACCAGCACGATGGCACCGTCGAGCTCGCCCGAGCGGACCAGGCCGCGACCGAGCTCTTCCTTGACGTCGCGGCGGAGCGCCGAGCCCACGTCGCCGGCGATCTCAACCCGCTCGTCAGGCTTGACGCCCAGTTTCTGCACCGCCGTGCGGTGGCTGTAGTCCCGCTCCTGGGGCATCCTTCGCATGGAATTCTGCCATTTGCCTCGTACGAGCCGGAACGGCCTGCGACCGCCCGGCCGCCGCGCTAAGGTGCGATCGGGCGCTCGAGGAAGGAGGCGAGATGGGGATCGTGGACAAGGCCAGGGACGTGGCCAAGCAGGCTCAGCAGAAGCTGGATGAGGTCCAGGAGCGGTTCGGCCAGAGCGGGCAGGCCGGGCAGCCGGACGAGAAGCCCGCGCGCTACGATCAGCACGGCCGGCCCGCCGAGGAGGGCCCGCCCGCCGGTGAGGCGCCCGCTCCTTCCGCGGAGCCCGCGGCGGAAGTCACGGAGCAGCCGCCGCCAGAGCAGCCGCCGCCCGGCGAGCCGCCGCCGTCCCCGGAGCGAGCGCCGGACGACAACGCGGACCCCACTAGGCCGATCCAGTGACGATCTCCGGCGTACTCACCGCGATGGTCACGCCGTTCGACGCGAGCGGCGCGCTGAACGAGGAAGGTGCGGCCCGCCTGATGCACCACCTGCTGGACAATGGCTCGGACGGGCTCGTCCTCGCCGGTACGACCGGCGAGAGCCCGACGCTCTCCGACGAGGAGATGGTGCGACTGTGGAGGCTGGGGGTGGCGGAGTGCGGCGACGCCACCGTGGTCGCGGGCACGGGCTCGAACGACACTCGGCACGCCGTCCACCTCACCGAGCTGGCCACCGACGCGGGGGTGGACGCGGTCCTGGTGGTGGCGCCCTACTACAACAAGCCCAACCGGCGAGGGCTGCTCGAGCACTACCGCGCGGTGGGGGCTGCCACCGACCGGCCGGTGATCCTCTACAACATCCCCTCGCGCTCGGTCATCGACATGCCGAACGAGTTCCTCGCCGAGCTCGCCGCGGAGATCCCCAACGTGGCGGCCGTCAAGCAAGCCCGCTTCGAGGACATCGCGCCGATCGAGGGGCTCGACCTGCTCGCCGGCAACGACGACAAGTTCGCCGAGACGCTCGACGTCGGCGGTACGGGAGGCGTCCTGGTCGCCTCGCATCTGGTGGGTACGGAGATGCGGCGGATGATCGACGAGCCGGAGGCGCGCCATGAGATCCACGAGTCGCTCCGCGATCTGTTCAAGGCCCTCGTCGTGACTACCGGCCCGATCCCGGTCAAGGCGGCGCTGAACATGCTCGGGCATGACGTGGGCGGCCTCCGGCTGCCCCTCGTGGAGGCGAGCGAGCAAGAGAAGGAAGTCGTCCGCGCAGCGATGGAGCGCCACGGGCTGCGAGCCGCCGAAGGAGCCGCCGCGAGGCCGGTAGGCCGAGAGGTTTGACTGACGGAACGCTTCGCGTCCTGCCTCTGGGCGGGCTCGGCGAGATCGGCAAGAACATGACCGTCGTCGAGTACGACGGGCGGATCGTGGTCGTGGACACTGGGCTGATGTTCCCGGCGCCGGACCAGCTTGGAATCGATCTCGTGTTGCCGGACTTCAGCTACCTGCGGGAGCGCGCCGCCGACATCGAGGCGGTCATCCTGACGCACGCCCACGAGGACCACGTCGGCGCGCTGCCGTTCCTGCTCCGCGAGCTTCCCGACGCCCCGCCCGTCTACGGGGGCCCGCTGACGGTGGCGATGACCCGCTCCAAGCTCGACGAGCACCGCCTCGAGGACGTGCCGCTGCAGGACGTGCTGGCCACCCAGCGCTTCGGGGCGGGGCCGTTCTCGGCGGAGATGGTGAAGATGGCGCATTCGATCCCGGACGCCTTCGCCGTGGCGCTCACATGCGAGCTCGGGACCACGCTGGTCACCGGCGACTACAAGTTCGACCAGACGCCCGTCGACGGGGCGCCCACCGACGTCTCACGGCTGGCGGAGCTCGGGCGCGACGGGCTTTTGCTGCTCTGCGGCGACTCGACGAACGCCGACCGCGGCGGCATGTCGCCCTCGGAGTCTTCGGTGGGACCGAAGCTCGAAGAGGTGTTCGCGCGCTGCCCGGGGCGAATCATCGTCACATGCTTCGCCTCCAACATCCACCGAGTTCAGCAGGTGGTCGACGCGGCTGCCCAGCTCGACCGCAAGGTGTCCCTGGTCGGGCGCTCGATGCGAAAGAACGTGAACATCGGCCGACAGCTCGGGCACATCAACATCCCGGAGGGGCTCCTGGTGGGCGCCAAGGAGATCGAAGACTTCCCCGACCAGCGCCTGGTCGTCATCTCGACGGGGAGCCAGGGCGAGCCACTGTCGGCCGTCAGACGGATGGCGCACCTCGACCACCCGAACGTGGCGCTCCACGAGGGCGACACCGTGATCTTCTCTGCCCGGCCTATCCCGGGGAACGAGCGGGCCGTCAACGAGACGATCGACCGCATCTACCAGCTCGGGGCGGACGTCATAACCCCGAGCGACGCGCCGATCCACGCCTCGGGCCACGGCTACACCGAGGAGCTGAAGCTGATGATCAACCTGACCCACCCCCGCTACGTGATGCCCGTGCACGGCGACCACCGGCGCATGAGGTTGCACGCGGAGCTGGCGAGGGCCGTGGGCATGGCTCCGGAAGACGTGTTTCGTGGCGAGAACGGCCTCCCGCTCGAGATCGATCGCCGGGGCGCGGGCTTTGGCGAGCGCGAGCAGGCCGGGATGATCTTCGTGGACGGCGTCGACATCGGCGACTCCGGCGACGTGGCGCTTCGCGACCGCCGCATGCTGTCGGCGGACGGCATCTTCATCGTCGTGGCCACCGTCTCCGAGCAGGACGGCCGCTCGGTGGTGCCTCCTGAGGTGATCTTCCGCGGCGTGCCGTTCCTCGAGCAGACCGATGGCCTGGTGGAGGAGATCAGGGGTGCCGTGGAGGACTCGCTGGCGCGCTCTGCCGCCGAGGAGATCCGCGAGATCGACCTCCTCCAGAGTCACCTCCACGACGACGTGGCGGAGTTCGTCTACGAGCGGCTCAGGCGCCGGCCGATGGTGCTGCCCGTAGTAGTCGAGGTGTAGGCGGCGATCAGGCGCGCTGTCGCCGGACGGGCACGCCCCCTCGGTCGGCCTCCACCGGCGCGCCGAGGGGGAGCCGCACCACGAAGCGGGCTCCCCCGGACGCGGCGTCGCTCAGCTCCACGGACCCGTGGTGCGCGTCGGCCACCGCTCGCACGATCGCCAGGCCGAGGCCGCTCCCGCTCCGGGCCGGACTGACGTCGCCGGCGGCCGCCCCGTGGGCAAAGCGCTCGAACACCCGCTCTCGCAGCTCGGCGGGGATGCCCGGGCCCCTGTCGGCGACCTCGAGCACCGCGGCGTCGTTCTCGACATGCACTGAGACGGTCACCGGCGTGCCCTGGGGGGTGTGGATCAGGGCGTTCTCGATCAGGTTCAGGGCCAGGCGGTGGAGGTCGTCGGAGGCCCCCCGGACAGGTACCGGCTGTGGCGCGTCGAGGGCGACCTGATTTTCAGCCCCCAGCGGCGCGGACTCGGCGACCGCCTCGCGGGCGATCGCGGACAGGTCCAACGACCGAACCGGGGCCTCCCGGCCGGCGTCGGCGCGCGCCAGCAGCAGCAGGTCCGCCACGAGCCTCCGCATGCGGCGCGACGAGCGCAGCGCCGAGCCGGCTATCTCCTGCTGCTCGCCCTGAAGCTCCGTCTCGAGCAGTTCCAGGTTGGCCAGGATGCTGGTGAGGGGTGTGCGCAGCTCGTGGGAGGCGTCGGCGACGAACTCCCGCTGGCGGGACAGGGCCGCCTCGGTCTCGGTACGTGCCGAGCCCAGCTCGCGCAGCATGTCCTCCAGCGTGTCGGCGAGCTCCGCCACCTCGTCTCGCGCCACGGGCTTCGGGAGTGCGACGTCCGGGTCACGGGTCCGAGCCACCTCCCGGGTGGCCCGGGTCAACCCGGCGATGGGCCGCATCGCGCGGCGCGCGACGAGGAAGCCCGCCAGGAAGGCGAGTCCGGTTCCGCCCAGAACGCCGAAGGCGAGGAACAGCCGGATCTTGGCGATCGTCGTGGATAGGTTGCGTTCGGGCTTCGCGTACTGCAGGTAGCCGACGACGGCGTTCTGTGACCCGAACTGGAAGGGATTCGGCTCGGGCAGGTCCCCTCCGAACACCGGGCGCGTGGCCACGTGGTATCCACCGACGTCGGCAACGCCCTCAGAGGCCGGGGCCGGGGGCGCCGCCGCCGTGGATGCGACGACGTTTCCGGTGCGGCCGAGGAGCCGGATCTGCGCGCCGCCGGCCGAGGCGGCGCGGAGCACCTCGAGGGCGTGCTCGGGGCCGCCACCCTGGCGTTGCGCGATCTGCTGCAGATCGGCCGCGGTCGCGCGCAGCTCGTTGTCGAAGCTCCCGCTCACCCGGCGCTCGGCCACGGTGCCGACCACCACCGCGAAGAGGAGCAGGATCACGAACGTGAGCCCGGCGGACACGAGGGCGAGCTTCAGCCTGACGGGCAGTCGCAGCCGCAGGCTGTTCAGGGCGCCTGCCGGGCTCATGACTCCCTCAGCACGTAGCCCGCGCCTCGGACCGTGTGGAGCACCCGCGGCTCGCCTTCCGCCTCGAGCTTGCGGCGCAGGTTGGAGACGAAAACGTCGATCGTGTTCGTCTCCGCGAACGGGTGATAGCCCCAGACGTCGTCCAGCAGCGCCTGGCGCGAGACCACGAGTCGCTCGTTTCGCATCAGGTACTCGAGCAGCTCGAACTCACGGGAGGTCAGCTCGATCCACCGTCCTCCCCGACGAACCTCGCGGGTGTCCGGGTTGAGGGTCAGGTCGCCGGCGACCAGAGAGGCGCTGCCCCGGGGCGGGCGCCGGCGCAGCAGCGCGCGCGTCCGTGCGAGCAGCTCGTCGCGCTCGAAGGGCTTGACCAGATAGTCGTCCGCTCCGGAGTCGAGCCCCTCCACGCGCGAGTCGAGAGCGTCCCGCGCCGTGAGCACCAGGATCGGCACGTCGCCATCCGCTCGCAGCCTGCGGCAGACCTCGACCCCGTCGAGCTTTGGCAGTCCCAGGTCGAGCACCACGGCGTCGGGCTCGAACACCGCGGCCTGCGCGAGCGCGGCCTCCCCGTCGCCCGCCACCCGGACCTCGTAGCCCTCCTTGTCCAAGGAGCGCCGCAGGACTCCTGCGATGTCGATGTCGTCTTCGACGACCAGCACGCGCGCAGAGCGGGACATCCCCCAGATGGTAGGCACCGGACCCTCTCCCAGGCAGGGTTTTTAGGCGCCGCTTAGAAGAACCGATGAGTCATGGCAAGCCGCAGGAGGAGATGCCGCCGCGGCCGGCGGGCCCGCCGGCTGCTGCCGTCCGTGCGGCTGCCGGCGCTCGAGCAGCACCACCTCGACGTGATCGGACTCGGCCTGGTGGCGCTCGCGGTCTTCTTCGCCACCGTTTTCTACCTGGGCTGGGCAGGAGGCGAGGTGGGGGAGGCGATGGCGGACGCGATTCTGTTGCTGTTCGGCGGGGCCGGCTATCTGGCGCCGATCGCGCTCTTTGCCATCGGCGCGCTGCTGGTGCTTCGCCCGATGCTGCCCAGCGTGCGGCCGTTTCGCGCCGGGGGCATATGCCTCGCGGCGGCGCTCACGCTGGGACTGGCGGCGGGGTCGCTGGGGCTCGGCCCGGACCACGCCCCGCGCGAGGGCACCTTCGACGGGGCTTACCTGCGCCACCACGGCGGCCTCGTGGGCGAGGCGCTGTTCTGGGTGACGCGCACCCTGTTCTCCACGGCCGGCGCGCACATCCTGTTCGTCTTCCTGCTCCTGGCGGGGGTGCTGCTCCTCACCGGGGCCTCCATCGCCGGGGTCCTCCGGGCGACGCGCGAGAGCGTAACCGCCACCACTCGTCGGGTGCGGCGGTCCACCCATGAGTTCGCGGCCGTGCTTTCCGGGCCGGCCCGAGCGGAGACCCAGCCGACCGAGCAGGCGGAGCCTCCTGCGGAGGCCGACCCGCCCGAGGTGGAGCCCGTGGTGCGGGCCACCCATGTGGAGGTGCCCCTCCTCGAGGCGGACGAGCCCGAACCCCACCCGTCTCAGGGGCCGGCGGAGGCCGGCGAGCCCCTCGACGAGCCAGCGCCGGAAGAGCCCTACGCGCGCCCGCCCGAGGAGCCCGAGCACGCCACACACCCACCCGAGGAGGAGCTCACCCCACAAGGTCTGAGACGCTCGGCGGTCACCGAGGCCGACGACGTCGACTACCCGCTGCCGAAGCCCGGCTTCCTGAAGCGCTCGAACGGCTCCCACAAGCTCGATACCAAGGGCATAGAGCGCGTGGGCTCGCAGCTGATCCAGGCGCTCGGCCACTTCAGCGTGGAGGCAAAGGTGATCGGCACCGTCACCGGACCCCACGTGACCCGCTATGAGCTGCGCCTGTCGCCCGGGATCAAGATGTCCAAGGTCGCGCACCTGAAGGACGACCTCGCCTACTCGCTGGCGGCCGAGCACGTGCGAATCCTTGCCCCGATCCCCGGGAAGCAGGCCGTGGGGGTGGAGGTGCCGAACCGGGTCCGGCGCATGGTCCACCTGGGCGACGTCTTCCAGCCCCCGCCGAAAAGCTGGTCGCCGCTCACGGTCTGGCTCGGGAAGGACATCGCAGGCAAGGCGATCGGCACAGACCTGGCCAAGCAGCCCCACGTGCTGGTGGCCGGGACAACGGGTTCCGGCAAGTCCGGCTGCATCAACGCGATGCTCTCGTCGATCCTGCTCCGGGCGACGCCCAACGAGGTGCGGATGGTGCTCGTCGATCCGAAGCGCGTCGAGCTGAACCACTACGAGCAGGTGCCGCACCTGCTTACCCCGGTGGTCACGAGCCCTCGGCTTGCCGCCAACGTGCTCGGCAACCTGATCCGCGAGATGGAGGAACGCTACGCGATCATGAGCGAGGCGAAGGCCCGCAACCTGCCGGAGCTGAACCGCCACCGCCTCGGCCAGGGGGAGCGGCCGCTGCCGTACGTCCTGTGCGTGATCGAGGAGCTGGCCGACCTCATGATGGTGGCCCCCGCCGAGGTCGAGGACGCGGTTATCCGGCTGGCCCAGAAGTCGCGGGCCATCGGCATCCACCTGCTGCTGGCCACCCAGCGTCCGAGCGCCGACGTGATCACGGGGATGATCAAGGCCAACGTCCCGGCGCGGATCGCCTTCGCGGTGGCCTCGCAGACGGACTCGCGCGTGATCCTGGACCAGAACGGCGCGGAGTCGCTGCTGGGCCAGGGCGACATGCTCTTCCGGCCGGCCGGGGAATCGCGCGCGGCCCGCATCCAGGGCGCCTTCGTCGGCGAGGACGAGATCGAGCGCCTGACCTCCCACTGGCGCAGCCACGGCGAGCCCGAGCTGCACGAGGAGCTGCTCGAGACGCTCGAGCCGGAGGGCGGCGAGGAAGGGGACGATGACTTCGACCCCGACCAGGACGACCTGCTCGGCGAGGCGATCCAGACCGTGGTGCAGATGGGGACGGCCTCGACCTCGATGCTCCAGCGCCGGCTGCGGGTCGGCTACACGCGTGCCGGCCGCCTGGTCGACATGATGGAGCGGCGGGGGGTGATCTCGGGCTACGAGGGTTCCAAGGCCCGCCAGGTGCTGATCACGGAAGCGGACCTGCCGCGGGTATTGGAGTCGCTGTCGGAGCCGAGCGGCGCGGCCGTCCTGGACGAATAGCCCACGAACCGGGCGTTGCCGGTCCCGCCACGGCGCCGCGCGCCTTCGTCCGGCCGGCCGTAAGCCAAAATAGCTCCCGTGCCCACCATCGGCGAGACGCTCCGCCAGGCGCGCATGCGCCAGCACCTCGATATCGCCGACGTGGAGTCCCGAACCAAGATCCGGGCCAAGTACCTTCGCGCGCTCGAGAACGAGGAGTTCGGGCTCTTGCCGGGCTCCACGTTCGTCAGGACCTTCCTGCGTACGTACGCGGAAGTGCTCGGGCTTGACCCACACCGGCTGGTGGAGGAGTACCGGACGAACTACGAGCCGCGTGACGAGCTCGACCTGCAGCCCCTGGGCGGCGCGCCGGCGGCCGCCGGCGCGCGCGAGCGCCCCGGCCGTCCGCGGCGGCCGGGCCGTCCCAGCCCACTGGCCATCACGGCCGGCGGGATCGTGG
>JBKPHP010000066.1:0-19928 GCA_046729895.1 Actinomycetota bacterium
GTTCTCCGAGATCACGCCGACGATGAGGCTTGTGGACGCCGCCCGGGGCTAGCTCGGCGGCTCGATCCGGTCGGCCAGGGCGAGGTCGCTCGACCCTCTCGAGTCGGTTCGAGGCCCGCCGCTTCGAGGGCCTCCCGCCACGTTAGGAAGTAGTCCATTCGGCGCATCTCACGCCCCAGGGGTCCGAGCGGTAGTCGTCGTAGTTCTCGGTCCATTCCTTCACCAGTCTGGTCAGGCCCTCGATGCCTCGGTAGAGGTTCGGTCCGGCCATTCCGGGAAGCGGTGGATCTCCAGTGCCTCGTGAGCGAACGGGGCGGTGGCCACGACTCCTTGTCGGTGAAGCTGTCGAGCACCGCGCGCGCGACTTCCACGTTTTGCTGCGACACGCGCCGCCAGTATCCCGCCGGGGACCGGATGGCACCAGGGTCCGGACTTGGCGTGATCGTGGGTTACGGCGGCAGCTCAGTCAGTCGGCGACCGACCCCTGACTCTCCCTCGGTCAGCTCACGCCGTAGCGCCCAAGCCCGCGTTCGAGGGCCTCGAGCGCTCGCCTGCCGCGGGCGCGAACTTCGCGGTCGAGGCCCGGGTTGCGCGCTCCGGCGACTACTCGGCCGCGCGTGTAGTCGATCAACGCCCGGTGGACGCCCATGAGGGCGTTGGCCGCGACCCACGGCTCGATGTCGTCGCTGTCCGCTCCCGTCTCTTCGGCGATGAGGGCGGCCAGGGAAGTCGTGTAGCGCTCGAAGATCTGGCGCTCGCGTGCGAGAAGGGCGGGGCTCTCGCTGAGCATCCGGGTGAGCGCGGCCAGGCGCTCGACCGCATCCGGATCCTCTTCGGCGAGCAGTCCGCGCCGCTCGAGAACGAACCGTCCAAAGGCCGCCAGAAACGACTCGCCGGCCTTGCGCTCCCGGATCGTCTCCAGGAGGTTCTCCTCGAACGATTCGAGCCGCCAGTAGACGAGGTCCTCCTTCGTCGGGAAGTAGTTGAAGACCGTCTTCTCGGAGACATCGGCCGCGCGCGCGACCTCGGCGACCGTGACGCCCTCGAAACCGCGCTCGACGAACAGGCGCCGGGCGGTCTCGGCGATCAGCTCCCGCGTCTGCTGCTTCTTGCGCTCGCGCAGGCCCGGCGCCCGGCTCTCCGACACGATGGCCATGGGATCAGTATAGTCGCAGTGCTTTTTCTGCTACAGTATTTATTTACCGACTGTATATAGCCGAGGAAAGGCAGTCATGGGCAGCTCCAATCCAGATCACCACCAAGCCGCCGGCACGCAACTGAGTCGCAAGCAGATCCTGCTGACCTTCTGCGGGCTCCTCTTGGCCATGCTCCTGGCGTCGCTCGACCAGACGATCGTCGCCACGGCGCTGCCGACCATCGTCGGCGAGCTCGGCGGGCTCGACCAGCTCTCCTGGGTCGTGACCGCCTACCTGCTCGCGGCCACGGTCTCGACGCCACTGTGGGGTCGGATCAGCGACCTCTATGGGCGCAAGGCTCTCTTCCAGGCCGCGATCGTGGTCTTCCTGGTCGGATCGGCGCTGAGCGGAGCCGCCCAGAGCCTCGGTGAGCTGATCGGCTTCAGGGCCCTCCAGGGCCTCGGTGCCGGTGGCCTGATGACGCTTGCGATGGCGATCGTCGCCGACATCATCTCGCCACGCGAGCGGGGCCGGTACCAGGGGTACATCCAGATGGTCTTCGTGCTCGCCAGCATCGCGGGTCCGCTGCTCGGAGGCCTGTTCACCGACCACCTGTCCTGGCGCTGGGTCTTCTACGTCAACCTGCCGATCGGCGCGGTCGCCCTCACGGCCATCAGCTCAGCCCTACACCTCCCCGTCAAGCGAGGTCGGCCGCGGATCGACTACCTCGGCGCCGCGTTGCTGGCCGCCGGGCTCACGTCTGTGCTGCTCGTGACCACCTGGGGAGGCCAGCAGTATGCCTGGACCTCGCCCGAGATCATCGGCCTCGCGGCCGTGGCGGTCGCGATGCTCATCGCCTTCGTCGCTCAGGAGCGACGGGCCGCCGAGCCGATTCTGCCGCTGCGCCTGTTTCGCGATCCCGTCTTCGACGTGGTCACGCTCGTTCTCTTCCTGACGACGTGCGCCCTCTTCGCGGCAATCGTGTTCCTCCCGCTCTTCCTCCAGATCGTCACCGGGGCAAGCGCCACGAAGTCGGGGCTCCTGCTGCTGCCGCTGCTGCTCGCGGCGACGACCACCACGGCGGTCGTCGGCCGCGTCATCTCGCGGACCGGGCGCTACAAGGTTTTCCCTGTGGCCGGCCTCGCCCTGATGGCAGCGGGCCTGCTTCTCCTGTCGCGGATGGACGCGACGACCTCGCGGGCCACGGCCTCGCTCTTCATGGTCGTGTTCGGGCTCGGATTCGGGATGGTCTCGCAGATCCTGGTGCTGGCGATCCAGAACGCGGTCGACGGCCGGGACATCGGCATCGCGACCGCCTCCGCGAACCTCTTCCGGGCGCTCGGTGGCTCCGTCGGCGTGGCCCTTTTCGGCGCGGTGTTCGCCAGCCGGCTCGATCTGTGGCTGCCGCGCGAGCTCCCGGCCGGAGCCACGCGGGTGGACGCCCAGAGCCTCCAGGCGACCCCAGACGCAATTCAGTCGATGCCCGCCGCGGTGCAGGACGGGATCGGGCAAGCCGTCGCCCATTCTCTGCATACGGTGTTCCTCGTCGCCGCGCCGGTCGCGGCCCTGGGCTTCCTCGTCGTACTCTTCCTAAAGGAGGTCCCCCTGCGCGGGCCCGGCGGTCCGCCAGGCGGAGAGGAGGCGGATCGCGGACGGGCGGATGCCGACGGGGAGCCGAAGCCCCGGCAAGACGTCTCGAAGCCGCCCCGGCCTGCCACGGCAGGGTGCGCCGAGATGACCGATGAGCCTGGCTGCGCGGGGCGATCCCGCTTGATTCAGAGCGGAGCGAAATCTCCGAAGCGTGCTGTTTAGAGGGGCCTATGGCCCCACAAGCCAGGACGGTAGCGCTCGGCCTGGCGCCCACGCCCATGCCGCCCATCGGCGAGTGAGCGCCTCGTTCCCGGGTAGCAGAGACGCCAACCCGACGAAGGAGAGACAGATGGAAGCGAGTTCCCAGGAGACCGGTCAGATCACCGGCACCAAGGACAAGGACTACAACCTGATCTGGTTCACCGAGCAGTGCCTGAGCAATGTGCTGCGTCTGGAGACCTACATCCAGGACGCCGAGCGCGACGGGGACTCGGAGCTCGCCGACTTCTTCCGCCGCGCACAGGAAGTGAGCCGCAAGGGCGCCGACCAGGGCAAGGAGAAGCTGGGGAAGCGCCTCTCGGGCTAGCCGGCGGCTGGCGCGCGACACCAGGGACAGCTCCGCGTCCGCGAGCCGGCGGCCGAGCCTGAGGCGCGGAGCCGGGGAACGGCTAGGCCGCCCGAAGGCGGGCAGGCTCCGACCGTGCCATCCGCGAGCGGAAGTGATAGTCGCCGGGTTCGAAGTCGCGCGCCGCGCGCAGGAACTGCCAGGTGAAGCGGGGCCAGATGGTGGTGTTCCGTCCGGTCTTGTTCGATGTACCAGCTCTTGCAGCCGCCCGCGTTCCGGCCGTCGCGCCGACCACCTCGCCGGTGGCGGCCCCGCCAGCCGGCTTGGCCGCCGTGCTGGCCGCAAGGAGCAGATCTCCCGCCATAGAATTCTGTTACACAATTCCGTGGCACATGAAACCTCGTATCATGGCTTCGTGGGCGAGGAGTCGAACGGGCTGACGATCGACGAGCTCGCCCAGCGGGTGGGGATGACTGCTCGCAACGTGCGCGCCTACCAATCGCGTGGCTTGATCCCGCCGCCCGTGCTGAAGGGACGCACCGGCTACTACGACCAAGAGCATGTTGCCCGGCTCGAATTGATCCGAGACCTCCAAGCGGAGGGCTTCAACCTCGAGTCGATCAAGCGGATCCTGGAGCGCGCCCCGGCAGGCTCGGTGGGAGAGGTCCTGGACTTCACGCGGGCGGCGGCCGCGCCTTTCGGCGACGAGACGCCGGAGGTCGTGAATGGAGCGATTCTGGCCGAGCAGTGGGGAGACGAGCTCACGCCAGAGCTGATTCGCCGCATCGAGCGCCACGGCTTCGTGCGCCCGCTCGGCGACGACCTCTGGGAAATACGAAGCCCGCGGCTGCATCGGGCGGCGCAGGAGCTCTCCGAGCTCGGGGTGCCGTTCGAGGCGGCGGTGGACGTGATGGCGACGCTCAAGCGTCATTCCGAGGCGATCGCGAAGAAGTACGTGGAGCTCTTCCTCGATTACGTCTGGCGCCCATTCGAGGAGGCCGGCGAGCCGCGGGAGGAGTTCGCGCGCGTGCGCGAAGCTCTGGACCGCCTGCGCCCGTCCGCCGGGGAGTCGCTCCTTGCCGTCTTCCAGGTTGCGATGACAGATGCCGTCGAGGCGGCGATCGAGCGCGAGGTGTTTCGGCGAGGGGAAGGCCCGGCCGACTCCGCAGACCATCGCCGAGCGCGTCGCGGCGTCGGCCGCTCGCGGCGCCGCGGCGAGCGACGAGGATCCTCGCGGTGAAGCTCGGCCCGCTCGCCGCGCTGCCGGGCGCCCTACCCGGGGTGCGCGCGGTCGCGGAGATCGTCGAGCCGCTGCGGACCTGAATCTTCCGGCCGAGGAAGCGCCGCGGAGCTCCCCGACTACGGGCGCGTGCGCGCCGCCAGGAGGAGCTTCGTTCAGCCGGGTAGGGGAGTGCGCAGCAAGTCGCGCACGCGCGCCCGAAGGCCTCGCCGGGTACGGCGATCCTCGCGAAGCTGGGCGGCTCGCAGCCGAAGCAACGCCACGAGCTCGGCCGTTGGCTCGAACGGATCGGCTATCGGCCTGCCCGCCCCGAGCGGGAGCGCGGCAAGGATGCGCGCGTCGGACTCGGCGACCAGCGCCGATTCCGTCAGGGGCGCGGAGCCGTCGAGCGCCGCGAGACGGGCGAGCTCCCGCTCATCGGCGGCGGTCGCGTGACGTACGGTGAGTTCTTTGCTGTCAGACATTGCGCCCTCTCTAGTCCTACAAGATTGCTATCTGCGCCGACGCTTGCTAGCTTACGGCCTACACAGTCGATTGCAATGTCTTACAAACTCGACTTGTCCGACATAGACCGCGGCGGCGAGATTTCGCTCACCCAGCAGCTCGTCGACCGCTTCGCCGACGCCATCGAGGCTGGGCTCCTCGAACCCGGAGAGAAGCTGCCCCCCACTCGCCGTCTCGCGGAGCACGTGGGCGTCAACCACCTCACTGCCGCGCGCGTCTATCGCCGCCTCGCGGAGCTCGGCTACGTGACCGCGTCGGTGGGGCGCGGGACCTTCGTGCGCGCCCTCAGTCCCGCCGTCGCCGCCGACCAGGGGGACGACTGGCAGCTGTACGCACTTCCCCAGCGGGAGCCGAGCTACTCGGAGCAGGTCATGGCCGACGCCTTCAACCTCCCGCTCGAGGAGGGGATGATCTCCCTCTCAACCGGCTGGCCGTCGCCGGAGCACTATCCGGTGGCCGACCTCGCCCGGATCGCGGGGGAGGTCTTCGAGGAGGAGGGCGGCGACGCCATCTCCTACCTCAGCGCCGAGGGGCTGTTCTCCCTCCGCGAGCAGCTCGCGCTGCGCGGCGAGCGGTTCGGGTTCGCCTCGGACCCCGAGGAGATCATCGTCACCTCCGGAGCCAAGCAGGCGATCAACCTGGCCACCCAGGCCATCCTCGAGCCCGGCGACGTCGCGGTGGTCGAGTCGCCGACGTTCGTCGGGGTCCTGGAGTCGGTCCGCGCCGCCGGGGCCCGCATGCTCGGGGTCCCGGTGGACGACAACGGCTTCGACGTCGACTCGCTGGAACGCCTTCTGGCCCGTCACGAGGTAAAGCTGGTCGCGCTCCAGACGGCGTGCCAGAACCCCACTGGACGCGACACCTCGGACGAGCGGCGAGAGCGGCTGGCGGAGCTGGCACGGGAGCGCTCCTTCTTCGTGCTCGAGGATCGGGTTTACGCCGACCTCCGCTTCGACGGCATGCGGCCTAGGCCGCTGCGCGAGCTCGCTCCCGCCCACGTGGTCTACGTGAATTCGCTCTCGAAGGCGGTCGGCGGCGGACTGAGAGTGGGCTGGGTCGCCGCCCGGGGATCGCTCCTCGATCGAATCGCGATGCTGAAGCTGGAGGACGACTTTCACACGCCGACGCTGGTCCAGCACATCGCGTCGCGCTACCTCGCGTCCGGCGCCTACGACCGCCACGTGGAGTCCACGCTCCCGATCTACCGCGAGCGACGGGACGCCCTGCTGGCGGCGCTCGAGCGGCATCTGGCGGGCGAGTACCGCGTCGACCCGCCACGCGGCGGCCATCACGTCTGGGTCACCCTCGCCCGCCCGATCGACGAACGGGCGCTCTACTCGGAGGCGATCCGCCACGGGGTCACGTTCACACCCGGTGATGCGGTCATGCCCGAGCGCCGCTCGCAGACGGCCTTTCGCCTTTCCTTCCCGATGCTGCAACCGAAGGAACTCGACGAGGGCGTGAGCAGGCTCGCGCGCGCGATCCGCGAGGTGCGGCGGCGTGCGCGGCACTCGCGGGCCGTGCCGGCGAGCTAGGCCGGGCGGAGCAGACGCTCCCAGATCTCGCCGAGCATCCGTTGCTCGGCGTCGCTGATCCGGGAGAGGAAGCGCTCCCGCACCCCCGCGAGGTGGGTCCGCCGAGCCTCCTCGACCGTCCGCCGTCCCTCGTCCGTGATCACCGCCAGCAGTCCACGTTGGTCGCTCTCGCACTCCCGCCGCACTATGAGCCCGGCCTTCTCCAGACGGTCGGCCAGACGGGTGAGCCCGCTGCGGCTGAGGAGAACGGACTCGGCGAGCTCGGACATCCGCATGCCTTCCTCGGGCCCGTTCGCGAGGTAGAGGAGGACCTCGTAGGAGCTCAGCGGCAGGCCGTGCTCGTCCACGAGCTCCGCATCCAGCGTGCGGATGAGCTTCGAGTGCGTCCGGAGGAAGCCGCCCCAGACTGCCACCTCCCCCTCGCTGAGCCTGCGTGCAGGCGCCTCTCCGATAGCACGGGTATTGTTGCTCATGCAATCAAGCCTACCGCGGCCAATGGACTGGTTCATCGGGTCAGGGAGCCGGCCGGCGAGGCCCGTGGCGCCCTGCTCATGTTCCACGGGCGGGCCGTGGACGAGAACGACCTGTTCCCCGTCCTGGACGAGCTCGACCCCGAGCGCCGCCTGCTCGGCGCGACCGCCCGCGGTCCGCTGACGCTTCCACCGGGCGGCTTCCATTGGTACG
This sequence comes from Actinomycetota bacterium, assembly GCA_046729895.1. GTDB lineage: Bacteria > Actinomycetota > Thermoleophilia > Solirubrobacterales > Thermoleophilaceae > DASXBA01. Next base: position 7,255 of record JBKPHP010000066.1, read on the forward strand.
CGGTGCGCCGCATCGGCTACCCGGACCCGGAGAGCTTTCACGCCAGCTACCCGCTCGTGGCCGACTGGGTCGACGGCTTCCTGGCCGCGCGCGGCCTGAAACCCGAGCGCGCCATCCTCGGTGGCTTCTCGCAGGGCGCCGTCATGTCGTACTCCCTGGCCCTCGGCGTGGGCCGCCCCCGGCCGGCGGGCATACTCGCGTTCAGCGGCTTCGTGCCCACGGTCGAAGGCTTCGAGCTCGACTTCTCCAAGGCAGACGGGCTGCCGGTCGCGATCGGCCATGGCGAGTACGACCCGATCATCGGCGTCGAGTGGGGCAGGGACGCCCGCGATCGGCTAGAGGCCGCCGGCGCGCGGGTGACTTATCGCGAGAGCCCAATGCCGCACGCCATCGATCCGAGCTACCTCGAGGAATTGAGGACCTGGGTGGCGCGGACGTTGCCATAGCCACCGCAGACGGTCACACGACCCTCCGTCGCAACGGGTGTCACCATGCTCGATATATCTTTATGATATATCTAGTAGATATATGCCGCCGGCACAGGACCACTCAAAGACCGCCTACGTGATCCTGGGGATGCTCGCGCTCGGGAAGCGGACGGGCTACGAGATCAAGGCCCTCGTGGACGTCTCGACCCGCTTCTTCTGGGCCGCCCGCTACGGGCAGATCGACCCGGAGTTGAAGCGCTTGGAGGAGGCGGGGCTGATCCGCGGTGAGGAGGACCCGAGCGACGGCCGCAGGCGCAAGGCCTACCAGCTCACGGCCGCCGGCCGTCGCGCGCTGCGTGAATGGCTGATGTCCGATCGGCCGCTCGTCCGCGAGCTCCGCCACGAGGGCGTGCTCAAGCTGTTCTTCTCGGACGTCCTCGAGCCGAAGGAACAGCTCGAGCAGATCCGCCGGCTAAGGGCGGAGCACGAGGCGACCCGGGACCACCTTCGCGAGATCGAGCCGGGCGCTCGGCAAGCGGACGAGGCGAGGGGGCTGCGCTTCACGCTCCTCACGCTCGACTGGGGAATCGCCTACCAGGACGCGATGATCGATTGGTGCTCCCGGGCGGAGCGCGAGCTGGCCGCCCAGGCCGCCGTGGAGGCCTAGCGTGCTCGACGCCCTCGCAAGGCTCGCCTCCTCACGTCCGAAGCGGGTGATCGCCCTGACCCTCGTCGGAGCGGTGCTCGCCGGCGCCGTGGGAGGCTCGGTAGCCCAGAGCCTCCATCCCTACGGCTCCGACGACCCGGCCACCGACAGCGTCAAGGCCAAGGACCGGCTCGCGGACGAGACCGGGTTCCAGCCCGAAGTCGGCCTCGTGGCGCTGGTTGACACTCCGGCAGGTCCCGGGGCCGCCTCGTCCCGCGCAAGCGTGCAGCGGGTCGCGCGCCTCATCGCCCGCGACCGGCAGGTCGGCCGCGTGCAGACCTTCTACGCGACCCACGATCGGGACCTCATATCGAATGACGGCCGCGCCCAGTACGCGGCCGTCAGCTTCAAGCCTTCCTCCGACAAGGACCAGCAGGACGCGGCCGAGCGGATCCACAACCGCCTGGCCGGCACGCCCGGAGTGCGCCTTGGCGGCCCCGCGGCCGCCGCGCATGACATCAACCACATCGTCGAGCACGACCTGCGGCGTGCGGAGCTGATCGCCTTCCCGCTGCTGTTCCTGCTCTCTCTGCTGTTCTTCCGCAGCCTGGTCGCGGCCGCGCTCCCGCTGCTCGTCGGCGGCCTCGCGATCGTGGGCAGCTTCCTCGTGCTGCGGCTGGCCAACGAGCTCACCGACATCTCGATCTTCGCGCTCAACCTGACCACCGCGCTCGGGCTCGGGCTGGCGATCGACTACTCCCTGTTCGTCGTGGCGCGCTACCGCGAGGAGCTCGCCCGGCGCGGGCCCGGGCTCGACGCGCTCAGGCGCACGCTCGCCACCGCGGGCCGCACGGTGGTGTTCAGCTCTCTCACGGTGGCGACGGCCCTCGCGTCGCTGACCGTCTTCCCGCAGCGCTTCCTGTACTCGATGGGCATAGGCGGCGCGCTCGTGGCCCTGCTCGCTGCGACGGTCGCGCTCGTTGTGCTCCCGTCGGTGCTCGCCCTCCTGGGGGAGCGCGTCAACGCGCTGGCTCCTTCGTGGCTCCAGCGCGCGGCGGCGCGAGACGCCAGGCCGGAGGCGGGCGGCGCCTGGTACCGCCTGTCGCGCTTGGTGATGCGCCGCCCGGTGCCGATCGCCGTGGTGAGCGCCCTCGTGCTGGTAATCGCGGGGCTCCCCTTCCTGCGCATCGACTTCACCGTCGTGGACGCCACGGTGCTGCCCAAGGACGCCGAGGCGCGCCAGGTCGACACCGCGCTGGGGCAACAGTTCCCGCCCCACCGGACCTCCCCGGTCTTCCTGTACCTGGCCAGCCCTCCGGGGCAGGCGACTCGCTCCTACGTGGCGCGTCTGCGACGGTTCCCGGACGCAGCGGCGGTGAGCGGCGCGCAGAGGATCGGCCCGGACAACTCGCTCGTCACCGTAGTGTCGAAGCACGGCGAGATCGAGGACGGCAGCGAGCGGCTAGTGCGCGACATCCGGGCCGACCCTCCCGCGTTCGAGGTCCTGGCCGGAGGTCGCTCCGCGGACTTCGTGGACTTCAAGTCGAGCCTTGTCCGGCACCTGCCGATAGCGCTCGCGATCATCGCCCTGGCGACCTTCACGATCCTGTTCCTCATGACGGGCTCGGTCGTGCTGCCGCTCAAGGCGCTCGTCATGAACGTCCTCACGCTGAGCGCTACGTTCGGGCTGCTGGTGCTCGTATTCCAGGACGGACGGCTCGAGGGCCTGCTCGACTACACGAGCCAGGGTGCGCTCGAGATGACGATGCCGGTGCTGCTCTTCGCGGTCGCGTTCGGCCTGTCCACCGACTACGGGGTGTTCCTGTTGTCGCGGATCAAGGAGGCGCGCGACAACGGCGCGTCCGATCATGAGGCTGTCGGGCGCGGACTCGAGCGCACCGGACGGATCGTGACCTCCGCCGCGCTCCTGTTCAGCGTGGCGATGTTCGCCTTCGCCACCTCGCAGATCATCTTCATCAAGGAGAACGGCATCGGGACCGCGCTCGCCGTGCTGATCGACGCCTCGATCATCCGCGCCCTGCTGGTTCCTTCGCTGATGGAGCTCCTGGGGCGGTGGAACTGGTGGGCGCCCCGGCCGCTCCGACGCCTCCACGCCCGGATCGGGCTCAGCGAGACGAGTCCGGCCGGCGCCTGAAAACCCGCCCCGATCCGGCTCAAGGAGCTCGGCTTCAGCGCAGCAGCGTCCCGGTTCGCAGCGCCTCCAGCTGCGCCACGGTGTCCATGTCCTCTCCGCCGCCGAGGTCGTCGCAGGCCACCTCGCGAGTCTTGACGCTGCGCAGGAGGTTCCGCGCGCCGCGGTCGCCGCTCACGTCTCGTAGCCGTTCGAACATCGGCCGCTCCAGCAACACGGGATGCCCGGGCTCGCCGCCGTAGGTGGCTCGCACGGCCTCGACTCCCTCCGCCCGGCCCGCGAGCACGCGCCTGATCGCCTCGAAGGACAGGCGAGGCTGGTCCCCCAGCGCTACGACCACGGCCTCGGCATCGGCTAGCGAGGCCAGGCCGCAGGCGAGCGACGCCGACTGTCCCTCCTCCCAGCGATCGCAGACCACCGGCTCCGCCCCGTGCAGATCGACCATCCCCAGGATCTCCTCGGCGGCGGCTCCGAGCACCACCACGACCCGCTCGAGCGGGGCCGCGGCCATGGTCCGCAGCGCATGCTCGAGGAGGGGGCGCCCGTCCAGCTCGGCCAGCTGCTTCGGCCCGCCGAACCGCGTCCCGCCGCCGGCGGCGAGCACCAGGCCGCCGATCAAGCGCCTACCTCGTGGATCCGCCCGCCCGCCTCCGACAGGCGGCCTCCGCCGCGTCCATTGCGCACCGCCACCACCTCGGCCAGGATCGAGAGCGCGGTCTCCTCCGGGCTCACAGCACCGAGATCCAGTCCGATCGGGGCGGCGATCCGATCGACCAGCTGCTCGTCGATGCCTGCCTCGAGCAGCCGCTCGCGCCGGCGGGCCTGCGCCCGGCGGCTTCCCATCGCCCCTACGTAAGGGGCATCCGACCGCACCGCGATCGAGAGGGCCGCGTCGTCCAGCTTCGGGTCGTGGGTGAGCACCGCGATGTAGGTGGCGCGGTCGATACCGCCCAGGCGCCGGAAGGCTTCCTCCGGCCATGCCGCCAGCACTCCCTCCGCCTCCGGGAAGCGGTCGGCGGTGGCGAACTGAGAGCGCGGGTCGCAGACGAAGGGTCGCCAGCCGGCGGCCCTCGCCAGAATGCACAGGGCGGCTGCGTAGTCGATGGCGCCAAAGATCACGAGCCGCGGCGCCGGCGCAGTCACGTCCACGAACAGCGACGCGCCCCGGATGTCGCGGAGCTCGGAGCGCTCGGCCCACATCAGCTCCTCCGCCTCCTCCCGGGCGGCCCTGTCCAGCGCCTCGTCGCCGAGCGTGCCCTCGCTCGTGCCGTCGGCGCGCACCAACAGCTTGGCCGGCTGCCGCCCCGCGAGCGCGGTGACGAGCGCCGCGCGGCCGTCCTCTGCGGCGATCCGGGCGAACTCCCCCTGCGCGCTCAACCGCGGTACTCCTCGACGAACACGTCGATCTCGCCGCCGCAGGGAAGACCCACGTCCCAGGCCTCGGAATCCGCGATACCGAAGTGCAGCAGCCTGGCGTCCCCGCTCCGCAGGACCTCCTGCGCAGCGTCCACGACGGCGCCTTCGACGCAGCCGCCGGACACCGCACCGGACACCTCGCCGCGTTCGCTCACCGCCATCTTCGCGCCCGGAGGACGGGGAGCCGAGCGCCTCACGGCAACCACCGTTGCGATCGCCACGCGGTCCCCGCGCTCGGACCAGGTCGTCACGTCCTCGACGATGTCCTTCATCTGTCCCCTTCCATCGCAGGCTCCATCAGCGTGAACGGAGAGAATCGGCCGTAGTTCTACACCCCTGCGGCACCTCCGAGGAAAAAGGGCGGATATGCTGGCCGGCGGCATGCGGGCGACGACGCGCGACTTCCGTTTCCAGGGCCACCGGCTCGTGTTCGACGAGTACGGGGTGGGTGATCGGCCGGTCTTGCTCTTGCCAGGCCTCTTGTTCTCCCGCAAGATGCACCGCCCGCTGGCGGAGCAGCTCGCCGGGCGGGGGCACCGAGTCCTCTGTCTGGATCTCCTTGGCCACGGCGAGTCGGACCGGCCGTCCGAGATGTCCGAGTTCTCGATGACGATCTTCGGCGAGCAGGCGATCGGCCTTCTAGATCACCTTCAGATCGAGCAGGCGGTCATCGGCGGTACATCGCTCGGCGCCAACGTGACACTGGAGGTTGCCGCCAAATCGCCCGAGCGCGCCAACGGCCTGATCGTCGAGATGCCGGTCCTTGACAACGCGCTGCTCGGCTGCGCCATCGCCTTCACGCCGATGCTGATCGCACTCACCTTCGGCGCCCCGTTCGTGCGCGTTGGCGCGCGGCTGGCGAGCATGGTTCCGCGCGGCGCCAGCCAACTGAGCGACATGCTGCTCGACTGGGTGAGCCAGGATCCCAAGCCGTCCGCCTCGGTGCTTCAGGGCCTCTTCTTCGGCCGCGCCGCACCCCCCACCTCGGAGCGCCGGAAGATTAGCCACAAGGCCCTCGTGATCGGCCACCCCCGCGACCCCGTGCACCCCTTCTCCGACTCGGACATGCTGGTCCGGGAGCTGCCGAATGCCCGCTTGGTCGAGGCGAGCTCGATCCTCGAGCTACGGCTCCAGCCCGAGCGGCTGACGGGCGAGATCGTGGGGTTCGTAGAGGACTGCTTCGAGCCTGTCACGCCCCTCCGCCGCTCGGCCTGAACCCGCCCACTACGCTTCGCGAGCGTGGCCAGCCGCAAGGAGCAGAAGGAGGCGCTGCGACGCGAGCGCGAGGCACGCGAGAAGGCAGCGAAGGAAGCCGAGCGTCGCAGGCGGCTGTTGGGCTACGGGACCGCTGGGGGCTTGGTGGCCGTGGCGCTGGCCGTGGTCGTGGTGCTGCTGCTCGCCGGCGGCGGGGGTGGCGACGATAGGGCCAGCGCCGAGCTGCTGCCCGACGGCGGAAGCGTGCCCGACGTGAAGACCACCGACCTGTCCCAAGCCGCCGACGCAGCCGGCTGCGAGATGAAGAGCTTCAAGGCGACTAGCCGCGACCACACCGGCAATCCGACCGAGAAGATCCGCTACAGCTCCAACCCTCCTACCTCGGGCAAGCACTACCAGTTCCCCGCCGACGACGGCGCCTACGGCAAGGCGCCACACGACAGCGAGGTCGTCCACGCCGAGGAGCACGGTCGCGTGATCATCTGGTTCAAGCCCTCGCTGCCCGAGAGCACCCGCGCCGACCTCAAGGCTCTCTTCGACGATCAGAACGGCTACCAGCTGCTGCTGGTCCCCAGGAGCAACATGTCCTATCAGGTGGCGGCGACCGCCTGGAACTCGGCCCCCGAGCCGCTCGGCACCGGGCGCCTGCTGGGCTGCCCCTCCGTCAGGCCCGAGACCTGGGACGCGCTCCAGGACTTCATCGAGGAGAACCGCGGTAACGGGCCTGAGCCGGTGCCGTAGGACTGCGGGCGCCTGTCGCGGGACCGCAACGGGCGCCCTGGCAGAGTGTTCCCGCTGGAGTGAAGCTGCTCGCCTCAGCAGCTGTCGTCGCTTGCCTCGTCCCGGCCGCCGTGATCGTGGCCCCGGCCCTCTCCTCGTCCCCCTGGCGGCCCGAGCCGGTGGACTTCGAGCTGGCGCCCCGCTCGGAGGTGGTCACGCCGACGTCGACAGGTGGGGCGATGTCGAGGCCGCTGCGACCTGGAAAGCGGTTCAACCTGGTCGGCCTGCGCTGGCGGGGGGGCGCGCGCCCGGCCGTGGCGATGCGGAGCCGCCGCTCGGGCGGCCGTTGGACGCGCTGGGTGACGGTGGGCGAGTACACGGAGGACGCACCGGACCCGGGGCGGGGCGAACCGGCCGCGCGTGGCCTCTCGATGCCCGTCTGGGTCGGCGAAGCGGACGAGGTGCAGTACCGGCTCAGCCGACCGGTCGGAGGCCTGCGACTCCACTTCGTGAACGTCCGTGGCACCGCCACCGCCGCCGACCGTGCGCGCACGTCGGTGCGCCGCATCGCGAGCGCCGCCGTCAGCTCGATCGCCGGTCTCTTCCGGAGCTCGGCGAAGGCGGCGCAGCCCCAGCCCGCGATCGTCACTCGCAGGGACTGGGGCGCAAGCGACTGCCCGCCGCGGAGCGCGCCGGACTACGGCGTTGTCAAGGCGGCCTTCATTCACCACACCGTCAACGCAAACGACTACACGCGCGAGGAGGCCCCCTCGATTGTCCTGGCGATCTGCCGCTTCCATCGCAACTCGAACGGCTGGAACGACATCGGCTACAACTTCGTCGTCGACAAGTTCGGCACGATCTACGAGGGCCGTGCCGGCGGGGTGGATCAGCCGGTGGTGGGCGCCCAGGCCCAGGGCTACAACGCTCAGAGCACAGGGATCGCCAACCTCGGCGACTTCACGAGCGTCCGGCAGACATCCGCGGCGCTCGGAGCGATCGCCAGGCTGATCCGCTGGAAGCTGCCGCTGCACGGAATCCCGACCTTCGGCTCCACCACGCTGATCAGCGCGGGCGGCGCCTCCAACAGGTACGCGGCCGGCACCCATGTACGCGTGCGCCGGATTTCGGGCCACCGCGACGTCGACGCCACGAGCTGCCCCGGTGACGCGCTCTACGCGCAGCTGCCGGCGCTGCGCGGGCTCGTGGGGAACATCGGGCCCGCCGGCACCGGTACCACGCTGACCGCCGGGCTGTCGCCGCGGACCGTTCGATACAAGCGCAGCTCGCTACTGAGCGGCACGCTTGCCGCGGGCGACGGCCGGCCGCTGGTGGGCGAGAGCGTCCGAGTGCAGGTCCGGCGCGGGCGCCGCTGGCGCACGCTGCGGACGCTCACGAGCGGCGCGGGGGGCACCTTCTCGCTGGTCATGCATCCACGCGTGAATCGGAAGCTGAGGGTGCGTTTCAGCGGCCGCGGCGATCTCCTGCCGGCTAGCTCGCCGACCCTGCGCCTGCTGGTCCGGCCGCTAGTGACGCTGCTCGATCCGCCGGAGCAGGGAGTCAAGGGCAAGCGAGTGCGCTTCCGCGGCACCGTGGCCCCGCGCAAGCGCCGCCTCCTCCTGGTGCTGCAGCGTTGGCGGGGCGGCCGCTGGGCAAGGATCGGGCTGAGGCGGCTCAAGGCGAAGCGCGGGCGCTTCCGCGGCTCATTCGTACCGACGAGCGCCGGCCGCTTCCGTTACTACGTCGTCTCGCCGGCGGGCAGCTCCAACGCGCGAGGCCGCTCCGCGCGGGTGGAGATCACGGTCACCCGCTAGCCGAGTCCTCTCCTCGGCCGGTGTAGAAGTTCGCGGCCTATTCCCAGCCCTGGTAGCGGTCCTCGCTGTAGAGGCCCTTTCCGCTCACGAGCAGCATGACCGTGCGGCCCAGGATGCGCAGGTCGAGCCACAGCGAGCGGTGCTCCACATACCAGATGTCGAGCTCGATTCGCTTCGGCCAGGGGAGCGAGGTACGGCCGTTGACCTGCGCCCAGCCCGTGATGCCGGGCTTGACTTCGAGCCGCCGACGCTGGCGCTCGGTGTAGCGGTCGACCTGCTCCTGGATCGTGGGGCGCGGGCCCACGATCGACATCTCGCCCGTGATCACGTTGAGGAGATTGGGAAGCTCGTCGAGCGACAGCCGGCGTAGCAGCCGGCCGACGCGGGTGATGCGCGGGTCTCCCTCGAGGACGTAGATCCCCGCTCCCATCTCCTCCGCCCCCGGAACCATCGTGCGCAGCTTCCAGAGGTCGAACGGGACGCCTTTCCTGCCCACCCGGCGCTGGCGGTAGAAGGCCGGGCCGCGGCTCTCGATCCTTATCGCGAGGGCGGCGGCTGCGAGCAGGGGTGAGCTGATCGCGAGCAGCACGCTCGCCATCACCACGTCCAGCACGCGGCCCATGGGACTAACGTTGCGCCGGGTCGGATGCACATCCTGTACCTGCATCAGTACTTCATGACCCGAGCCGGGATCGGGGGCACGCGCTCCTACGAGTTCGCGCGGCGCTTCGCGGCGCGGGGGCACGAGGTGAGCATGGTAACCGTGGCGGCCCCCGGCGAGGACTCGCGGCGCCGGGTCGACGGCATCGACGTGCTCGGCGTGCGCGCGGGGTTCGCCGACTACGTCACCGGCACCAAGCTCGCCTATCCGCGGCGTGCGGTCGAGTTCGCCAGGTTCGCCGCCGCCGCGACGACCTGCGTGCTGCGCATGCCACGGCCGGACGTCATCTACGCGACCTCGCCCCCCCTGACGATGGCGCTGCCCGCGCTCGCCGCCGCCCGGCGGCACAAGGTGCCGCTGGTCTTCGAGGTGCGCGACCTGTGGCCGGAGGCGCCGATCCAGATGGGTGCCCTCACCAACCCGCTGCTGAAGCGGCTGGCGCGAGGGCTCGAGCGCCACGTCTACCGCAGCGCGGCGCAGGTGATCGCGCTTTCGCCGGGCATGCGTGAGGGCGTGATCGCAGCCGGCACGCCGGCCGCCAAGGTCACGCTCGTCCCCAATGCCTCCGACCTCGAGCTCTTCTCGCCCGACCGCGACGGGTCGGAGTTCCGAGAGCGGCTTCGCCTCGGCGACCGCTTCGTGTGCAGCTACTTCGGAACGATGGGTGAGGCGAATGACCTTACCCAGGTGATCGAGGCTGCTGCACTGATGGACGACGACGTGCGCTTTGTGCTGCACGGCGACGGAAAGCGGCGATCGGCGCTCGAGCAGCTCGTCCGCGAGCGAGGGGTCCGGAACGTGGTCTTCTCCGACCCGCTGCCCGACAAGGACTCCGTCGCCCGGCTCGCCGCCGCGTCGGACGCCTGCATGACCATCTACAAGAACGTCCCGATCCTCTATACCTGCTCGCCCAACAAGCTCTTCGACACCTTCGCGGCGGGCAGGGCCGCGATCGTCAACACCCCCGGCTGGTTGCAACAACTGGTCGAGCAGGGCGAGGCGGGGGTATACGTGCGCCCCGGAGACCCGGCCCACCTGGCCGACCGCGTGGCGTTCATGCGCGACCATCCCGAGCTCGTCGAGCGCTACGGCCGCAACGCGCGCAAGCTCGCCGAGACCGAGTTCAGCCGCGACATGCTCGCGGAGCGCGCGCTCGGCGTGCTGGAACGGGCCGCCGGGCGCTGACCATGCTGCTCTCCTACTGCGTAGTCAATACCAACGGCCGCGACTACCTGCTGGCCTGTCTCGACGCGATCGAGCGCACGCACCCGGAGGGAGTCGAGAGCGAGGTGCTGGTCCTGGACAACGCCTCGGACGACGGCTCCGCGCAGGCAGTGCTAGGGCGCGGCGTTCGTCTCGTCGCCCTCGATCGCCGGGACGGCAAGGCCGCCAACGACTCCCGCCTGCTTCGCGAGGCCCGCGGACGCTACTGCCTCCTGCTGAACGAGGACTCCGAGCTCCATCCGGGAGCCACCCGGGCATTGCTGGACGCACTCGAGGCGGACCCTGCGGCCGCTGCCGCGGGCGCACAGCTCTTCACCTCGGAGGGTCGGCCCAAGGCTTGCGCCTGGCGATTCCCCGGGCTCGGCTGGGCCCTCGCCGAAGCCGTGTTCCTCCACGACCGCTACGCGGTGCAGAGCCGCGGTGACGCCGTCCGGGAGGTCGGCTGGACGCAGTCGAGCGCGATGCTGGTGAGGCGAGAGGCAGCGGAGCGGGTGGGCTTCCTCGACCCGGCCTTCTTCGTCTACTCGGACGAGACCGACTTCTGCAAGCGGCTGCACGACGCCGGCTGGCGAGTGCTGTACGTGCCGGCGGCCCGGGCGACTCATCATGACCAGCTCTCCACGGACCGGGACGCGATGCGGCGGCGCATCGTGGAGTTCCACCGCGGTCGGGACCGCTACCTGCGCAAGCACGCACCCGCCGCGACGAGGGTCGCCTGGAGGCTCCTCTGGGCCTGGTCCTATCTCCTGAGGGCGCTTGCCGCCCTAGTGCTCCCCAGGCGCGACCCTGCCCGCTACTGGCGGCACGCGATGCAGGAGCTCGCGCCGGGCCGGGGCGAAGGCGTCCGCGAAGCGGCGGAGGCCCACAACCGGCGTGTGGGGGCGACCCCGCCGCCAAACGCGCCGTTTGGTGGGCGGAAGGCCGCCAAACGGACTGGCTGAGGCCGCACCTGTGTCTAAGGTGCGCCACTGATGGAGCACCCCGACCTCGCCCAGGTCGCCGCGCTTGGGGGCGCGCTGGGCTCGGTCCTGGCGCTGCTGGCCCGGGGCCGGCTCTCGCTGCTCGCGGGCCTCCTGCTGCTCCTCGTCGCCGAAGCCGGCCTCGCCCTCGCGCTCGGTGGGGGGCCGGTCGACAAGCTGACGTCCGCGAGCGGCGCGACCGCCGCCCTGTTGGGCCTGGGCGTCCTGGCCGCCGCGACCGCCCTGCTGGTCCAACGTCCAGCGCTGGTTCCGGTGGTCGTGCTCGCCGTGGCTCCCCTTAGGCCCCCCATCGAGTACGACCCGTCGAGCGCGCTGCTTGTCTCCGTCGCCACCAACGGCGCCCTCGGGCGGCTGCTGCCGCTGTACTTCGTGCTGCTCGCCGCCGTGGCGGCGCTCGGCTGGCAGACGTTGCGCGGCTCGCGGCCGCGCGCGCTGCCCCGTGTCCTGGCGCTGCCGGCCGCGGCCTTCTTCGCCTATGCCCTCGTCTCCCTCCTTTGGGCGGACGATCTCGAGGCGGGCGCCAACCTGATCGCCTTCTTCACCCTCCCCTTCGTCGCGTTGCTGGCTACGGTGGCCCGCGCTCCCTATCCCGACTGGTTGCCTCGGGCGCTGGCCAGGGTGGCGATCGCTCTCGGGGTGCTGTTCGCGGCAGTCGGCCTGTGGCAGGCCGCCACGCACAAGCTGTTCTTCTTCGCGCCCAACCTCGAGGTGTCCAACGCCAACACGGACTACTTCCGCGTGACTTCGCTGTTCGGGGACCCGAGCCTGTACGGGCGCCATCTCGTTCTCGCCCTCGGTGTGGTGCTGGTGCTGCTCGCGACACGTCGTCTCGAGCCCCGTATCGGACTCCTCCTGCTCGCGGTCATGTGGGCGGGCCTCCTGTTCAGCTACTCGCAGTCGAGCATGGTCGCCCTGGTCGTGGTGGCGCTCGCCGTCGCGCTCGCCACGGGCGACCGCGGGGTCCGCCGGTCGGTGGTGGCGGTCGCGGCGGTCGCCGTCCTGGCCGTGGCCGGCTACGCGACCTGGCAGCTCGCCTCGGGCGACTCGCTCAACCAGCTGACGAGCGACCGCACGGCGCGGGTCCAGGAGACGACCCGCGTGATCGCGCATCATCCGCTGGCCGGCGTGGGGATCGGAGGACAGCCCAGGGCCAGCCGGGCGCTCGCGCACAGCGACCGGCCGACTCCCAACTTCGTCTCCCATACCACCCCTCTGACCGTGGCCGCCGAGATCGGGATCGTGGGCGCCTGCCTCTACCTCTGGCTGCTCGTGGGCGGCGCGCGCCTGCTCGCCGCGGTAACCCGTCTGGACAGGACGGTCGGCCTGGCGCTGGGCGCCTCGTTCCTGGCCTTGTTCGTGCACGCCCTCTCGTACAGCGGCTTCCTCGAGGACCCGATCACCTGGGTCGTGCTCGGGGT
>JBKPHP010000067.1:0-19799 GCA_046729895.1 Actinomycetota bacterium
CCGGTCGCCGATGTTGGTCAGGTTGGGCCCGAGCGTGTTGCCGTTCTCGCCGACCTTGTGGCAGCCGAGGCAGCCGGACGCCGCCATCACCTCCTTGCCCTTCTCGAACTGGGGCTTGGTCTTGAGCGCGATCTCGCTGGGGGGGCCGGCGATGGCGCCGAGCACGGTCAGGTACGTCATGGCCGCAAACGTGGCCAGGGCAGCGGTCATCGCGATCGGACGCCGCAGGGGATGGCGCTCGGGCCCGCGGTCGTAGAAGGGGAGGAGGAGCAGCAGCACGAGGCAGATGGTCGGAATGCCCACGGTCGCCATGAAGACCAGCGCCGGCGGCTTGACGACGCGCAGCAGCTCGAACAGGAAGAAGAAGTACCACTCCGGCCGCGGCGTGTAGGTGGTCGTGGTGGGGTCGGCCTTGGGCCCGAGCTCGGCGCCGAGAACCACGGCCAGGGTGATGATGACCGCCAGCGTGACGCAGGCCATCGTCCCGTCCTTGGCGATGGCATAGGGGAAGAAGGGCTTCCCCTGGTTCTTCAGGATCGAGTACTCCCGGAGGTACTGCTCCTTCTCGCGCGCGTTCATCTCGAGCTCAGATTTCCTCTCTGGAGAGGTCCTTCTTCTCGGCCTTGAGCCACGGGGGCGCGGTCGTCCCCAGCTTCGCCACGAGATAGAGGTGAGCGCCGATCAGCGCGGCGATGAGGCCGGGAACCAGAAGCATGTGGATCGCGTAGAAGCGCGATATCGTCGTGCCGCCGAACTCTGCTCCGGCGCGCAGGAAGTCCGCCAGGTAGGGCCCGATGAGAGGCCCCGAGGCGTTGATGTTCACGGCCACGACCGTGGCCCAGAAGGAACGCTGGTCGAATGGCAGCAGGTAGCCGGTGAGCCCCATCACCAGCGTCAGGACGAGCAGGATCACCCCGATGATCCAGTTCAGCTCGCGCGGGTACTTGTAGGCCCCGAACACGAACGTCCTGGCCATGTGGACGAAGATCAGGATGATCATCACCGACGAGCCCCACTTGTGCATGCCGCGCACGAGCTCGCCGAGGAACACGTCGTTGGTGATGTGCGAAGCCGACTCGTAGGCGCGCGTGGGGTCGGGCTCGTAGAACATGGCCAGGAAGACTCCGGTGACCGCCTGCGACAGGAAGGCGAACAACGTGGCGGAGCCGAGCGTGTAGTACCAATTGGTGCCCTTCGGGACCTTGCGGTAGAGGAAGGCGCGCAGGAACGGGCTCAGCCCGGTGCGCTCGTCGAGCCAGCCGACGGCGGAGGCGCCGGCCTCCGACGCCCGTTCCTTCGTGCTTGGCGGGAAGGGGAGGTGGCCGCCCTCCCCCGCGCCGTCGCGGCGGTTGTCCCGGCCCGGACGTCCGGGTGACGGCCGCAGGAACCTGGGAGGTGATGGCATCTTCATGTCGTGGGCCTCGCTGGGTAGAGGTACTGCCACAGACCGTCGAGGTGGTTGGACGGGTCGCGCGGGGAGAAGCGCCTGAGCTCGGAGTTCACCGAGAACCGGTCTCCGACCTCGACGTGGCCGCTGCGCACGCGCGTGTAGAAGCGGTCGAGCGGCCGCACAGGCGGGCCGCCTTCCACCTGGCCCTGAAAGCCGTACACGCCGCCGTGGCACGGGCAGACGAACTTCCCCGACGCCTGGATGTAGCGGACCGGGCAGCCCAGGTGGGCGCAGCGGGTGGAGATGGCCACGTAGGGCTGGGGCTGCTGACCCTTGATCACCTTGTCCCGCTTCTTGTCGAAACGCCGGACGTAGACGGTGGTCTTGCCCACATCGCCGATGCTGGCCTCGATGTTGATCACGCGCGGCACGTAGCTCCCGAGGTTGAAGTCGCCCTCGGATCCCACTGGCTGCCAGCGAGTGGGCGAGGTGTCCTCGAAGATCGGTCCGAGCGCGAAGCCGAGCGCCGGCAGGCCGAACGCCGCGCTGGCGATGCCCCCGACGGCCAGCGCGGTGCCTTCCATGAACCGGCGGCGCGTGACGGTCTCGCCCTCGAAGGCGCCAGCGATGCCGCGGCCCGACGTGTAGCGGGAACTCTTGTCGGGATTCTGCGAAGGGCTGTCGGCCACGGGTGAGCGCCTAGGGTTTTACCGCGCGAGCACGGCCTTTCTCAACATGGTGGCGGGCGGCACTAATGCCTCTGCGAAGCCGGCGGCAGCCTATCGCGGGCCGCCTCCCGGGCACCGGACCCACCCTCCGCCGAGAGCGCCCGGGCGGTGGCGAGCCATAGATCCTCGACCAGGTCTCCCCGTCCCTCCGCGTGCGCCCGCGCCGAGAGCGAGATCAGGTCCGACAACTCGCCGACGGCCTCGAGGTCGCCGGTCTCGGCCAGCCGCGACAGGCCCAGCGCGTACAGAGCATCGCCCGCCAGAAGGCGGAGGTCGTCGTCCATTCGACGGAAGGCCCGCGACACGCCGTAGTGCAGGAGGTAGCCCTCGAATACCGCCTCCAGCACGAACAGCCGGCCGGGGTCCTCGACCATGTCATCAAACCGCGGCTTGCCCGGGTCCGCCACCGCGTGGCCCGCAAGCGCGGGGTCAACAGCGCCGATCATCTCGCGCAGCACGCTCATCGCAACTCGGAGAATGCCTCGTGGGCCGCCTCGAGCGTGCGCTCGACCTCGGCCTTTCTGTGCACGAGCGATGGGAACCAGGCCTCGAACTGTGACGGCGGGAGGTAAATGCCCTGCTCGAGCATGGCCCGGCAGAACGCCGCGTGGGCCTCGAGGTCGCAGGCCCTGGCCCCCTCGTAGTCCGCGACCGGCGTCTCGCTGAAGAACAGCGTCAGGAGCCCGGGCGCGTGCGCGATCTGCACGGGCACGGTGGCCGCATCCTCGAGCCCCCCGGCCAGCGTTGCCGCTAGCCACCCCAACCGCTCGTGAGCCTCGGCATCGAGGAGCCTCAGGGTGGCCAGCCCGGCAGCCGTGGCCAGCGGGTTGCCCGACAATGTGCCCGCCTGGTAGACGTCACCGGCCGGGGCGACCAGCTCCATCAGCTCGCGGGGTCCCCCGTATGCGGCAGCCGGCAGGCCGCCGCCGATGACCTTTCCGAGGATCGTGATGTCGGGGGTCACGCCCTCACGCTCCTGCGCGCCGCCCCTCCCTACCCTGAAGCCCGAGATCACTTCGTCGAAGACCAGCAGGGCGCCCGCGCCGTCGGCCTGGTCGCGCAGGAACCCGAGGAAGCCCTCGGCTGGGGGCACGAGCCCCATGTTCGCCGGGTAGGGCTCGCACAGGACGGCCGCCACCTGCCGCTCGCCCAGCGCCCGCTCCACGGCCTCCCGGTCGTTCCACGGCACGACCAGCGTGTCGGCGGCCTGCGCC
Source organism: Actinomycetota bacterium (assembly GCA_046729895.1). GTDB lineage: Bacteria > Actinomycetota > Thermoleophilia > Solirubrobacterales > Thermoleophilaceae > DASXBA01. The sequence continues at coordinate 3,333 of JBKPHP010000067.1, forward strand.
TCGGTCACTCCAGCGCTTGCGGGTACTCCGGCGGTGGCGAGCCCCGAGCCCGCGTCGGCCAGCAGGCCGTCGACGTGCCCGTGGTATGCGCCCGCGAACTTGAGCACGGCGTCACGCCCGGACACCGCGCGGGCGAGACGGACCGCGCTCATCGAAGCCTCCGTGCCGGAGGAGGTCATGCGGACCATCTCCACCCCCGGCATCCGATCGACGACCTCCGCGGCGAGCTCCACCTCGGCCTCGGTAGGCGCGCCGAAGCTCGTACCCGCCTCCGCGGCGGCGGTCACCGCCGCCACCACGTCCGGATGCGCGTGGCCGCCGATCAGCGGACCCCACGACATCACCCAGTCCACGTAGCGGTTCCCGTCCACGTCGATCAGCTCGGCACCCTCGCCACGGGCAGCGAAGATCGGATCCCGGCCGATGGCCTGCATCGAGCGGACCGGGGAGTTGACACCGCCGGGGAGAAGCTCGAGAGCGCGGCGGTGGAGCTCGGCGGAGCGCGCCGCTGGCCGGGTGAGCGCTATCGACGCACCTCGCGCGGGGAGGCGTGCTCAGCCTCCCACCGCTTGTGTTCGTCCGTGAAGTAGAGGAGGCGAATCTTCTTGAACTCTGTCGACGAGTAGAGGGTGCGCCTGTCCTCGATGCCTGTGAACTCGGCTATCGAGTCGAGGATGGCGTCGCACTCCTCCTTGGAGCGGCCGTGGGCCATCGTGAATACCGAGTACGGCCAGTCGGGGTAGGTGGGGCGCTGGTAGCAGTGGGAGATGCCGCGAAAGCCCGCCATGCGGGGGGCGAGCTCCATGATGCGCTCCTCCGGCACCCGCCAGACGCCCATCCCGTTTGCCGAGAAGCCGGCGCGGCGGTGGTAGAGGATCGCCGCCACACGGCGCAGGGCCTTGCGCTCCCGCATCGACTCGAGGTGGTCGAGCAGGGTCCGCTGCGACAGACCGAGCTCGGCGGCGGCCTTCGCGTACGGCTCGGCCACCACCTCCATTGGACCCTGCGTCGCCCGTATGGCCGCCACGTCCAAATCGGAGAGCTCGACCGGCTCCGGGTCCTTGGGCTCCTCGGCGACGCCGGCCGCCGCGAGCGCGTCCGTGCCCGCCTCCATCTCCAGATCCATCCGGATCTTGAAGAGGCGCAGCGTCGGCAGCTGGCGGATCGACTCCGCGCCGGTCAGCCTCTGTAGCACCTCCAGGGTGCCGTCGAGTCCGAGCCTGGAGTCGGGTTCGACAGCGACCGTGAACCAGATGTTGAAGTCGTGGTTGCGCAGGTAGTTGTGCGAGACGCCGGGATGCGAGTTGATGACCTTCGCCGCCCGCCACGGGTTCCCGGGGTCCACCTTGGCCGCGACGAGCATCGACTTGTAGCCGAGCACGCGCGTGTCGAAGATCGGCGTCAGCTCGCGGATGATGCGCTCGTCGAGCAGGCGCCGGGTGCGCCGCAGCACCTCTTCCTCGCTGACCTCGGCCAGCCGCGCCACCCCGGCAAAGGGCCGCTCGGCGAGCGGGAAGCTGCCCTGGAGGAGGTTCAGCAGGCGCTTGTCGAGCTCGTCGAGCGGGACCGCCGCCCCTTCCTTGCGCGAGCGGACCTTTATCGAAGCCACCTTGCCGCGTCCTTCGCGTGGTAGGTGATGACGATGTCGGCGCCGGCACGGCGTATCGCCGTGATGGCCTCCAGCACGATTCCCCGCTCATCGACGTGGCCCGCCGCCGCCGCCGCCTTGACCATGGCGTACTCGCCGCTGACGTTGTAGGCGGCGACGGGCATGCGAGTCGCCTCCTTGACGCGGCGGATCACGTCCAGATAGGGCAGGGCGGGCTTGACCATCACGACGTCGGCGCCCTCGTCTACGTCGAGCAACGCCTCGCGGACGGCCTCCTCGGCGTTCGCCGGGTCCATCTGGTAGCTGCGGCGGTCGCCGAACGCCGGCGCGGATTCCGCCGCCTCGCGGAAGGGACCGTAGAAGGAGGAGGCGAACTTCGCCGAGTAGGCGACTATCGGAAGGTCCTCGAACCCCTCCCCGTCCAGCCGCCCGCGCAGCGCCCCCACCCGGCCGTCCATCATGTCGCTCGGCGCCACGGCGTCCGCGCCCGCCCCGGCGTGCGACACCGCCGTGCGCGCCAGCAGGTCCAGGGTGGCGTCGTTGTCGACGCTGCCGTCCTCCAGCACCACGCCGCAGTGACCGTGCGAGGTGTACTCGCACATGCAGACGTCCGTGATCACCACCAGCTCGGGATGCGCGTCCTTAAGCGCCCGCACCGCGAGTTGGACCACGCCCTCCTCGTCGTAGGCGCCGGAGCCCAACTCGTCCTTCTCGGCAGGAATTCCGAACAGCAGCACGGCGGGAATCCCGAGTTCGTGCGCCTCGCCTGCCTCCTCAACCGCGTGGGAGATCGACAGCCGCTCGATACCGGGCATGGCCTCGATCGGGGTCCGGCTGCCGCTCCCCAGCTCCAGGAACATTGGATAGACGAGGTGCGAGGGGCTGATGTCTGTCTCGCGCACGAGACCGCGCAGCAGGCCCGTCTTGCGCAGCCGTCGCATCCGGGTGGCGGGGAAGGCCATGAGCCCTTCAGGTTACCTTCGCGGCCGTCCGCGCCCGACAGCCCCGATCGTGGCGTCCGGCGTCCGGCTCGTATCCTGCCGCCGGTGAGCAGACTCGCCCTCTCCGCCATCGGACGGGATCAACCCGGCATCGTGGCCGCTCTCACGGGCGTGCTTCTCGAGCACGGCGTGAACATCGAGGACTCGCAGGCGACCATCCTCCGAGGTCACTTCTCGATCGTCCTCATCGTCGCCGCACCCGGGGAGCTCGACCGTGACGGCCTGCGCTCCGACCTGACCCGCGCGGGTGAGGAGATCGGGCTCGAGGCCGTCGTCCTGCAGGACGTCGATGAGGTCGACCCTCGTGCGCCCGAGCCGTCGCACCTGATCACCGTCTACGGCGTCGATCACCCCGGCATCGTGCACAGCGCGACGCGAACGCTGGCCGCGGCCGGCGTGGACATCACCGACCTCAACACCCGGCTCGTCGAGGATGAGGGCGAGGAGCCGCTCTACGCGCTGATGATGGAGGTCTCACTGCCGCCCGGAGCCTCCGCCGGGAGCCTGGAGGCGGCATTGCAGGCGGTTGGAGAGAGCGAGGGCGTGGAGGTCACGCTCCGCGAGCTGGAGCCGGACGCGCTCTAGCCGCCGGCGCGCGGCGCACTGCTTTCGTCGCCACCTTAGGGTTGGTCTAGCTCGCGAAGCGGCGCAGCCCCAGGCGCGCCAGCGCGCCGAAGCCGGCGAACAGCGCCGCGAGATGGAGGAGCGCTACGCCCAGGCCGCCGGCGTCGTTGAGCGCGGCGTCCAGCGCCTCCAGCGTGGCCTTGAATGGGAACAGCGCCGAGACTACGCGAACCACGTCGAACAGGGCGGGTGCGACGGCGCCGGAAGGTACGAGCGCCAGGAATGCCAGCGGCAGCGAGAGCATGAACGCGAGCAGTGAGGCGGCCCGCACCTCGCGCGTGAGTGCCCCGATCGCGAGACCGAGCGCCGCGAACGCGAGCGCTCCGCCGATGAGTGCCACGAGCCAGAGAGGGAAGCGCTCCCATCGGAGGTCGACGAACAGCCCCAGGCCGACCAACATCAGCAGGCAGACCGCCACCGAGCAGACCGCCGCCAATCCGGCCTTCTCGAGCAGCAGCGCCGTGCGAGAGACGAGCCCGCGGACGAGCCTCGAGAAGGCGTTCTCCTCCCGCTCCAGGGCGAGCGTCCCGGCCGCCAGCAGCACCGTTATGAACATGATCGAGATCGCCACCGCAAGGGCGACCGCGAAGGAGTTCAGCGACGTCGTCCCGCCCTTGATCACGGTGGAGCGCACACGCAGCGGCGCGCCCACCACCGACAGGACGTCGTCGGAGAAGGACAGGTTGTCGCGGGCGAGCCGCGTGAACGCGATCACTCTGTCCATCGCGGCGCGCAATGGGGAGCCCGCGGGCAGCTTCGTGCGCGCCTGCCGGAGGATCCGCTCCGAGCGTTGCAGGCCGAGGACGTCGAAGGTCCTGCCCAGGAACGCGTACTGGCCCCCTCTCTGGAGAAGACCCAGCAGGCGGAGCGCCTCGCGGGCGACCAGCTTCGTCAGCGCCGCGTTGGCGGTCTGCAGCTGGGACTTGATCGTATTCTCCACGAAGCGCCGCTTGGCGGGATCCTCGGCGTTGTAGAAGACCTCGACGGTGCCCGGCTCGAGGCCGCTTTCGATCTTCCGGGTGATGTCCGGCGGGATGATCAGAGCGCCAAGCGTGTCGCCGTCGCGCACCTTCTGGATCGCCTGAGCGCGACTGTGGACCTGCACGGGATCGATCGCGCTGAACAGCTCGCCCGCCTGGGCGGACAGGTCGATCTCCTCGCCGCCGAGCCTGATCGAGCTCTCCGAGGGCGGCACGCCGTTGTACAAGGCCACCTCGGGCTTGTCCGGACCGCGCGAGATCGCGAACCCGATCAGCACGGCGATCACGACCGGGTACAGCACGAGCAGCGCGACCAGCAGCGGTGAGCGGCGCAGGATCCGGAGGTCCTTGAGCAGCAGCCAGCGCACGATCAGCTAGCTACGCGCCCCCGGCGTGTAACTCCTGGGGACGAGATGGCCGAGCATGGATGCGAGGCCAGATCGTCAGTGGCCCCGTTGATGGAGGAAGGACACGAAGGCGGCCTCGAAGTCACGCTCGCCGAGGTCCGCGCCCGTGGCGCCCACGACCGACTCGAGCTCGCGCGGCGGACCCGTGAACAGCCCCTCGCCGTCGGCGAGGACCAGCAGCCGGTCCGCGTAGCGGTCCGCCTCCTGGACGTTGTGCGTCGCGTAGACAACCGTGGTGCCGCCGCCCGCGAGGCGGAGGATGAACTCCCATAGCCGGGCCCGTTGACGGGGGTCCAGCGCGGCGCCGGGCTCGTCGAGCAGCAGCAGCTCCGGGTCGGCGAGCAGGCCGATGGCGATGTTGACCCGCTGGCGGTTCCCGCCCGAGAGCCGGCCGACCTCGTCGCCGGCGCGGTCACGCAAACCGGTCAGCTCTAGCATCCGCTCCACGCTCGCGCCGACGTCGGCAACACGCTCGAGACGGGCGAACAGAGAGAGGTTCTCGTCGACCGTGAGCTTGCCGTAGAGGGCGGGCTGCTGCGGCACCCAGCCGATCTCCCCGCCCGGCCAGTCCACCGAGCCGGCATCCCGACGCTGGATCCGGGCGAGGATCGACAGCAGCGTGGTCTTGCCCGCGCCGTTGGGGCCGATGACGGCAACGAGCTCGCCGCGGGCCGCGCTGATGGAGACACCCTTGAGCGCCTCGCGGTCCCCGAAGCGCTTGACGAGGCCGCTCACGGACACCACCGTCTCAGGCGCGCTGACGGCCTCAGGGCGCGCTGCGGCCTGCTGCTCCATTCGAGTCACCTTGACAGAATCGCCCGCCGTGAAGCTCCTATTCGTGGGGGACGTGGTCGGAGGCCTCGGACGGCGCACTCTGGCCGCGCTGCTCCCCGGCCTGCTGGAGGCGCACGCCCCGGACTTCGTGGTGGCGAACGGCGAGAACGCGGCGGGTGGCGTGGGGATCACCCAGAAGACGGCGCTGGAGCTGCTCGACATGGGCGTCCACGCGCTCACGCTCGGCAACCACGCCTACCGGCACACCGAGGTCTACGGCTTCCTGGACCGAGACGAGCGCGTCGTCCGCCCCGCGAACTATCCGAAGGGGAGCCCGGGGAGAGGGTGGACCGTCGTTGAAGCCGACGGCATGCGGCTCGGCATCGCGAACCTCTGCGGCAGCGTGTTCATGCAGGCCGCGCGCTCACCCTTCTCGGAGGCCGACGCCTTGCTCGGCGAGCTCGCCGGGCGCGCGGACTACCTGCTGATGGACATGCACTGCGAGGCGACCAGCGAGAAGGTGGCGATGGGGTGGCACCTTGACGGACGTGTCACGGCCTGCGTCGGCACGCACACGCACGTGCCCACGGCCGACGCGCGGGTGCTTCCAGGGGGCACCGCCTATGTGACCGACGTGGGGATGACCGGGCCGCGCGGCGGCGTCATAGGCGTCCGCCGCGAGCAGGCCCTTGAGCGCTTCCTCCGCTACACCCAGGTCCGCTTCGAGACCTCGGACGAGGATCCATGGCTCAACGCCGTGCTGATCGAGGCGGGCCCGGACGGTCGCGCGACCGCCATTCGCCAGCTCCTTCTGCCTGGCACCTGAGCCGGCCGAAGGGCCCGCAGCGCGAATATCACGGCCGCGAGGAGCGCGACATCGCGGAGCGCCACCACCGCGATCGGGAAGGGCTCGCGGGCGACCAGGTCGACGTAGCGCGACGGGAACTCGACCAGGGTCAGCACCGTCGCGGCGGCCACGGCGGCGGCAAGGGCCCGTTCGCGCCAGGCGAGCGCCAGCGCTCCCAGCGGCACCGTCCAGATGAGGAACTGCGGGGAGAGCACCTTGCCGAGGACCGCGAACGCCGCCACCGCCGCCAGCGCGGCCAGCACGAGCGCCCGCGGCTCGGGCCGCCGGGCCACGCGCCAGACAAGGAGCGCCACCACCGCGAGCAGCGCCAGCGCGAAGGCGGCCGCCAGCTCCCCGGCCAGCGGGTGCTCCAGCCCGTCCGAGCGGTGGCTCGTGGTGCTCTCGGCCCGGCCGGCTCCCACCGCGTCCAGCGCCAGGACGATCATCGCCGCCGGCGACTCCACCTGCACTGGCCGCTCCAGCTGGTATCGCAACGCGCCGTAGGCGCCCGAGGGCGAGAACACCAGCGCGACGCCGGCGAGGGCCACGATCACGAGGCCGAGGGCGGCGGCTCCCTCGAGCGCTCCGCGGCGCTCTCCACGCCCGGCGAGCCAGGCCAGCGCGACGGGGGCCGCGACCACCGGGAACCCCTTGGTCATCGCCGCCGCGCCGAGCACGCCCATACCCGTCCGCGGATGGCCCCGTACGAGCAGCAGGAGGGCCGCGAGGGTGAGCGCGACCGGAGCGAGGTCGAAGTGCGTGCGCAGCATCGCGCCGCACAGAAGCGGCGCCGCGGCGACCGCAAGCATCGCGGCACGGCGGTCGCCTCCGGTCCGAGCGGCCAGGCCGCCACAGAGCAGCAGGACGGCCGCGGCGAGCAGCAGCGCCCAGCCCGCGAAGGCGAGCCGGAAGGCCGGCTCCCCGGTCCCGGCGAGCCCCGGCAGCGCGATCGCCGGGGCAGCAAGCGGCGGGTACTCGAGGAAGACTTCCCTGTAGGGGAGCGAGCCGTGGAGCACGGGCTCCGCGAGCGAGCGATACACGGACAGGTCGTTGACGCGCTGGTCGGCCCAGGGATCGACCCAGAGCGTGACGGCGAAGGCCGCCGTCAGGCCGCAGAGCGCCAGGGCGCCGTCGCGCCTCACGCGGGGGCCGGGACGGTCCGTCGCTCCGGCTCCCGAGCCGCCGGCGCCGGCTCCGCACGCTCGAGGCGCCGCTCGCCCGCCAGCAGGGCGACGAGGACGAACGGTGTGAACCACACCACGTAGAGGTAAAACCAGTGCGTCATCCCAAGCTGCACGGCAATCAGCACCGCCGCGCCCAGGGCCGCGACCCGGCGCGGCTCTCGGCTGCGCGGCACGAACGCTACGAGCAGGGCAAGCGCGCCCGCGGCGATCTTGACGGCCGTCTGGAGCCAGTCGAGCGACGGCTCCTGGCCCCAGATGCTGAAGGGCGAGGGCCGCCCCGCCTGGTAGCCGACCGTGCGGTCGTAGAGCTCGCGCAACCCTCCGTCCGGGACGAACGGAAGGACCGTGACGGCGATGACGGCAGCGAGGGCCACAATGAAGAGAGCGATCTCGCCCCGTCGGCGGCCCGCGAACAGAGGAGCCAGGGCCAGCGGGGCGAACTTGGCAGCCGCGCCGAGCGCGAGTGAGGTGCCACGCGCCAGCGCCGATAGGCGGCGGTGCACACCGGACAGAGTCAGGCCAAGCAGCGCCGCCAGGCAGAAGAGCGCCACGATCGAGTCGTTCGAATTCGTCTCGAGTGTGAAGGCCGTGTACGGATAGGCCGCCCAGCCATAGGCGAGGGCGGCGCCGAGTAGCCGGCCCTCGGGCCCCGCGCGTAGTCGGACCCCGAGCAGGAACAGCCCCGCCATCGTGAGGAGGTCGACGGCGATCGCAGCGCCGTGCGCAGCCGGCAGGTCGTCCCAGCGACCGCTCCAAGGAAACGCCTGCTCGAAGGGAACGTAAAGCAGGTAGTTCGCGGGTCCATACGTATCGCCGTGCTCGACGTCCGCGGAGAAGCCCTTGCCGTAGAGATGGTCGCCGTCCACGATCCTGTCGGCCCCGACCACCCCCGCGTAGCCGACGTCGATCACGTTCGAGTCGGTCACGTTGAGCGCCACGCGAAACGCGGCGAGGAACACGACTCCCGCCACCAGCAGCCAGGCCGGCGCGAATGGCACCGGCGGCCCGGCCCGCGCCCGCGGCCTGAAGCCGGCGAGCAGCATTCTCACGAGCAGATAGACCAGCACCGGGTAGACGAGCGGAGCCGACAGCCCGATCTCACCGTGGTTGAAGAAGACGTGCGAGACGCCGAAGGCCAGCAGCACGAGCAGGTCCAGGTGGAGCAGCCGGAACGGGCGACGCGGGTCCACGAAGGGCGCCAGGAACAGGACGCAGAGAGGGAGCCAGACGTACGGCGCGTTCAGCTTGCGCCCGAAGGCCCCCGGATAGCCGCGGGCCATCGTCCAGGCCACCTGCGGCCCCCGCCACTGCTCCAGGATCGCCCCGTTGTGGTCGTCCACCCGCACCTGAACCACCTCGTCGCCGTGGTCGAAGTAGCTCACCTGCCAGATGCCAAGGCCCTTCGTGTAAGCGGTGGGCTCCAGCGGGTGGCCGCGGTCTCGCGTCTCCTGGTGCACCTTGCGGGCACGGGAGGCGATGCGGATCACCTCGCGCGCGCTGTGCTCGAAGTAGCGCGGCGGCCTGCTCTGGGAGGTGGGCTGCTTCAACTCCTGCGCGCCGGCGGGCGGCGGGCCGAGCAGCAGGCAGGCGAGGGCGGCGACGAGCGCCGCGGTCAGTCGCGGTGCAGCTCGATCGCGAAGCTCCACATCTTGTTCCCGATGAAGTTCAGGGGCGTGGCCGCCGCGATCGAGAGGGCCTGCGCGGGCACCGCGGACACGCCGACGACGCTGACGAGCAGCTCCAGCACCGCGGCCGCGAACAGGAAGGCCGCGACGCTGACCGCGAAGAAGCGGGCCGCCTGGAACCCGGCACGCCCTCGGCGGGCGCGGAAGGTCCAGTGCCGGTTCCACCAGAAGTTGTTGGTCACCGCGACCACGAACGCGACCGTGGCACCGATCAGGTGGTGGAGGCCGAGGCCGTTCACGCAGATCGCGAACACGGTCAGGTTCACGACGTAGCCGGAACCGCCCACCAGGCAGAACTTGACGAGCTGTAGCCAGTTGTGCGGGCGGCGCAGGCCCGCACGCACGCGCAGGTGCGCCGCCGACGGGCGCTGAGCGACGGCCGCTTCGGTGTCGTCACTCATCGAGCGCGGAGGGTAGCGCGAAGTGCCGCAGGACAAGTGACGCGACGTCGCCGATCGACCACTGGTCTCGCCGCGGGAGCTCGAGGCCGGTGGCGAGGAGCACCCCCTCGGAGTCATCGGCGAGCAGCGACCCGTGGCTGCCGCCGCCCACGTGATCCGCCCCACCCCAGTCGACGAACTCCCAGCCGGGAGCGGCCGACACAAGCACATCGCCCGCGTAGGGAGAGGAGAGCGCCGACCACAGCCGTTCCAGGGCGTCGGGGTAGGCCGCGCTCGTGACGAGCCCGTCATCCACTCTCAGCTTCAGCGCATCGTGCTCTCCCTCGACGCTCCAGCGCCCCCCGCGCCGGTCGGCGAGCTCGCCCCCGGGGGCGAAGCGCAACTCACCCCGAGTCGACCAGACGGCCGCCTCGGCGCCCACGCGGCGCACCACCAGGTCGAGTCCCTCGACCGCGCGCAAATCCTCCGCGACACTCTCCGCCAGGCGGCCCTCGTCCTCTTCGTCGAGCACGTACACCATCGCCGAGCGGGCGGCCGGGCACACCGCCAGATCGGCCTGCTCCGGGTCGGGGTCGGACGGGGTGAGCACGCGCCAGCCGCTCAGGCCGTCGGAGACGTTCACGCGCCGGTCCACCTTCGTCTGCGAATGGTCGGACATGACGATCACCGCGTGCTCTTCGAGGAACGCGTCGGGGCCGCCGCCGACGTGCATGATCCGCTCGAGCGCCCTGTCGGCCTCGGCGAGCGAGCGGACCTGGGCATCCGGCCCGTAGCGGTGCGAATGGGTGTCGTTGTCCGGTAGCGAGAAGAGCAGGAAGTCGAAGAGGTCGTTCTCCACCAGGTAGGCGCCCACGCAGCCCGTGTGCTGGTCGCGCTGTCCCGGCAGCCCGAGCGTGGAGGTGCAGCCGGTGTTGCGAGAGTCGAACATGTCCGCGTAGAAGAGCTCTCGCGAGGCCCAGACCGCGTGGCGGAACTGTGCGGCGGTGGCCAGCCGCCCGAGCCGGGAGTCCCCCGACGGCTCGTGCCGGGTGCGGCCGCGATAGATGAGCCAGGTGGTGCAGGCGGTCCTGAGGCCGCCGTCGTCGAGCTGTTCGAAGAGGGTCTCCCGCGAGCGGCTCAGGTGCGCCATGTTCATGTTGTAGACGGTGTCGTAGAGCGAGCGGACGACCCCGAAGGCGCGGGTCGCCGGAAAGGACGAGCCGTACTCGACGTAGCGCTCCTCGCCCCGGTGGTACCAGTTCATCGAGGGGATGAAGTGCTCGCCAGGACCGACGCCGGTCGCGATCGTCGCCGACGCCACAGGGGTGACCGAAGGAAAGGTCGAGACGCAGTCGCGCACGTAGCTCCCCCGCTCGCGCAGTGCCCGGAGGGCGGGCGCGCGGTCCTCGTCGATCACCCGTTCGAGCATCTCGGGCTTGACCGAGTCGATGACGGCGAGGACCAGCTTGGTAGGACCTGCCACGGCTAGCGCAGCACTCGCAGGCCGGCGTACTTGCGGTCCTCGGCTCTGCCTCCCCTGACAAGCAGCAGCACGAACCCCGCCAGCGCCAGGTAGGACAGCGGCGGGACCACGATTGCGACGGCGGCGAGCAGGAGCGCCGCACCCTCTGCGTAGAGGGAGAGCAGGTTGGTCGCCTCCTGCTCGAGACGCCGCGCGGCCCTATCGAACAGGCCGCCGAGCGCCGCCCGACCGAGCAGCGCGCAGGCCACTCCCCCGACCAGGCCAGGCCAGGCGGCGTCCCCCCCGGCCGCGAGGGAGCCCGCGAAGAGGAGCGCGCCGAGCGCGAGCCCGAGACCCAGCACGGCACGGTCGACCAGGGAGCGGTTCGCCCCCGAACGTTCGGCCCCGTACCACAGCAGCGCGAGGCCGAAGACCGCGAGCAGGAAGCCGGGCGACTCGAGGAACTGCCAGCCGGAACCGTCGAAGTCGATCAGCACGTCGCCTCGCGCCATGGCGCCCGCGAGGAGCGTCGGCAGGAAGGGGCGTACGCCGCTCGCGCCGGCGAGGCCGGCACCCTGCCCTATGTCCGCGTAGAGGCTGATGGCGAGTTTGGTGGTCGGTAGTCTGCGGCCGCATGACGATAGACCACCGCCCTGGAGGGCAGTCGCCCCCGGGCGCGAATACCCGTTTGCGGGTCACGTGGATCCCCAACCGGAGTGTTTGGGAGGCGTCCACGGCTCCAAACACATCGTCGTGAGCATCTCGCGAGACATCGAGCGCTACGCGGCCCTGTTCGCCTCGCGCACGAAGGTTATGAAGTCGTCGGCGATGCGCGACCTCATGGCCATCACAGCGCGGCCTGAGGTGATCTCGCTGGCGGGGGGGCTGCCCGACACCTCGACCTTCCCGCCGGACACCTTCGCGGCCGCAGCGCAGCGAGTGGCCGCCGAGTCCTGCGCCAGGGCGCTCCAGTACGGGCCCACAGAAGGTCTCGCGGAGACGAAGGCGTGCATCGCCGGCGTGATGGAGGCCGAGGACATGCGCGCCGACCAGGAGGACGTGGTCGTCACCACGGGCGGCCAGCAGGTGATCGACCTCGTGGCCAAGACGCTGATCGACCCGGGCGACGTCGTGATCGCGGAGGGCCCGACCTACCCGGGGGCCGTGCCGGTCTTCTCCTCCTACCAGGCTGACGTCGTGCAGATCGAAATGGACGCCGACGGCATGAAGGTGGACCTGCTCGAGGAAGAGCTCCAACGCCTCGACCGGGAGAGCCGCCGGCCCAAGTTCATTTACACCGTGCCGAGCTTCCAGAACCCGGCCGGCGTGACCATGTCCGCGCCGCGCCGGAGGAGGCTGGTGGAGGTCGCTCACGAGCGCGAGCTGCTCGTGCTAGAGGACAACCCCTACGGCCTGCTGCGCTACGAGGGCGAGCCATTGCCCCCGCTGTTCGCCCTCGACGGCGGCGTCTACGTGATGTACCTCGGGACGTTCTCGAAGATCCTCTCGCCGGGCATCAGGCTCGGGTGGGTCGTCGCACCTCCGCCGGTCCTCGAGAAGATCAACCTAGGCAAGCAGGCCGCCGACCTCTGCACCTCGACGCTCTCGCAGCTGATGGTGCAGGCGTACTTCGAGCAGGGGCGCTGGCGGGACTACGTCGATTCGCTCACCGAGATCTACCGCGCGCGGCGGGACACGATGCTGGACGCGCTGGCGGACCACTTCCCGCCCCAGGCGGAATGGACGCGGCCGGGCGGCGGATTGTTCATCTGGGCCACGCTGCCGGACTTCATCGACACGACCGACCTGCTGGCGCGGGCGCTCCGCGACAACGTCGCCTTCGTGCCCGGCGAGGCCGCCTACCTCGACGGCCGCGGTCGCAGCTCCATGCGCCTCAACTTCTCCGGCTGCGACGAGGACGCCATCCGTGAGGGCGTCCGGCGGATCGGCGAGGTGGTCACCGAGCAGGTCGCCCTGTACGGGACGCTCACCGGGGAAGAGCGCCGCCAAGCGCCAGCCGCCAGCCGCCAGCCCGAAGAGCCTGGCGCGGCCGTCCTGCCGATGCCCAGCCCGGCGGAGCGGCGGCGGCGCGCCACCCCGTGAGCCGGGTGGCGGTCCTCAAGGGCGGGCGCTCCCTGGAGCGCCAGGTCTCTCTTCGCTCGGGCGCACGGGTGCAGGACGCGCTGGAGCGCCTCGGGCACGAGGTCGTGGCGATCGACGCCGGCCCGGACCTGATCCAGCGTCTGCGTGACGCCTCCCCTGAGGTGGCGTTCGTGGCGATGCACGGCCGCGACGGCGAGGACGGCACGATCCAGGAGCTGTTGGAGATCCTCGGCATCCCCTACACCGGCTCCGGCGTCCTGGCCTGCGTCAGGGCCATGGACAAGGTGCTCGCCAAGCACCTGATGCTCGAGGCCGACATCCCCACGCCGGAGTTCTTCGCCTTCAACGAGACGGCTTTCCGCGTGCTGGGCGCCGCGGACGCCCTGCAGGCGATTGAGGATCGCCTGGACTTCCCGATCGTGGTCAAGCCAGCGGGCCAGGGGTCGGCGCTCGGAATCAAGTTCGCCCGCACCGCGGAGGACGTGCCCGGCGCCCTGGTGGCGGCCTTCTCCTACGACAACAAGGTGCTGCTGGAGCGCCATGTGCCGGGTCGCGACTTGGCGGTATCGATCCTGGACGGCGAATCCCTACCGGTCGTCGAGGCGGTGCCGCGCAGTGAGGACTTCTACGACTTCGAGTCGCGCTACGAGATCGGTCGCACGTCGTTCGTCTGCCCGGCCGATCTCCCCGGCGACGCCAGCGAGCGCGCGCAAGAGCTCGCTCGTCGCACCTACCGCCTGCTGGGCTGTTACGGCTTTGCCCGGATCGACCTCATGCTGGACGAGGCGGAGGCGCTCTTCGTGCTCGAGGCCAACCCGATCCCCGGATTGACCGAGACGAGCTTGCTGCCACAGGCAGCGGAGGCTGCCCGGATCGGCTTCGACGAGCTGGTGGGGCGCATCCTCGAGCTCGCGTTCGAGCGTGCGTCCGGAGCACCTGCCTGAGCCGGCTACGAGCTACCGCCGCTGCCGCGGAGTCCTGGCGGAACGCCGCGAACTACTGCTCGCCTTCGCCCGCCGCGAAGTCTTCCGGTGAGACGTTGTCGAGGAAGTCCTTGAACTTCTCCACGACCTCCTCCTGGTCCTCGACCTCGTGTTCGAACTCGATCGCGGACTCGCTGATGACGTCCTCCGCGGCGAAGATCGGCGCGTCCGTGCGGACCGCCAGCGCCAGCGCGTCCGAGGGGCGGGAGTCGATCTCGATCTCGCGGCCATCCAGCTGCAGCGTGACCGCCGCGTAGAAGGTGTTCTCCCGCAGCTCGGTGACCGCGACCCGGGTGCAGGCCACCTCGAGCTCCGACAGCATGTCGCTGATCAAGTCATGCGTCATCGGGCGCGGCGTGTTCGCCCCCTGAAGCTTCATCAGGATCGCCGCAGCCTCGGGATGACCGATCCAAATCGGCAGGAACTTGTTCCCCTCCCGGGTCTTCAACAACACGATCGGCTGCTTGCCGACCATGTCGAAGCTCACCCCGTAGATGACCATCTCCTGCATCTGGAGACAGTCTAATCATGGGGAGAAGCCCTGCCCTCGGCGGCGGCAGCGGCCATCCGGCCGAGCAACTCGCCGAGCGACCGGCCTCTCCCCGAGCCTCCCGTACCGAAAGACGAGAGCCCCGCGAATCGGGGCTCTCGAGCACTCGCCTGTTAGTGGGCGATCCTGGACTCGAACCAGGGACCTCGTCCTTATCAGAGACGCGCTCTAACCAACTGAGCTAATCGCCCGTCTCGGCGGCGATTGTAGCGTCGGCCGGGTGGCCCGCTCAGGCGGCGCGACGGGTGCTCGACGCGAGGAGGCGCTCGGCGAGCGCGACGGCCTCGGCCGGCCTGTCGAAGGCGATCTCGACCACGCAACGCTCACCTCGCGCGCGGGCCTTGACGTCCTGAGCGAGCGCCGCCGACAGCGCGTCCTCGGCGGCGGCCAGCGCGTCCTGCAGGTCAGGGTGGACCACCCTGGCCCGCTTCGGCCCGTCGGCTCCCTCGCGGGCCCGGCTCTCGGTCTCCCGGACCGACCAGCCCGAGTCTCGCGCCGCGAGTGCCAGGCGACGCCGCTTGGCGTGGTCCTTGCAAAGCAGGAGGGCGCGGCCGTGGCCCTCGCTCAGCTCTCCACGTTCGATCAGCTGGAGGACCTGCTCCGGCAGCTCCAGCAGACGGATCAGATTCGAGATCGCAACCCGGCTCCGCCCCACCCGCGCGCCGACCTCGCCCTTCGTAAGCCCAAGGTCCTCCACGAGCATCGCGCAGGCGCGCGCCTCGTCGACGGGGTTGAGGTCCTCGCGCGCCATGTTCTCGGCGAGCGCGAGCTCGAGGCGCTCCCAGTCGTCGGCCTCGCGGACCACCGCGGGCACGTTTTCGAGCTCGGCGAGCTTGGCGGCACGCAGCCGGCGCTCGCCGGCCAAGAGCTCGAACTCGCCGCCTGGCAGCGGCCGGACCAGGAGTGGCTGCAGCATGCCACGCGAACGGATCGATTCGGCCAGTTCCGCGAGCGCGGCGTCCTCGAAGCGCCGGCGCGGCTGGCGGGGGTTGGGCTTGACGAGCTCCACCGGCAGCTCGCGGAGCCCCCCGCGCTCGTCGCTCTGGGTGCTGGGCAGAATCGCCGCCAGGCCTCGGCCCATTCCGCGCCTCTCCTCAGCCACGGGCGGCCACCTCCCTCGCCAGGCTCAGGTACGCGGCCGATCCGGCGCTCCGGGGCGCATGCGAGGTAACCGGGACGCCGAAGCTCGGCACCTCCCCCACCCGCACGTTGCGGGGGATCACGGTGTCGAAGACGAGGTCGGGGAAGTGCGCGCGAACCTCGCGCTCGACGTCGCGCGCCAGGCGCGTGCGGCCGTCGTGCATCGTCAGGATCATCCCCGCGACCGTGAGCCGCGGATTGAGCTCGCGCTGGACGAGCGACAAGGTGTCGAGCAGCCCGGCAAGGCCCTCGAGCGCGAAGTACTCCGTCTGCACGGGAACGATCACCCTGTCGGCGGCCACCAGCGCGTTCACCGTCAGCGGCCCCAGGGACGGCGGGCAGTCGAGCAGCGGGACGAGATAGCGCTCACGCACGGTCCCGAGCGCGTCGCGCAAGCGGGTCTCCGAGCCGGCGATACGCGGCAGCTCGACGTTCGCGCCGGCGAGCTCGGGCGTAGAGGGAACAGCGCGCAGCCGCTCGATCCCGGTCGCGACCGCCGCCCGGTCGAGGGTGAGGTCGTCCGAGAGACAGTCGTAGGTGTTGGGCCTGGCGTCCTTGGGCAGCCCGAGTGCAACGGTCGCGTTGCACTGGGCGTCAAGGTCGACCAGGAGCGTCTCGTAGCCGGCCTCGGCGATGCTGGCCGCGACGTTGACGGCGGTCGTGGTCTTGCCCACGCCGCCCTTCTGGTTGGCGACTGCGTAAACGCTTCCCATGGCTCGCGCGCGAAGGTAGTGGGGC
>JBKPHP010000068.1:0-4946 GCA_046729895.1 Actinomycetota bacterium
GGCCGGCGGGATCGTGGTGGTGCTCTTGTTCCTGATCGTGCTCGGCTTGACCGGGGGCAACGAGAACGACAAGGGAAGCAGCCAATCCGCCCGCACCCGGACCGAGGAGAACCGCTCCAAGGCGCAGAAGAAGAAGAGGAAGAAAAAGGCGGCGCCCGCGCCGGCGATCGTGAGCCTTCGAGTCGCGCCCGACGGGCCCACCTACGTCTGTCTCGACCGCGGGCCCGGAACCCCGAAGCTGTTCGAGGGCACGATCAGCCAACCCCAGACCTTCAAGGGACGCAAGCTCAGGATCCTGCTGGGGCGCACCGCCGGGGCGTTGACCGTGAACGGGAAGCGTTTCCCGGTGCAGCCCAGCGCCACCCCAGTGGGCTACGAGTTCAGCCGGACGGGGAGCAAGGCGATCCCGCCTCGGCAGCGCCCCTGCGTCGCGTGAGCGCCCGCGCGGGCATAGTGGTCACGGGCACGGAGGTCCTGAGCGGCCGCGTTCGCGACCGCAACGGACCGTGGCTGTCCGATCGGCTCACCGAGCTTGGCATCGAGCTCGCGCACATCACCATCTGCGGCGATCGACCCGCGGACATCGAGGCCCAGCTGCGCTTCATGCGGGATCAGGGGGTGGACCTGATCGTGACCAGCGGCGGGCTTGGCCCGACGGCAGACGACATGACGATCGAGGTCGTGGCGGGCTTCACCGGCCGGCCCCTCCTCCTCGACGAACGGCTCGAGGGGCGGATCGCGGAGATCCTCAGGCCGCTGATGAAGCGCTTTCGTGACCTCGACTTCGAAGCGGTCCGCAAGTCGAACCGAAAGCAGGCGCTGGTGCCGGAGGGCTCCCACGTGATCGACCCGGCCGGGACGGCGCCGGGGCTGGTGGTCCCCGCGCGGGACGGGATCCCTGCAATCGTGGTCATGCCGGGCCCGCCGCGCGAGCTGCACGAGATGTGGCCGCAGGCGGTGGCCAGCGAGGCCTTCGAGGAGTCGGTGGCCGGCCGCACGAGCTACGAGCAGAGCACGCTGCGGCTCTTCGGCATCCCCGAGTCCGAGATCGCGGAGACCCTGCGCGTCGCGGAGCGCGAGGTCGCGGGGTTCGAGCGGCTCGAGATCACGACGTGCCTTCGTCGTGCGGAGGTCGAGCTCGTCGTCCGCCGGGAGCCCGCAGCGGAGCAGGCATGGCGGGGGCTCTTCCAGCTCGTCGCGAGCCGACACGAGCGCTCGCTCTACTCCACCGACGGGTCAACGATCGACGAGCAGGTGGCCGAGCTCGTGCGCGGCCGGCGAGTGGGCGTGGCGGAGTCCTGTACGGGTGGGCTGATGGCCGCGCGACTGACCGAGCGCGCGGGCTCCTCCGAGTACATGGCCGGTGGTGTCGTCGCCTACTCGAACGACGCCAAGGAGACTCTTCTCGGGGTGGATCCGGTGTTGATCGAGCGCCACGGAGCCGTGTCGCCGGAGGTGGCGGAGGCCATGGCGGAGGGCGCACGGCGTCGCTTCGGCGCCGACACCGCGGTCTCGATCACGGGTGTCGCGGGTCCCGGCGGGGGGACGGAGGAGAAGCCCGTCGGCTACGTCTGCTGGTGCGTGAAGGGGCCCGACCGGACGCTGGCGCGGGACGTCCGCCTCCCGGGCGACCGGGCGGAGATCCGGGACCGATCAACCACCGTGGGCATGCATCTGCTGCGAAGGGTCCTCCGTCATGAGGACGCCCCGTTCTAGGCGGGCCGCCCGCGGCCGTTCGGCACCCGGGGGGTCACGGGCCCGGATGTTCGTCGCCCTCGACCTTCCCGAGGCCGCCAGGACGGCGATCGCCTCTTGGCGCGACCGGCTGATGGCTGGTCGCGGGGACTTGCGGCCGGTGGCGCCCGCCTCCCTGCACGTGACGCTGGCCTTCCTCGCCTGGCAGGACGAGGAGGACGCCGAGCGAATCGCGGAGTCGGCCTTCGCCGCGGCGACCGGGGTGGGCGTCCCCCGGCTGGCCGCCGCCCGCGTCCGCCCGCTGCCGCCGCGGGCGCCGCGGCTGTTCGCGCTCGATTTGGAGGACGAGGACGGTCGCGCGGTGGCTCTCCAGGCAACCGTCTCGGCCGCGCTCGCCGAGGGCGGCTGGTACCGCCCCGAGAAGCGTCCCTTCTGGCCGCACCTGACGCTTGCCCGCGTCAAGCGCGGCGAGCGCGCCGGCCCCCTCGAAGGCCCGCCCGCCCCCTCGGAGCCCTTCGAGGCGGACGGGGTCACCCTCTACCGGTCCACGCTCCGGCCGCAGGGTGCGCTCTACGAGCGGCTGGCGCGTACGAGCCTGCCTTCCTAGGTGCGGCTGGTGCCGGAGATCCCACTCCCGGAACCACCGCTTGGGGACAGGGTGGTCGTCCTGCGACCCTGGAGGAGCCACGACCTGGCGGAGATGACCGCCGCCCTGCAGGATCCCGAGATCCCCCGCTGGACGACGATTCCCTCGCCCTACCGCGAGCGCGACGCCCGCGAATACCTTGGCCGGGCAGAGCCTGATCGCCGCGCGGGCCGCGAGCTGGGACTCGCAGTGGTCGACGCTTCTGCGGGCACGGTGGTGGGAGGCTGCGGGCTCTCGCGCTTCGAGTGGCCGGAGCTCAAGTGCGAGATCGGCTACTGGGTGGCCCGCGAGGCGCGGGGCCGCACGGTCGGAACCCGCTCCGTGGGCATGCTCTCCCGCTGGGCGCTCGGCCCGCTTGGGCTCCAGCGGGTCGAGCTGCTCGCCGACCCACGCAACGAACCCTCGAACCGCCTTGCCCTGAGCGCCGGCTTCACCCGCGAGGGCCTGATGCGCGGCTACCGCCGCCGAGGCCAAGGCCGCTGGGACCTCGTCATGTACTCGCGGCTCGCCAGCGACCTCTGACCCGGCCCTCTCCTGCACGGCAGCCGCGGCTTCGCTAGCGTGACGGTTGACGAGCGAACGCTCCTGTCCCCGGGATGGCGCCGCCCGGAGCGCTCTCGTCCATCCAGAAGGAATTACGAACGTGCACGCACAGCGCTTGACGCCGAGCAAGAGCCGGGGCTCCAACGGGGGTCGCGCGGCGGCCCGCGACGGCGGCTCCGGCCTGGGGCCGGCCCGGTCGTCGCTTCGGCGTCGCATGCTGCCCCGCCTCGGCGGGCGGGACATGGCGATCGACCTCGGCACCGCCAACACGCTCGTGTTCGTGCGCGGCGAGGGGATCGTGCTGTCGGAGCCCTCCGTGGTCGCCGTCGACACCGGCACCGGAGCGATCCACGCGGTCGGCGACGAGGCGCAGCAGATGATCGGTCGAACCCCCGCGACGATCTCCGCAGTGCGGCCGCTGCGCCACGGTGTGATCGCCGACTTCGAGGTGACCGAGCAGATGCTGCGCCACTTCATGGGGCGCGTCCACGGCAGCCGCTTCGCCCACCCGCGCGTGATGATGTGCGCGCCGTCCGGCATCACGGACGTGGAGCAGCGGGCGCTCACCGAGGCCTGCTTGGCGGCCGGGGCGCGCTCGGTGCACCTGATCGAGGAGCCGGTGGCGGCGGCGATTGGGGCGGGCCTCGCGATCGACGAGCCGCACGCCAACGTCGTGGTCGACGTCGGCGGCGGCACCAGCGAGGTGGCGGTGATCTCGCTCGGCGGGATCGTGGTGTCGCGCTCGTTGCGGCTCGGCGGCTACGACCTCGACGACGCGGTCGCGGCGTGGATGCGCCAGCAGCACGGCCTGGCGATAGGGGAGACCACGGCGGAGCGGGTCAAGCTCGAAGTCGGCGGCGTGGACCCCGACCGGACGAACGGCACCAGCAAGGTGAGGGGCCGGGACCCCGCCTCAGGGCTGCCCCGCGAGGTGGACGTGCCGGCCGGGGAGATCCGCGCTGCGGTCGAAGGGCCGGTGCAGGTGATCGTCGAGGAGGTGAAGGCGGCGCTCGAGGAGATGCCGCCCGAGCTCGCCTCGGACCTTCCCCAGAGCGGGTTGCTGCTCGCGGGCGGTGGGGCGCTGCTGCGCGGCTTTGGCGAGCGGCTCAAGTACGAGACCAAGGTGCCCATGCGGTTGGCCGAGTCGCCTCTCAGCTGCGTGGCGCTGGGCGCGGGGCGCGCCCTCGACGAGATCGAGCTGCTCGAGCGGGCCACGCCGGTGGCCGGCGGGCTGGGCGGCCTGCGCCGACCATCCGGCTGAGGATGTGCAGGTGAGCGATCTAGAGAGACGGCCGTCGAGGCTTCCCCGCAGGAGCCGCGAGGAGCGGGCCTACCGCCTGGTGCTGGCGGGCGGGGCGTTCGGCCTGGTCGCGGTGGTTGGCTTCGTCCTGGCGATCGCCGGGGTGCTCGGCTGGGGGCTTCCCATCATCGCGGCAGCTCTGGCGCTCGTCTGCGGGCTGCTGTTCCGGCGGACCGTCAGCTAGCGCTCAGACCGACCGAAACCGCCTCGAGAGGCCCCCTCCCACGACGCGGTCGTTGCATCACCAGGGGCCTACCAGCCGCTTGGCACGAGCTCCGGTCCCACGATGTGGCCATGCTCCTCCTCTTCCCCGTCCGCGTGCACGTCGTGGGCGAAGTGTGCCGCGTACCAGAGCACCACGTCCGTGTCGACGATCGACTCCCCGTTCATGAACCGGTTAATGTGCGCTCGCGCCTCGGCCGGGTCAGTGGTGAACTCCTGGCCGTCGTCCACCTGGTGCGGGCGTGCGCGCAGGGCCCACATGTCACCGATTCCGAAGGCGTCCGCCTTGCCGTCCGATGGTCCCGGGACGAGCGTGTACGCCTCGTCGCTCACCCGGTTCTTGACCCGCCACTTGCGCTTGCGGCTGGGGCGGTTCAGCCGTCGGACCTCGTGTCGCAGGCTGTGCCACTTCGAGCCGCCCGGCGAGAGCGGCGGGTCGTTGAACTCGCTGACGTCGTTGTGAGCCCCGGTGGCGACGTCGAAGTTGAGCCGCCAGTACACATGGTGGTGGTGGAGGTTGCAGACGCAGCTGTCCTCGAC
>JBKPHP010000069.1:0-8075 GCA_046729895.1 Actinomycetota bacterium
TTCGACCTCGTGCTCGCCGCCGACGTCCTCTACAAGCGCGCCAGCGTGGCCCTGCTGCTGTCGCTCTTGCCGCGCCTCGCGCCGGAGGCGTGGCTCGCCGATCCCGGCCGGCCGGCTGCCGACGCGTTCGTCGAGCAGGCGGGCCGCCGGTGGTCGGTTGAGACGCGCGTACGCGACGTCGTGCGAGTCCACCGGCTGCAGCTCGGCGCGGCTGTCGGCCGACCGCCGCGCAACCCTGCTCGATGACAGAGCGGCTCCCCGACCGGCGCTCTGGTCAGGCGCCGCACCCAGGTGTTGCGTCCCGTTTCCGCGGGGGCGTCGCTTCAGCTGCCGCCGCTTCAGCTCCGCGTGTAGCGCGTGGAGGTGTGCGAACTTGGACCGGTCCCGCGCTCAGGAGGACGCCTTCGCACGTCTGGTGAAGGTACGTCTGCCGGTCAGTCGACCGCTGTTGCCTCCAGCATGACGAGGAGCTGTGGTGCTTCTAGCCGCGTGACGCCAAGCAGGCTGGTCGCGAAGCCGCACATACGGCGGCGGTTGCGCGATCGCGCGCGCCCTTGACCTCGTCGGAGAGCGCTGGGCACTGCTCGTGGTCCGCGAGCTGCTGCTCGGGCCGAAGCGCTACACGGACCTGCGCAGGGTCTTCCCGACGCGAGCCCCAACATTCTCTCCCAGCGCGTGGGCGAACTCGAGCGTGCCGGGATTGTCCGGCGACGCAAGCTCCCGCCGCCGGCGGGCTCGCGCGTCTACGAGCGATAGCGAGCGCCTTTGGCGACGCTATCGCTTAGCGCCGGATGCGAAGCCGTGGTGTCGAGAGCGCTAGCTCCGGCGACCCGCTGGTGCCGGCGTGGCCGCGGATCTACCAGGAGACCAGGGACTGGAGGGTGGGCACGCGCATCTATTGGTGGGACACTGAGGCCCTTCGAACAGCTGGGGGTGCTCGTGAGCGCGTTCGCAAGGGGGGTAGAGCTCGACAGCCGCACGGTCGATGACCTCGCGACGTCGTTTGGCGGGTCCCTGATTCGCCCCGACGGCACGACGTACGACGAGCAGCGGCGGATCTGGAACGGCTCGATCGACCGTCGCCCGGCCCTGATCGCCCAGTGCGGCGGCGTCGCCGACGTGATCTCCGCGGTTCGCCTCGCCCGAGATCAGGAACAGCTCGTCGCGGTGCGAAGCGGCCGCCACAGCTACCCGGGGCTGGGCGTGTGCGACGACGGGATGGTCATCGACCTGGGGCAGATGAAGGGGATTCGCGTGGACCCCGAAGCGCGGACCGCGAGGGCCCAGGCCGGGGTCCTGCTGGGCGACTTGGACCGCGAGGCGCAGGCGTTCGGCCTCGCCGTCCCCGCGGGAATCGTGACCCATACGGGGCTCGCGGGCCTGACCCTCGGCGGGGGGATCGGCTGGCTCGAGCGCAAGTACGGCCTGACGATCGATCAGCTCCTCGGCGTCGACGTGATTACCGCCGAGGGCGAGTTCGTTAGGGCGAGCGAGGAGGAGAACACGGACCTCTTCTGGGGGGTGCGCGGCGGGGGCGGGAACTTCGGGATCGCCACGGAGTTCGAGTTCCGGCTCAACCCGGTCGGCCCGACGGTGCTCGCCGGGCCGGTCATGTGGGCGATGGAGGACTCCCCGAAGGTCGTTCGCTTCTACCGGGAGTGGATCAAGGAGGTGCCGGACGAGCTGACGACGATCGTGACGCATCGCCGTGTGCCGCCCGCCCCCGCGATGCCCGAGGACCTCCACGGCAGGCATGTCGTGGTGGTCGGTAACTGCTACGCCGGGCCGGTGGAGGAGGGGGAGAGGGTCTTGAAGCCGCTGCGGCAGTTCGGCTCACCGCTGCTTGACCGGTGCGCCCCGATGCCGTTCACCGACCACCAGGCCATGCTCGATCCGAGCTTCCCCCATCACTGGTGGTATTACATCCGCTCCTGCAACCTGGCGGAGCTGACCGATGAGGTGATCGACGTCCTGGTCGATCACGGGCTCAGGATCGCCTCGCCGCTGACGGTCTTCTCGATCTATCACCTCGGCGGCGCTGTGGCTCGGGTGGGTGTGGACGAGACCGCATTCGGAGGCCGCGACGCGGGCCATACAGTGAACGTGATCGGGATAACGACGACGGGTGAGGGATTCGAAGAGGAGCGGGAGTGGGCGCGCGGACTGTGGACCGCGCTGCAGCCCCACCACCAGCATGTCTACGTCAGCTTCCTCATGGAGGAAGGGGAGGATCGGATCCGCGAGGCCTACGGCGCGGCCATGTACGACCGCCTGAAGGCGCTCAAGCGCAAGTACGACCCGAACAACTTCTTCCGGCTCAACCAGAACATCCCGCCGGACTGATTCGCTCACTCCCGTCGCGCGAGAAGGAGCGGTTCGTGCGGGCCACCATCGCTTTCGCGGCGCGCCCGCGCTATCGCTTGCGGCGCGAAGATAGCGTCGCCAAAGGCGCTCACTATCGCTCCGCTCGAGACCGGGAGTCTCGAGGTCGGGCAGATCGCCGTGTGGCGGGCGCCCCCAGAGGAGTAGGGGCGACGGTCGGAGGCAAGCTACGCTGCGGGGGCCGATGCTTTCCGATCGCTTCCGCGCCGCCGTCGAAGAGGGGAACGTGGACCAGGTTCCCGAGCTGTTCCACCAGAACGCAGCCTTCCGTAGCCCGGTGCTGTTCAAGCCGTATGAGGGCCGAGATCAGGTGATGAAAGTCCTGCGAGCTGCCGAGCGGGTGCTCGGGCTCGGCGGCAAGTTCCGCTACCTGCACCAACTCGAGGACCCGGACGACCACGTCGCGTTCCTCGAGTTCGCAACCGAGGTGGACGCGAAGCAGGTCGAGGGGATCGACAAGCTCACCTTTGACGAGGACGGCCTGATCACGGAGCTCAAGGTGATGATCCGCCCCGCTTCTGCCCTCCAGGTCGTGGGCGCAAAGATGGCCGAGGAGTTCCCAAGGGTCGGCCTCGACCTTCCGAGCTGATCACTCGCTGCGACGCCTCCTAACTCGGCGATAGGTCGCTAGCCCGAACAGAGTTTCGCTCTCCCATGACGGCGACCTTTGCCGGCGCGACCGCCTCGGGCACAGAGGGATCACTCGCCTCGCTGAGGGCAGACATCTCCATTCCCATGGGAGCAACACTCTCTGCGTGGTGTCGAGGGGCCGCCGTGGGACCGCTCCTCCTGCATCAGCCGCCGCCGCTAGTGGATGAGGTGCTCGAAGCACTACGGCTACAAGTCGTTCTGGTGGGCTCCTGGCCACCAAAGTGACGCTGTAGGACGACAGAGGCGACAACTGGGCGGACGCTAGTCCCGCGACCACTGGGTGTGGGGGCGCTCGACCGGCTCGCCGTCCACCTCCAGGTCCACCCGCTCGTTGAAGAACGCCACCAACCTCTGCACGGGGAGGGCATCATGCAGCGGGTCCTCGTAGGTCCAGGCGATGTCGTCTTCTTCGCCCACCGACCAGTAGGAGGCGAAGCCCTTGTAGGCGCAGGTGGTCTGCCGATCGCTGTCCTCGAGCAGCCCCATGCGCACGTCCTCGCGCGGGAAGTACCAGCGCGGGGGCAGGCCGGCCTCGAAGAGCACCTTGGCCCGAGTGCTCTCGGCCACCGTCTCGCCGCCGATCGACACCTTCACGTGCCGCGAGGTCTCGCGGACGTCGATCCGCGAATAGGGATCTCGGGTGTGCCCGAAGAGCGGCTCCTCCTCCTCGAGCCACTCGTCCATGGCGTCGAAGCGAAGCGTGACGAGGCCCTCGATCAGCGGCTCGCCCGCAAACGTGGATGCGGCGTCCTCGGCGGTGCGGCCGTCGACCTCGAGCGTGTAGGAGGTTCGCTCGCCCTTGACGGGATCCGTCTCGGTGTGGCCGCTATCGCGCAGCAGGTCCATGCGAACGTCCTCGGACGGGAAGTAGAAGGCCGGTAGCCGCTGATGCTCGTGCAGGATCCGCGGGTTGCGGCTGTCCGCCACGGTCTCGCCTGCGAAGCGCGCGCGGATCCACTTCGGCGACTTCTCCAGGTAGAGCAGGCCCTCGGGATCGATCTGGCGGTTGAAGCGCCCGGCCGGACGGTCGCCGAAGGGGCCGCTGCCGTGGGTGAGGGACATGGGATCTATCTACCCGGGAGTGAGACCGACCGACTCGCGCCTCGACGGCGCGCGTCCGCTTCGGTAGCGCGCGACGTAGGTCTCCATGTCCCAGCCGGCGAGGAACTCCTCCGCCGCGCTGCGCCCGCTGTCGTAGAGCGCGAGCGCCCGGTCGCGGGGAAGATCGAACTCCGTCGTGCGCACCCCCAATGTGGGGATCGGAATCGTGCGCGCGAAGTCCGCCTGCTCGAGATAAAGGCGGTCATGGGCCTCGAGAACGGTCTGTGCGAGCGACTTGAAGAAGTCGACGAGGCCCCCATCCTCACGGCCGCCGAGGCGGCTGGCCACCGATTTCCGCGGCTCGGGCTCGACCAGCAGAAGCCCGAAGGTGGGCCAGCGGGGCGGACGCCCGTGGCTGTCGAACAGCCACACGGGGAAGTTGGAGAGCATCCCGCCGTCGACGATCAGGTGCTTCTCTCCGCTCTCCCGGCTGGTCACGGTGACCGGCTCGAAGAACAGCGGGATCGACATGCTCATGCGCACGGCGTCCGCCACGCTCAGCCGGTCCGGCTCGATGCCGAGACGCCGCGCGTCCTGCGGCAGGGCCAGCAGCCGCCGGCCGGTGAGGTCCGAGGCGATCACCCGCAGCCGGTAGCGACGCCGCTCGTCCTCATCCTCTTCTGAGCTGCGCAGGTCGGCGAAGGTCCGGACCCCCTTCGCGGCAAGCAGCCCCGCGATCCACTCGTGCAGGTAGGCGCCCTCGAAGATGCCCTTGTCCTTCAGGATGCTCACGATCTCGCGCCCCGGAATGGGGAGCCGGTCCTCCCAGCCGCGGTCCTCGAAGCGCTTGAAGTCCAGGTCGAGCAGCATCTGTTGCAGCTCCTGCGAGCCGTAGCCGGCCGCCATGAGCGCGGCCGTTATGGCCCCGGCGCTCGTGCCCGCCACGCAGGCGGGGGCCCAGCCGCCCTCCTCCAGCACCGCGAGGGCACCCACCAGCCCGATCCCCTTCACGCCCCCGCCCTCGAGCACGAGGTCCACCTGTCGACGCTGCTCGGCCACGGAACGAGGCTATCCGCACCCGCTGCAGAATGCAGAGCGTACGCCGAGCTCATCTGCGCCGAGAACGCCCTGCCCCCGCTCCGGACGTGGTCGCGCGGCGCGGCCCCCTCCTAGTGCCACACCCGCTCGTCCTCGGGCACCTCGATCACTATCCGTGCCCGCTTGGACTCCGTCTTGGCGGGCTCCGCCTGCGCCCGCGGGTCCGCCTCGCGTTCCGCCCATGTCTTCAATGACGCCCACCAGGCCGGGGCCCCGGCGGGGAGGTCGAACGCCGGGATGGGGGTGCGGTCCTCAGGGAGGAGGTCGTCGCCGTAGGGCTTCAGCGGCGGGTTGCGTTCGCCCAGGCCGAGCGGGTGCAGCCGGCCGAGCGCCTCGTTCCACCTGGTGAGCATCTTCTTCATCAGCTCCGGATACTTCGCGGGCTCGCTCCGGGAGCCGCCCTCCGGCGAGGTGGGGTGGGGAAGGTGCTCGTAGGCGAGCTCGACGTCGCGTCCCCCGGCGCTCCGCTTCCAGCGCCGGAAGGCGTCGTCGGCGAGATCGCCGAAGGCGACGACCGCCCGTACCGAGGTGTCCACGAGCAATGCGTCCAGCCACTGGTGCCGGTAGCGCACGATCGACCGGCGGTCCTTGTTTCGCGTGCCGCCGCCCTGGCCATAGACGGAGTAGAGGAAGGCGTTGACCATCACGTAGCCGCGGTCGATCCCCAGCCTGCTCAGGAATCCCTGCACCCGCTGCCCCGCCTCGCCCACGAGGATGCGGTGGGCGACCGACTCGTGCTGGCCCGGATCCTGGCCCATCACGAGGAGCCGCGCAGATCCGTCCAGCCTGCCGCGGTGGAAGATCGGTCCCCACTCGACACGGAAGTCGTCGGGCGGGTAGGCGTCCGGGCCGGGGTAGCGGCGCGCCAGGGACGCGAACGGCTCCGCCACCGGCCCCGGGTCGAAGTCCCGCTGCTCCATCAGCTCGGATACAGCGCCCTCAACCCCGGCGCCAGATAGTCCGGCGGGTTGGGCTCGCCGTCGATTGTGTCGAGGAAGTCGTGGTCGTCGGCCACCGTCAACGGGTCGAGCTCGAGAGGCTCGAGTATCTCAGACAGCGGCGGGCCGGCCGCCTGGACGGGCGGCGCCAGCTCGGGGCCGGTGCGCCTCCGGCGCCAGGGAAGCCGCGGTCGCAGCTCCACGCCGGTGGGTCGCAGCTCGTCGAGGGCCAGCGCCCAGCGCAGCGGCCCGCTGTCGAAGGCCGCGCCGAAGCCGGTGATGCCCTGCTCCTCCTGCCGGCGGCGAAGCTCCTTGAGGTTCGCCAGCGCGTCGCGCAGCCGGTCCCGCGCCTCGCCAAGGGTGAGCTTGCCGACGACCGGGTCCGCGGTCTCCTGCTTCAGGTTCAGGGCCCGTCTGCGGCCGCCGATGGTCACCTGCTCGCCCGGTGCGCCCAGCCGCCCCAGGAGGCTCGGCACGCCGAAGCGCGGCACGCCGCCGATCATCACGAGCCGCAGTGAACGCTCATCCGCGTGCAGAAGGGCGTCGTAGGGGTCGCCGGCTGCGCCATCCACCACGATCAAGTCGGCCCGCTTCGGCGGCTCGAGGGTGCCAAGCGACTCGTCCCAGCGCAGGATCCGGGCGGCTTCGCGGGTGACCATTGCCACCAGCTCGCGATCGTGCTCGAACACGTTCTCCGCGTCGCTCACGAGCTTTGCGACCTTCAGCTCGCCGAGCAGGTTCTTGCTGCCGGTGGGCGACCAGTCCGAGCCGAGCCCGATCCGGAGCCCTGCCTCCCGGGCTTCCCCCACCATCGCGGTATGCCCGTAGAGCAGCAGGTTGCTGAGCGGGGACCAGACCATCGATGCGTGCCGGCGGCCCATGACCTCGAAGTCCTCGGGCTTGAGCGCAGCGCAGTGGATACCGGCCAGCGAGTCGGTGACTGCCCACCGCCGCCGCCCGATCCGCAGCGCCAGGAAATGGCCGCGGGCGGCCTCGTCGGTTCCCTCGCTCAGGTGCAGGATGAAGCACTCCCGCTGGCGCAACCGCTCCAGGAAGCGCCGAGCGCTCGAGGCCACGACGTCCGAGATCTTGGCCTCGGCATCCGGCAAGTCCGCGTCGTCGGTGTTCTCGACGTTGCGCACGATGCCGCGGTAGTAGCGCCTGGCGCCCTGAT
Source organism: Actinomycetota bacterium (assembly GCA_046729895.1). Classification (GTDB taxonomy): domain Bacteria; phylum Actinomycetota; class Thermoleophilia; order Solirubrobacterales; family Thermoleophilaceae; genus DASXBA01. The sequence continues at coordinate 7,285 of JBKPHP010000069.1, forward strand.
TCGAGAACAGCTCGATTCCCTGGCTCGTGGTGGTGCCGCCGACGAGCGCCTTGCACTCCACGTACCGCACCACGGCCGGCATCAGGGTCTCCGAGGGACCGAGCACCTGCATCGGCCCGCTTATCAGCTTCCGGTAGTCGTCCACGCGACCCCACTGGTCGCGGTTCGTGAACAGCTTCGGCACCTGCCAGAGCCGCAGGGCGTCGTAGGCGAGGTGATTGTGTAGCTCGATCAGTCCGGGGAAGAGCGTCCCGCCCGTGGCGACTGGCTCGACGTCCTCGAAGCCCACGGGCGTCGGGTCGTCTTTGCCGCTCACCGCGACGATGGCACCCTGCTCCATCCAGACGACGCCGTTGTCGACGACCTCGTAGTCCTCGCGCATGGTCACGACGCGGCCGCCGAGGGCCTGCTTGGGCCCCTCGAGTGGATCGATGGGCGTCGAGGCGGGCATCAGGGTCCGGCCTTGCCGCCCCCGCCGCGCCAGGCGGAGTTGGCCGCGCCGAGCGCGTGAGTCAGCGTCGCGATGCCGGCCGGGACTCCGCCGTCCCCAGCCTGTGGCGTGCCCTCGGGATCCAGCGCCCGCCTCCCCCTTTCGTGTTTACCGTCGTACCGCTTCAGCGCGATTCGAATGCACGACCGGTGGTTCGGTCAAGGGGTGCAAACCGCTGTGCAGCGCGCCCGGGGCCCGGCCGAATGGCCGGGCCCCGGTCCTGTGAGGGGAAAGAGCCGCCCGACTGACCAACCTGGCACGGACCGTCCTCCAGGATCACTATGCCCAGCGCGATATTCGG
>JBKPHP010000070.1:0-8086 GCA_046729895.1 Actinomycetota bacterium
CATCGGCCTGGCCCACGCCGACGGTCTCGAGGAACACGTCGTCCTTGCCGCTCGCGTCCATGAGCAGGGCCGTCTGGAGCGTCGCCTCGGACAGCCCGCCCAGGGAGCCGCGGCTGGCCATCGAGCGAATGAAGACACCCGGGTCGAGGAAGTGGTCGGACAAGCGGATGCGGTCGCCGAGCAGGGCGCCCTTGGTGAAGGGCGAGCTGGGGTCGATCGAGTGGACGGCCACCTCGCGATCGCGGGCGCGGGCATGCTCGATCAGCCGGCCGATCAGTGTCGACTTGCCCACGCCGGGCGGCCCGGTGAAGCCCACTATCGCGGCCTGACCGGTTTTGGGATAGACCTCGCGCACGAGCGCCCAGCCCTCCGGATCGTCGTTCTCCACGAGCGAGATCGCGCGCGCCAGGGCGCGCTTGTCCCCCTGGAGCAGGCGTTCGGTGAGGTCGGCCGCGGTCCGCAAGGCGCCGAATGCTACGGGCGGAGGTGCCCGGCCACGTCCCAGGTCCAGAGCTCGACCAGGTTGCCGTCCGGGTCGTTCACGTATGCGGCGCGGCCGGCCCCCTTGAAGGCGGTCTCCTCCACCTCCTGGCCGAGCGAGCGCAGGCGCCCGACCGCGGCCTCGTAGTCCCCATCGGCGATGTGCATGGCGAAATGCACATGCCGGCCTCCGCGGCTGCCGAACAGCCCGACCTGCGGCTTCCAGAGGCCGATGCGGGTTCGGTCTCCGGCCATGACCCACACGGCACCGCGGTCCGGCCAGCGATCGACGACCGGCAGGCAGAGCACCTCCGAGTAGAAGCGCTCGCTGGCCTCGACATCTGCGACCTCGAGCACGAGCTCGCTGACACCCGTGACGGGGATTCCCATGCTCACGAGATGATCCCCGGTGATGGACGAGCGCGTCGGCCTCTACTCGTAGGCGAGCGCCTCGAGCACGTCCAGCCGCGAGGCTCGGCGCGCCGGGCCGATCGCCGCCACCACGCCCGCCAGGGCGGCGAGGACGAGCAGCAGCACCAGGCTGGGAAGCGGGTAGCTGAGCGTGAAGCCCTCGTCAGCGAGCGGCCGCGAGACGAGCCCGGCGAAGACGACCCCCAGCACCATGCCCAGCAGCGCCCCGATCATCGCCGTGATCACGGATTCGTAGCGGATCATTCGCCGGACCTGCGAGCGGGACATTCCCACCGCGCGCAGCAGCCCGAGCGCCCGGGTGCGCTCGTGGATCGACAGCGCGAGCGTGTTCACGATGCCGAACAGCGAAACGATCACGGCCAGCGACAGGAGCGCGTAGACGAGGCCCAGCAGCTGGTTCACCTGCGTGGCCTGCCTGTCCTTCAGCTCCTTCTGGTTCAGCACCTCCGTCGTGGGGAAGCGGCTCTCGATCGCCTGGGAGACTCGCCTCTGAACCACCCCGGCGTCGGCGCCCGGCGCCACCCTGACGAAGGTGATGCTGGGCGCGGTGGTGCCGAAGTCGCGCCGGAGCGTCTGCTCGGTGACGAGCACGTTCCCGATCAGGTCGGCGTTGTCCTTGACCGTTCCACGCACCGTGAATAACGGCCGCCGCTCCAGCGCGGTGAGGATGCGTAGGCGGTCGCCCACCCCGATGCCCTTCCCGCTCGCCCAGGCATCGTCCAGCACCGCCCCGCGCGGGCCGAGCCGCGAGATCGTGTCCGGCGAACCATGCTCCCAGTCGAGCGACAGGACCCGGTTGACGCTCCGCGGGTCGACACCCGAGACTCGTACGTCCTCGGCTCCGACCTTGCCGCCGGCGAAGGACATCGAGGAGATCGTCTCCACACTCTTCACCCGCCCGGCCGCGAGGCCGGCGCGCGCGGGGATCTGCGAGAAGCCGTCGACGTTCTGGATGACGAGGTCCCCCTGGAAGTTGCGGTCGACGGCCCGTGAGACCGAGCCCTTGATTCCGGATGCGAAGACGGTCACGAACACGACCAGCGCCAGCCCGATCATCAGCGCGGCCGCGGTCACCGCGGTGCGCGCCGGCTTGCGCAGGGCGTTCTCCCGCGCCAGCCGGCCCGTGAGCCCGCGCAGGCGCTCGATCGGCCGCCCCGCCACGGAGGCGAGCGGCCGGACGAGGCGGGGGCTCACGAGCGACACGCCCAGCAGCACCGCCACGGCCCCGCCTCCCAGCAGGCCGGCGGCGGCGCCCGAGTCGTCGATGCCGCCGAACAGACCGATGCAGGTGAGCACCAGGCCGCCGGCTCCGAGCAGCACGGCCAGCGCTGTGTAGAGGCGTCTGCGGCGCCCGCCGACCTCCGGCAGCTCGGCCTCGAGCAGGGCGGCCATCGGCGTCACGCGGGTGGCCCTGAGCGCCGGCGACAGCGCGGAGACCAGCGTGACCCCGATCCCAACTCCGAGCGAGACCACGATCGTGCGTGTCTCGAGCACGGTGCCCGTGTTGGGCAGGTCGACGCCTATCGCCTTGAAGAGCCCGTTCAGGCCCACGGCGACCCCGATCCCCGCCGCCAGCCCGATGAGCGAGCCGAGCGCGCCGATCGCTCCCGCTTCGAGTATCACCGAGCGCAGGACCTGGCCGCGGGACGCCCCGAGGGTGCGAAGCAGGCCGAACTCCCTGACTCGCTGGGCGACCGTGATCGAGAACGTGTTGAAGATCAGGAAGGCGCCAACGAACAGCGACACGCCCGCAAACACGAGCAGCGCGATCTTGATGAAGCTGAGGTCGTTCGCGATGTCCTCGGACTGCCGCTTCGCGGCCTGCTTGCCCGTCTCGACCTGAACCGAGGGGGGCATGACGCGCGCGATCCGTCGCTTGAGCTCGTCGGGGCTCACGCCGTGCGCGGCGGCGACGGAGATCTGGTCGAACTTCCCAACCTTGTCCGTGACGCGCTGCGCCTCCGGAAGCGTGAGCTGGGCGATGGCGGCGCCACCGAACGAGGTCTCCCCCAACCGCACCAGTCCTACGAGCCGATAGCCCTTCACCTGCCGCTCCCCGGCGATCCGCAGCGTGTCGCCGAGCTTCAGGTGGCCTCGCTCGGCCGTCTGCCGGTCGAGGGACGCCTCCCGTGCGTTGTGTGGGCGCCGGCCCTTGACTACGGTGAGCGTCTCGAACCGCTTCGGCAGCACGGACGACACGAAGTTGGGTGAGAAGTGGGCCCCGATCGATTCGCCCTTGCGGTCCACGAAGCGAGCCAGGGAGAAGATGGAGCCCGCGGCTGCGTCCACGCCCTCCACGCGCCGAACCCGCGGTAGCAGGCTCGACGAGAAGGCCGGCGGCTGCACCTGGTCCGAGCGCACCTCCTGCCGTGGAGTTATCGACACGTCGGTGCCCTTGAGCGACTCCTCGAAGATGTCGTCGAAGGACTTGGTGATGGTGTCGGTGAGCACGTAGGTGCCCGCGACGAGCGCCACCCCGAGCAGGACCGCGAGCATCGTGGTGAAGGCGCGCAGCTTGCGAGCCGCGAGCCCGCGCAGCGCAACGCGGGTCACGCGGCGAGCCGGCGGTCCTCGTCGACCCTCCCGTCGCGCAACACGACGAGCCGGTCGGCGTGAGAGGCGGCCTCGGGATCGTGGGTGACCATCACCACGGTCTGGCGGAACTCGTCAACCGCCTGCCGCAGCAGACGGAGGACGTCCTCGCTCGCCTTCGTGTCGAGGTTGCCCGTCGGCTCGTCCGCGAAGACGACCGCCGGCCTCGACACGAGCGCCCGCGCGACCGCCACCCGCTGCTGCTGCCCGCCGGACAGCTCCGCCGGCCGGTGCGTAAGCCGGTCCTCGAGCTCGACGGTTCGGATCAGCCGCTCGAGCCACTCCGGGTCCGGCTGGCTGCCGGCGATCGACAGCGGTAGCAGGATGTTCTCCTCGGCGGTCAGGACCGGGATGAGGTTGAAGAACTGGAACACGAAGCCGAGCCTGTCCCGTCGCAGCCGGGTCAGCTCGGCGTCATCGAGCGTGGTGAGCTCGACTCCGTCCAGCCTGACCGACCCGGACGTCGGCCGGTCGAGCCCGGCGAGGATGTGCATGAGCGTCGACTTGCCGGAGCCGGAGGGGCCCATGATCGCGTTGAAGCGGCTCTTCTCGAACCCCACGGTGACGCCGGCGAGGGCGTCGACCGCGGCGGCTCCCTCGCCGTAGCGGCGGTGCAGGTCGGTGGCGGTGATGATCGCATCCACCGTTCGCACTCTGGCATGATCGCTCCGGTTTGGAGTCCGGAGGAGATCTGCGCGCGCGCAGCCGCGCGGACTGGGCGCTCGGCGACTACGCCGTGCTCGCCGAGCGGATCACCGATGCCGCGGAGCTGCTGGTCGAACGCATAGGCGTAGAGCCGGGCATGGACGTACTCGACGTGGCCACCGGAACGGGTAATGCCGCCCTGCCGGCGGTCCGGCGCGGCGCCCGCGTCACCGGCCTGGATCTCGTGCCGGAGCTGCTCGACGTGGCGCGTGAGCGGGTCGCCGACCTCGGTTTCGAGGTCGAGTGGGTCGAGGGCGACGCCGAGGAGCTGCCGTTCGAAGGCGCCAGCTTCGACCGCGTGCTGTCCACGTTCGGGCACATGTTCGCCCCCCGCCACGAGCGTGCCGCGGCGGAGCTCGTCCGAGTCTGCCGGCCGGGCGGTGCGATCGGTTTCTGCTGCTGGACCTCGGACGGGGTCGGCGGAAGGCTCTTCTCCACGCTCGGCTCCTACATACCGCCCCTGCCTCCGTTCGCGTCCCCCCCGAGCCGCTGGGGCTCGGAGGACCACATCCGCAAGCTCCTCGCCGACAACGTCTCCTCGCTCCACTTCGAGCGGCATGCGATCACGTTCCAGGAGGACTCGCCCGAAGCCTGGGTGCTGCTGATGGAGGAGAGCGCCGGTCCGCTGATATCGCTCAGGACCGACCTGGGGGACGAGTGGTCCGCCCTGCGCGCAGACCTCCTGAGAGTCTTCGAGGAGGCGAACGCGGCCGACGATGGGAGCCTCCGCTTCGATCAGGAGTACCTGGTCGCCATCGCCCGGCTCTAGCATCCGGCTGGCGATGGATCCGGTCGCGGCACCGCCGCAAGAGCTGCCCGTCGAGCTACGGGAGCCGCCGCCCCCGCGTCACGGCGGCCTCCTGACGCTCCTTCGGTTCATGCGCCGCAGGCACATGCTGAGGCCCAAGTACGCGCAGCTTCTCCTGCGGTTGGGGGTGACGAAGCTGCGCTTCGGACGTCGACTGGTGCTCGACGGGCTGGCCTTCATCGGGCCGCGCTGCGTGCTCCAGATCGGCAAGAGTGGGTCCATCGAGCTTGGGAGATGGTCCTGGCTCGGTCATGGCTGCAAGCTGCGCTGCCACGAGGGCGTGATCTCCATAGGGGCCAAGACCGTGCTCGGACAGGAGTGCACGATCTCCGCCTACCAGCACGTGTCGATCGGACGCGAGTGCGTGATCGCCGACCGCGTGATGCTGATCGACTTCGACCACGGCGTCGTGGAGGTCGAGCGGCCCATCCGCTTGCAGGGGATCTACAAGCGCGACGTGCGGGTGGGCAACAACGTCTGGATCGGCTACGGAGCCTGCATCCTCCGGGGCGTCACGGTCGGCGACAACGCGGTGATCGGCACCAACGCGGTGGTGACCCGCGAGGTTCCCGAGAACGCGGTCGTGGCCGGCGTTCCGGCTCGGGTGATCCGGATGCGCCCCGAACCGAAGACCCTGCGCTGGGGTTAGAGCTAGGTCATCTGTCGCGTTGCATGGGAGACGAAGGCGGCGTAGCTTTCCAGGCGCTCGCTGCCCGCCCGCTGGAGGTAGGTCTCTGAATGGTAAGTCGCGCAACCTAGCCGCACGCGCCGGTCGCTGGAGCGCCCAGCACCGCAAGAAGGCCATCCTCGGGTGGCTGGCCTTCGTCATCGCTGCCTTCGCGATCGGGGGCGAGGTCGGCACCCAGACGCTGAAGCCTTCGCAGTACGGCGTCGGCGAGTCGGGGCGGGCCGACAAGATCGTCGACGACGCCTTCCCGGACCGCGCCGCCGAGCAGGTGCTCGTCCAATCGCAGACCCTTGGCAGCGGCGAGCCCGGCTTCAAGGCGGTCGTGAACCAGGTGGCCGCGGAACTGAGGCGCACGAAGTACGTGCGCGACGTCAAGAACCCCTACGCCCCGGGCAACGAGGGGCAGCGCTCCGCCGACGGCGAGTCGGTTCTCGTCGACTTCAACATCCCCGGCGACGCCGACCAGGTCAAGGACCGCGTGGACGAGCCGGAGAAGACCGTGGCCTCCCTGCAGAAGTCGCATCCTGGCTTCCGGATCGAGGAGTTCGGCGACGCCAGCGCCAACAAGGCTTTGACCAAGCGCTTCGAGGACGATTTCCGCAAGGCGGAAATCACCTCGCTGCCGCTGACGCTCGGGATTCTGTTCCTGGCGTTCGGGGCCCTCGTGGCGGCCGGCGTCCCGCTGCTGCTGGCGATCACCGCCGTCCTGGCGGCGCTCGGCCTCCTCGGGCCGATCAGCCAGATATGGCCTGTCGACAACTCGATCACCTCGGTGGTGCTTTTGATCGGCCTGGCCGTCGGCGTCGACTATTCGATGTTCTACCTGCGGCGGGAGCGAGAGGAACGCGCTGCCGGCAGGACCGAGGAGGCCTCGTTGCAGGCGGCGGCGGCCACGTCCGGGCGAGCGGTGATCGTCTCCGGGGTCACGGTGATAATCGCGATGGCCGGCATGTACGTGGCCGGCGCCTCGACATTCGTCTCATTCGCCACCGGCTGCATCCTGGTGGTGGCCATCGCGGTTGTGGGCTCGCTGACGGTGCTGCCCGCGGTGCTGTCGAAGCTGGGGGACCGGATCAACAAGGGAAGCATCCGCTTCCTACACCCCGAGAGGCGCACGGGCGAATCGCGGCTCTTCGACGCGGTCCTGGAGCCGGTCCTCAGGCACCCGCTGGTGTCGCTGGTGCTGGCGGGCGGTCTCCTCGCGCTGCTGGCCGTCCCCGTGCTGCACATCCACACCGCCACCTCGAGCCTCGACGACCTGCCCCGTGACCTCAAGGTGATGCAGACCTACGACCGCATTCAGGAGGCCTTCCCGGGCGGGCCGCTGCCGGCGACCGTCGTGGTCAAGGCGCCCGACGTGAGAGCCCCGCGGGTAGCGAGGCAGATCCAGGCGCTCAAGACCGAGGGCGAGACGATCGGCAGGCCGGTGACGATCGACGTGAGCCCCGACAGGACCGTGGCCGAAGTCGACATCCCGCTGGCCGGCAACGGAGCGGACAAGGAGTCCTTCGACGGCCTGGCGCGAATCCGCGACGTGATCTTGCCGCGGACCGTGGAGCGGGTCCCCGGAGTGACCGCCGACGTGACCGGGCAGGCCGCGGGGTCGAAGGACTTCAACAACCTCATGAAGCAGCGAATTCCGTTCGTATTCGCGTTCGTGTTCGGCCTGGCGTTCCTGCTGCTGATGGTCGCCTTCCGCTCGATCGTGATCCCGATCAAGGCGATCCTCCTGAACCTCCTGTCGGTTGGCGCGGCCCTAGGCGTGGTCACCTGGGGCTTCCAGGACGGCCACCTCGAGAACCTCCTGGGATTCAGGTCCAACGGGGCGGTCACCGCCTGGCTGCCGCTCTTCCTGTTCGTTGTCCTGTTCGGGCTCTCGATGGACTACCACGTGTTCATCCTCACCCGGGTGCGCGAGTCGTTCGACCGCGGCATGAAGACACGGGACGCCGTGGCCCAGGGGATCAAGAACACGGCCTCCGTGGTGACAGCGGCGGCGATCGTGATGGTCGGGGTGTTCTCGATCTTCGCCACCCTGTCGTCGATCGAGTTCACGGAATTCGGCGTCGGCCTCTCCGTGGCGGCCCTGCTCGACGCGACGCTCGTTCGCGGCGTGCTGCTCCCCTCGACGATGAGGCTGCTGGGCGACTGGAACTGGTACCTGCCGAAATGGCTCGAGTGGCTGCCGCGGGTGGCTCCCGAGGAGCCCGAGCCCGAGCCGCCGCCCGAGCGCGAGCCGGAAGCGGAGCCCGCGCGGCTCTAGCCCGCTCCGGCCCGGCGGCCCCCGGGCCAACCGCGAGGCGTTCCGCTTCCTCGACGAGCTGATCGGCTCGCAGCTCGAGACCGCCGGCTCGGTCTTCGGCGGCCGGCGGGTCTGGGTG
>JBKPHP010000071.1:0-11537 GCA_046729895.1 Actinomycetota bacterium
GCGCAGCTGGCGGGCGTGCTCGACATCGACTCCTCGGAGAAGGGCGCCCGCTTCGTGCGCTTCTGCGACGCCTTCAACATCCCGCTGGTCACCTTCACCGACGTGCCCGGCTTCCTGCCCGGCACCTCCCAGGAATGGGGAGGGATCATCCGCCACGGGGCCAAGCTGCTGTATGCGTTCACCGAGGCGACCGTGCCCAAGCTCACCGTCGTCACCCGCAAGGCGTACGGCGGCGCCTACGACGTCATGAACTCAAAGCACATGCTGGCCGACTTCAGCTTCGCCTGGCCGACCGCCGAGGTCGCCGTGATGGGCCCGGAGGGCGCGGTCAACATCATCTACCGCCGCGACATCCAGGACTCGCCCACGCCCGACCAGCGCCGGCAGAAGCTGATGGACGACTACAAGGCCCGCTTCGCCAACCCCTACACGGCATCTGAGCGCGGCTACATCGACGACGTGATCGTCCCCCACGAGACCCGCCCGAAGTTGATCCGCGCGCTGGAGCGGCTGCAAAGCAAGCGCGTCGAGCGGCCCAAGCGCAAGCACGGGAATATTCCGCTTTAGGCGAGTAGCTCCTCTCGGGCCGCGGGCGGCCCGGGCTCCGGTGGCGCTCGCCCCGCCGCGACGGTAGCGTGGCGCGGTGCCCGAGTACGACTACGTGGTCGTCGGGGCCGGGGCCGCCGGATGCGTCCTGGCCAACCGTCTGAGCACGGCGGGGGCCCGGGTGTGCGTTCTCGAGTCGGGCGGCAGCGATCGCCACCTCGGCGTCAAGGCTCCCGCGGCCTTCCCGACGCTGTTCCAGACCCCGCGCGACTGGAACCTGCTTTCCGAGCCCGAGCCCGGCCTGCACGGCCGGCGCTGGTATCTGCCGCGCGGGCGCATGATCGGCGGCTCCTCGTCGATGAACGCGATGTTCTACGTGCGCGGCCACCGCAGCGACTTCGACCGGTGGGTCGAGGACTACGGCGCGACCGGCTGGAGCTACGAAGACGTGCTGCCTCTCTTCAAGCGGTCCGAGCACAACGAGGACATTCACGACGAGTTCCACGGCACGACCGGCGAGCTCAACGTAACCCGGAAGCGCTGGCTATCGAGCTACTGGCAGCCCTTCGTCGATGCCGCGGCGGCCACCGGGGTCCCGCGAATAGACGACTACAACGGCGCCGAGATGGAGGGGGCGGCGCTCCTGCAGGCCACGACACGCAAGGGCCGGCGCCACAGCGCCGCCGACGCCTTCCTCAAGCCCGTCCGCAAGCGCGACAACCTGACCCTCCAAACGGACGCCCATGTGCGGCGAATCCTCATCGAGCGCGGCCGCGCGACTGGTGTCGAGCACGCACGAGGCAGCGTGCGGGCGGCTCGCGAAGTGATATTGGCGGCCGGCGCCTACGGGTCACCGCAGCTGCTGATGCTCTCCGGCGTGGGGCCGGCGGAGCAACTTCGCGAGCACGGCCTCGAGGTTCTGGTCGACAACGCCAACGTGGGCCAGCACCTGCAGGAGCATCCGATGGCCTTCGTCAACTGGCGCGTGGCCGGTGACACACTGGACGACGCCGACCACCCGAAGCATCTGCTGCCCTGGCTCCTGCGCGGCAAGGGCAAGCTCTCCTCGAACATCGCGGAGGCGGTCGTCCATTGGCGCAGCGACTCGTCCCTGCCCGCGCCCGACTTCCAGTTCCCACAAGCGGCCGTCTACTTCTGGGAGCACGGCTTCCGCAAGACCGGCGCGCCCGCCTTCACGATCGGGGCCTCCTATCTCGCGCCACAGAGCCGCGGCTCGGTCAAGCTGCGCTCGGCGGACCCGGGCGATCACCCGCGCATACTCAACAACGCGCTCACCTCGGACGAGGAGGTCCACGCGATGCTGCGGGCGCTGGAGATGGTCCGCGAAATCGCCTCCCAGCGCCCGCTGCGCGAGCTGCTCGGTGAAGAGCTCAACCCGGGCGCAGGCATTCGCACCCGTGAACAGCTGACCAACTGGCTTCGGGCGACCTGCGAGCACGAGTACCACCCGAGCTGCACCTGCCGGATCGGTTCGCCGGACGAAGGAGTCGTCGACGCCGAGCTGCGCGTCCACGGCGTCGAGGGGCTGCGGGTGGCCGATGCGAGCGTGCAGCCGCGGATTGTCTCGGCCAATACTCAGGCGGTCACGCTGATGATCGCCGAACGCTGCTCGGATCTCGTGCTCGGGCGCACCGCCGCGCCTGCGGAGCGCCGGGGCTCAGCCTCCAGCCACGAGGGGCGAGAGCCACTCGAGCCAGACCACCGGATCACGCTGTAGCGGTGCTCCACGCACCGATCCGCGGGGGCGGCCTCACAGCCGAACCGTGCGGCCGCTCACCTGCCCCGCCCGATGCGCCTCGAGCACCGCAAGGCAGATCGCGAGGTCCTGGATCGCGAGACCGGTGGAGTCGAACAGGGTCGTCGCGTCGGGCCCCGAGCGGCCGGGCGCCTCGCCAGTGAGCACCGCGCCGAGCTCCCGGACCTGCTCGCGAGTGACCGCCCCTTGCTCCACCGCCCCGGTGAGCTCGCCCCCGTGGGACGCCTGCTCCCAGTCGTCGCAGAAGAGCTCCAGGGGGGCTGTCGCCCCCCTACTCCCCGCGCTCCGCGCGGGGACACCCGCCAGAAACACGTCGACCTCTGCCTCCGCCTTGCCCGGCCCGTCCGCGCCGAGCATGTTCAGGTGCAGGCCGGGGCGCACGTCTTGCGGGCCGACCACCGGCGAAGCGCCGGGCGTCACGCAGGTCACGACCTCGCAGGCGAGCGCGTCCTCGCGGGAGCCCGCCTCCCAGCCGAGCTCGCCCGCGAGCGCGCCGGCCGCCTCCGGATCCGGGTCGAAGCACACCCCCGGCCCATACTCCGCCGCGGCCAGACAGCGCGCCGCCCACCCGCCGTGCAGTCCGCAGCCGAGGATGCCGACCGTGACGGCGTCCTCAGGAGCCAGCTCCTGTGTCGCCACGGCAGCCACGGCGCCTGTGCGAAGCGCAGTGACCGAGCGCGCGTCGACGAGCGCGAACGGCTCGCCCGTGACGCTCGAGGAGACGCAGATCACGCCCATGACGACCGGCAGGCCCGCCTGCGGGTTGTCGGGGAAGGAGGTGACCCACTTGAGCATCGCGAGGCCCGCCCCCTTCGCCGGCATCGCCCTGAAGTCGCCGTTAGGCCAGGAATCGAGGTAGACCTTGGCCGGCATCGCCCATTCGCCTGCGGCGTACTCGACGAAGCCGTCCCGTACGCGCTCGATGGCCTCCTTCGGGCTCACCGCGGACAGCACGGCGTCGTGGTCGAAGGCCGCGATCTCGGGCACGTGCGCGGACGATACGCTCTCCGCTTCCATGGCCGGCAACGGCAAGCGGCGGCCGGCGCGCCCGCGCATCGAGCTGCGCCAGGCGAGCGCGTCGCCCGAGGAGGCGGCGGCGATCGCGGCGGCGATCGAGCAGTTCCTGCGCGACACGGCGCCGCCGCCCGCCGCGGCGGGCCCGACGATAAGCCCGTGGGCGCGAACGGGGCTCTTCGAGGGCACGGGGCTCGACCCCCGGGCCCCAGAGCCCTGGGGCGATCCCGAGCCCTGGGGGTCTCACTCCGGCCGGACATAATTTGCTCAAACCCGACCGGGTTTTGCTACATTGGCCCGACCTCACCCGGACCCGGCAGAGGAGAGGCGCCCAGCGATGGAACCCACCGCCGCACCCGGCAAGCCCAAGGGCAGGAAGGGCTCCGTCGAGAACCCGGAAGTCCTGGAGAACGTACCCGGTCACGTGATCCCGATCCTCGAGCGGGAGTTCGACGACTTCGACACCGAGGCGGGCAAGTTCCTCCGCGGGAAGCAGGGAGAGGACACGTTCATCCCCTTCCGCCTCAGGCAGGGCGTCTACGGTCAGCGCCAGGCGGACGTTCAGATGATCCGGACGAAGCTCCCGTTCGGTGGCGTCACTCCGGAGCAGATGGAGGCCTTCGCGGACGTGGTCGAGCAGTACGCGCCGCTCAACAAGGGCCACATCACCACCCGGCAGAACATCCAGATACACCACGTGCCGCTCGACGACGCCGCCAAGGCGATCCGTGAGCTGGGCGACGCGAACCTCTCGACCCGCGAGGGTTGCGGCAACACGATCCGTAACGTGACCGGCGACCCCTGGGCCGGAGTGACCGAGGGCGAGCTCTTCGACCCCACCCCCTACGCGGGCGCTTACGTGCGCTACTTCGTGCGCCACCCGACGACCCAGTCGATGCCCCGCAAGGTCAAGACGGCCTTCACCGCGACCGACGAGGATCGCGCGATCACCGGGATCCACGACATCGGCTACATCCCGAGGATCAAGGACGGGAAGCGCGGCTTCACGCTCCGGGTCGGCGGCGGCACCTCGATCATGCCCCGCATCGCACCCACGCTCTACGAGTTCGTGGGCGCCGACGACGGCGAGTACATCAAGGTCACGGAGGCCGTGCTGCGGATCTTCGATCGCCAGGACTGGCTGCGCGAGAACCGCGCCCGCGCCCGGATCAAGGTCTTCGTGGACAAGTTCGGCATCGACGAGCTACGGCGCCAGGTCGAGGAGGAGCTGGAGGGCGATTGGGTCGCAGAGCGCGACTTCGCCCCGGAGCTGTTCGAGCACGACGAGGAGGAGAACGCGCCGGCGCCGCCGATCGGCTACGGGAGCCCGAACGGCGACACGAGTGAGTTCGACAGGTTCGTGGCCGCGAATGTTCGCCCCCAGCGCCAAGCGGGCTTCTCGACCGTCCAGGTGAAGGTCCCCCGCGGCGACCTGAGGCCCGAGCAGTTCCGGGGCCTGGCGCAGATCATGCGCGACTTCACCGGCGGCTACGCGCGCACCAGCGTGGAGCAGAACCTGGTGCTGCGCTGGGTGCGCAACGAGTCGATCTACGACGTCTGGGAGCGGCTGCTCGCGCAGGGGCTCGGCGACGCCGGGGCGGACGAGATAAACGACGTGGTCAGCTGCCCGGGCACCGACTCGTGCAAGCTCGGCATCACGAGCTCGATGGGGCTCAACCAGGCCGTTCAGGAGCGGATCGAGGCGATGGACATCCGCGATCCGCTGACCAAGCGGGTCCACATCAAGATGAGCGGCTGCCCGAACGGCTGCGCCCAGCACCACATCGCCAACATCGGCTTCTACGGCGCGTCGATCAAGGCTGGCGACAAGGTTATCCCCGCCTACATAGCCCACATCGGCGGTCAGTACGAGGGCGGCGAGGTCGCCTACGGCGCCCGGCTGAAGGTCCGGCTGCCGGCCAAGCGGGTCCCCGAGGCGGTGGAACGCTGGCTGCGCATGTACGAGGACGAGCGTCAGGCGGACGAGGAGTTCAACGCGTTCGCGGCGCGGGTCGGCGAGGAGCGGTTCGTGAACGAGGTCAAGGAGCTCGCCCTGCCGGCGGAGTTCAGCCTCGAGACGCTGAACCAGTTCATCGACTGGAACCGCCACGAGCCGTTCCAGGTCGTCCGCGGCGAGGGCGAGTGCGCGGTATGACTGTGGGCCGGAGGTCGGAGGACTTCCATCAGACCGGGGGGCAGGAGGCCCCGCGGAGGTAGACCTGATGGCCGCCGTAGCCGTCACACCCGACCTCGAGCAGATGAGCGCCGAGGAGGTGCTCGGCTATATGGCCGAGCGCTTCCACCCGCGGCTGTACGTGGCCTGCTCGTTCCAGAAGGAGGCCTCGGTGATCATGGACATGCTGCTGCGGGTCGAGCCCGAGGCGCGCTTCTTCACGCTCGACACCGGTCTCTTCTTCCCGGAGACCTACGCCACCTGGCGCGAGATAGAGGAGCGCTACGGGGTGAGGGTCGACGTCTATCAGGGGATGAGCCTCGCCCGACAGGCGGACTTGCACGGCGACGAGCTCTGGACCCGCGACCAGGACGCCTGCTGCGGTATCCGCAAGGTGGAGCCGCTCAAGGAGGCCCTGTCGGGGATGGAGGGATGGATCTCCGGCCTGCGGCGCGAGCAGTCCCCGATGCGCGCGAGCGCCCCCAAGCTTCAGTGGGACAAGAAGAACCTGCTGTGGAAGGCCAATCCGCTGGCGGACTGGTCGGAGAAGGACATCTGGCGCTACATCGTCGACAACGACGTCCCCTACAACGAGCTGCACGATCGCGGCTACGCCTCCATCGGCTGCACCCACTGCACCCGGCCGGGCGCCGCCCGCGAGGGCCGCTGGTCACAGACCGACAAGGTCGAGTGCGGCCTGCATTAAGCCCGCCGGGGGTACCCTTGGCCGCCTCGCTCGAAAGCCGCGAGCGGGAGGCTCACAAGAGCGGAATGAGCTACGAGGTCGCACACCTGCGGGCGCTTGAGTCCGAGGCCATCCACGTCATGCGCGAGGTGGCCGCCGAGCTCGAGCGCGCCGTCCTGCTGTTCTCCGGCGGCAAGGACTCCGCGGTCCTGCTGCGGCTGGCGGAGAAGGCGTTCTGGCCGGCCAGGTTCCCCTTCCCGGTGATGCACGTGGACACGGGCCACAACTTCCCCGAGGCGGTCGAGTTCCGCGACCGCCGGATCCGCGAGCTCGGGGCGCGCCTGATCGTGGCCTCGGTGCAAACGTCCATCGACAATGGCCGCGTGGTCGAGGACACGGGGCCCCGGGCGTCGCGCAACCGGCTTCAGTCCGTGACCCTTCTGGACGCGATCGAGGAGCACGACTTCAAGGCTGCCTTCGGCGGCGCACGACGTGACGAGGAGCGCTCGCGGGCCAAGGAGCGGGTCTTCTCCTTTCGCGACGACTTCGGCCATTGGGATCCCAAGCACCAGCGACCGGAGCTATGGAGCCTCTACAACGGCCGGATCAAGCCCGGCGAGCACGTTCGCGTCTTCCCGCTCTCCAACTGGACGGAGCTCGACGTCTGGGGATACGTGCGCGAGGAGGGGCTCGAGCTGCCTTCGATCTACTTCGCCCACCGCCGCGAGGTGTTCGAGCGCGACGGCATGCTCTACGCGACCTCCCCTACGTCGAACTGATGCCCGATGAGAAGCCGTTCGAGGAGTCGGTGCGGTTCCGCACCGTCGGAGACATGACCTGCACGGGCGCGGTTCGCTCAACGGCCGCCACGCTCGACGAGGTGGTGGCGGAGATCGCCACCACCCGGATAACCGAGCGCGGCGAGACGCGCGCCGATGACCGCATCACCGAGGCCGCGATGGAGGACCGCAAGAAGGAGGGGTACTTCTAAGAGATGGCCACCCCAAACCCCCACCAGGCGACCATCCGACCGGCATGCGGTTCTCCCGCCCGGAGGGGGAGGCGCCAGCCCGAGCTCGCCGGTCGGACCGGTCACAGCGAAGCTCAGCTCGCCGGGCATGGAGGCGATCGCTCCACTGCCGGCTCCACGAGGGCTCGCCTACAAAGGGATCCAGCACACCCAGGAGGGGTGCAAAGTGCCTTTGTAGGCGAAGCGCCGCTCTGCTTTCCCCACTCAGCCCTCGTAGCCGGGGTCGCCGGCGAGCACCGCCCGTGCCACGCCGCCCTGTTCGAGGACCCCCGGCTCCCATGACCGGCGCGGCCAGCAACGGGAAGCCGGTGGACGGGAGGCCCTCGGAGCTGGTCCGCTTCGCCACGGCGGGCTCCGTGGACGACGGCAAATCGACCCTGATCGGGAGGCTGCTCTACGACACCAAGCAGATCTTCCAGGACCAGCTGGAGCACGTCGAGCAGGCGAGCCTGGCACGCGGCGACGGCTACGTCGACCTGGCGCTCCTGACCGACGGCCTGCGGGCCGAGCGCGAGCAGGGCATCACGATCGACGTCGCGTACCGGTCCTTCCACACCCCCAGGCGGAAGTTCATCATCGCCGACACTCCCGGCCACGAGCAGTACACGCGGAACATGGTCACCGGGGCCTCCACGGCGGAGATCGCGCTGATCCTGGTCGACGCCCGCAAGGGGGTGCTGGAGCAGTCCCGCCGGCACGCGTTCATCGCCTCTCTGCTCCGGATCCCCCACGTGCTCGTATGCGTGAACAAGATGGATCTGGTCGACTGGGACGAGCGCGTCTACGAGCGCATCGGGGAGGAATTCAGCGCCTGGGCAGCCAAGCTCGACGTCACTGACATCACCTTCATCCCGATCTCGGCGCTGCACGGCGACAACGTCGTGGAGCGCTCGGCGAACATGCCCTGGTACCAGGGACCCTCGCTCCTCTACTACCTGGAGCACGTCCACATCGCCTCGGACCGCAACCTGATCGACTGCCGCTTCCCTGTGCAGTGGGTCATTCGCCCGATGTCGGACCAGCACCACGATTACCGGGGCTACGCGGGCCAGGTGGCGAGCGGCGTGCTCAAGATCGGCGACGAGGTGACCGTGCAGCCCTCCGGCGTCATCACGCGGGTGGCGGCGCTCGAGACCTGGGACGGCCCACTGCAGGAGGCCTACCCGCCGTTGTCGGTGACGGTCCGGCTCGCGGACGACGTGGACGTCTCGCGGGGAGACATGATCTGCAGGGCGCACAACCACCCCACGCCGACCCGCGAGCTCGAGGCGATGGTCTGCTGGCTGTCGGAGCG
This sequence comes from Actinomycetota bacterium, assembly GCA_046729895.1. Taxonomy (GTDB): domain Bacteria; phylum Actinomycetota; class Thermoleophilia; order Solirubrobacterales; family Thermoleophilaceae; genus DASXBA01. Next base: position 8,520 of record JBKPHP010000071.1, read on the forward strand.
CCCCCTCCAGCCCGCTGGCCGCTACCGCATCAAGCACACCACGCGCACCGCGCTCGCCAAGGTCGACGAGCTGCGTTACCGCATGGACGTCAATACGCTGCACCGCGACGAGCGGGCCGACAGCCTCGAGCTGAACGAGATCGGTCGACTGCGCCTGCGGCTGTCGGCCCCCTTGCTGGTGGACGAATACCGCCGCAACCGGGCCACCGGCAGCTTCATCTTGATCGACGAGTCGAGCAACGACACCGTCGGCGCCGGGATGATCCTCGACACAGACGGGGGCTAGTGGCCAGTCCCCGGCCGCCAGTCGCCAGGTCCCCCGACGTCTCCTGGCATGCGGGTCGCATCCACCGCGGCGGGCGCGGCACGCGGGGCGCGACGGTTTGGTTCACCGGCCTACCGTCCTCCGGCAAGTCGTCGATCGCCTACGCCGTCGAGGAGAGCCTCGTCCGCTCTGGCCGACCGGCGTACGTTCTCGACGGCGACAACCTACGCCACGGCCTAAGCGGCGACCTCGGCTTCTCGGCCGAAGACCGCGCCGAGAACATGCGCCGGGCGGGGGAGGTCGCGGCCCTGTTCGCGGATGCGGGGGTGGTTGCTCTCGTGTCGCTCGTGTCGCCGTTCGCCGCCGATCGCGAGCGGGCCCGTCGGGCCCACGAGGTCGCCGGCCTGCCGTTTGCCGAGGTCTACGTCTCGACGCCGCCGGCGGAGTGCGAGCGGCGCGACCCCAAGGGACTGTGGGCGCGGGCGCGCGCGGGGCAGATCACCGGCTTCACCGGCGTAGACGACCCGTACGAGCCTCCCGCGAAGCCGGAGCTCACGCTCGGCCCCGAGCTGTCGGTGGAGGCGGCCGCCGAGGAGGTCTTGCGGTGGATCCCGCGATAGTCGCGTTTGGTCTCGGGGTGGGCGCGCTCGTCGGCATGACCGGCATCGGCGGAACGGCCGCCGGGCCCATCGCGCTCCGAGGCGGCGGTCCCGGCCGCGCCGCCCGGGTGAGGAGCAGCAGCAGGATCCGCGATCGTCGCGCTCAGCCAGGAGTGACCATCTAGCGCGGCCATAGGCCACAGATGGTCACTCCTGGGATCCCCCGCTCGACGGGCAAACTCGAGACCGCGGTACGCGCGCTCCAAGCCGGGGCGCGCGGGCACTAACCTCTCGGCCCCGTGTTCGAGAAGGTCCTCGTCGCCAATCGCGGCGAAATAGCAATCCGCGTCATGCGGACGCTCGAGGAGCTCGGGATCGGAACTGTCGCCGTCTATTCCGAACCCGATCGTGACGGCCCCCATGTCCGGCGCGCCGCGGAGGCGTACCTGCTCGGCCCCGGGCCGGCCACGGAGAGCTACCTGGTGGTCGAGAAGATCCTCGAGGTCGCGGAGAAGTCGGGCGCAGAGGCGATCCATCCGGGCTATGGGTTCCTGGCGGAGAACGCGGCCTTTGCCCGCGCCTGCCAGGAGACCGGGCTGACCTTCATCGGGCCGCCCGCGGACGCGATAGAGGCGATGGGTTCGAAGACGCGCGCCCGAGGGCTGATGAAGGGAGCCGGCGTTCCGATCGTGCCAGGCACGACCCACCCGGTGGAGACCGTCGAGGACGCGACCCGGCTGATCGAGGAGGGGATCGGCTACCCCGTGGCGATCAAGGCCGCCGGAGGCGGGGGCGGCAAGGGCTTCCGGGTGGCGGAGTCCCAGGACCAGCTCGCGAAGGCGTTCGAGGGAGCCTCGCGCGAGGGCGAGAAGTTCTTCTCCGATCCGACCGTCTACCTCGAGCGCTACCTCCCCGATCCACGCCACGTCGAGGTGCAGGTGCTGGCCGACTCGCACGGCAACGTGGTGCACCTCTTCGAGCGCGACTGCTCCGTGCAGCGCCGCCACCAGAAGCTGATCGAGGAGTCCCCGGCCCCTGCGGTCGACCCGGAGCTGCGAGAGCGGATCGGCAAGATCGGCACCGACGCCGCGCGAGCCGTCGGCTACCGCTCGGCCGGGACGGTCGAGGGCCTGCTACAGGACGGCGACTACTACTTCCTCGAGATGAACACCCGCGTGCAGGTCGAGCACTGCGTGACCGAGATGGTCACCGGCATCGACATCGTTCGGGAGCAGCTGAAGATCGCCCATGGCGAGGAGCTGTCCTTCGACCAGGACGACGTGGTCATCCGCGGCCACGCCGTCGAGTGCAGGATCAACGCCGAGGACGCCGCCAAGAGCTTCGCCCCCGCGCCGGGCAAGGTCGGCTCCTACCGAGAGCCGGCAGGCCCCTTCGTGCGAGTGGATTCGGGCGCGGAGGAGGGCTACGAGGTGCTCCCCCTGTACGACCCCCTGATCGCGAAGCTGATCGTCTGGGACGTGGACCGCCAGGCGTCGACCAGGCGCATGCTCCGCGCCCTCGGCGAGTACGAGATCGAAGGTCTCAACACGCTGATCCCCTTCCACCGCGCGCTGCTCGAGACCGAGCAGTGGGTCAGGGGAGAGACCTGCCGCGACCTGGTCGAGGACAAGGAGTGGCTCGCCCAGCTCGCCTTCCCCAAGCAGCCGAAGGCCGAGGAGGCCGAAGAGCCGGAGGCCGTGGAGCGTGAGTACGCGGTGGAGGTCTCCGGGCGGAGGTTCGACGTCAAGGTGATCGGGCCGCCGGCCAGCCCGGACGGAACGGCCCCGGCCGCGGCCCGCAAGGCGCCCCAGCGGCGCCAGCGCGGCGGCGGAGGGGGCGGCGGCGCGCCCGGCGAGCTCGTCTCGCCCATCCAGGGCACGGTCTTGAGGGTCGCCGTGGAGCAGGGCGCGGAGGTGGACGAGGGCGCCCTGATCTGCGTGATCGAGGCGATGAAGATGGAGAACGAGATCACCGCCCCCAGTGCAGGAACGATCGAGGAGCTCGGCGTCACCGAGGGCGGCTCGATCGCAACTGGCGACACGATCGCCGTCATCAAGTAGTCCTGTGCGCGAAAGCCGCGCTGTTCGCGGCGAGCGCCCAGGCCTGTTAGGCCCCCAGGACCCGGAGGCTCTCGGCGTGCAGGCGGCGCTGCTC
>JBKPHP010000072.1:0-20857 GCA_046729895.1 Actinomycetota bacterium
GCGATCGCCCTGGGACACCCGCTCGGGTCGACCGGCGCGCGCCTGATCACGACGCTCCTGCACGAGCTCGAGCGCTCCGACAAGGAGCTGGGGCTCGTGACGATGTGCTGCGGCGGCGGCCTCGGCACGGGCACGCTGATCCAGCGCATCTAGACGCCTCCGGCGGGCCGCTGAGGCCGGCTCGCGCCGCCGAGTGGACGCTTCGTGCACCTATAGACACGCAAAGCGTCCACACGAGGTCGAGACCACGGGGCGGGTGACGGCCCGCCCCGCACGCCTGGCTCCTATGCTTCGCCCCGATGCAGCCACCCACGGCGACGGGCTCGCAGGACGCCGTGCTCCACCTGATCCCCTCCGACGAGGAGCGGCAGATGCGAGATGCCGTGCGCGGTATCTGCTCCGGCTTCGGGCCCGAGTACCAGGCCAGGCTGTACGAGCAGGGTGAGTCGCCGGCGGAGCTCTGGGACGCGCTGGCGGAGAAGGGCTACCTCGGCGTGAACATCCCCGAGGAGTGGGGAGGCGGCGGGCTCGGCATGTCGGCGCTCGCCGCGGTGGGCGAGGAGATCTCGGCGTCCGGCAACTCTTTGCTGCTGATCGTCGTCTCGCCGGCGATCGCCGGCTCGATCCTCGCCAGGCACGGGAGCGACGAGCAGAAGGAGCGCTGGCTGCGCGGGATTGCTGCCGGCACGACGCGGCTCGCCTTTGCGATCACCGAGCCCGATGCGGGCACCAACTCGCACAACCTGCAGACCTCGCTGGAGCGCAAGGGTGACAGGCTCGTCCTGCGTGGTCAGAAGACCTTCATCTCCGGGGTGGAGTTCTCGGACGCCGTGCTCGTCGTAGCGCGTGGCCGCAACCCTGACGGCTCCCTCGGCCTGCCCGCGCTGTGCATCGTCGACGTCGACGCGCCGGGCTTCACCCGCGACCGCATCCCGATGCCCTACCTGGGCCCCGACTACCAATGGCAGTTGTTCTTCGATGATGTGGAGCTGGAGGAGGAGCGGCTGATCGGAGGCGAGAACGGCGGCCTCGGGCCGATCTTCGACGGCCTCAACCCCGAGCGGATCATGGGTGCCGCGATCGCCTGCGGCGCCGGCCGCCGGGCGCTCGAGAAGGCGGCGGCCTACGCCAACGAGCGCGTCGTCTGGGGGGTGCCGATCGGCTCCCACCAGGGCCTGGCGCACCCGTTGGCAGAGGCGAAGATCGAGCTGGAGCTGGCGCGGCTCATGATGCAGAAGGCGTGTGCGCTCTACGACGCCCGCGCACCCGGCGCCGGCGAGGCCTCGAACATGGCCAAGTACGCCACCGCCGAGGCCGCCATCCGCTGCGTCGACCAGGCCATCCAGACCCACGGCGGGAACGGCGTGGCGCTCGAGTACGGTCTGACCCAGATGTGGTGGGGAGCGCGCCTGACGCGGATCGCGCCCGTGTCTCGGGAGATGATCCTCAACTACGTCGCCGAGCATTCCTTGGGGCTGCCCAAGAGCTACTGACTGGCTGCCTGGCCAAACGTGGCGCTAGGATGCGGCGGGTCCGTGGACCTGACCCTCTCTCCCAGCGAGCAGGCCTTCCGCGACGAGCTGCGCTCCTGGCTTCGGGAGAACCATCCGGGCGAGGAGCCGCAGGGGGAGAACGAGGCGTTCGAGTTCCGCCGCGCCTGGCAGGGCCAGCTGCACGATGCGGGCTATGCCGGGCTCTCGTGGCCGAAGGAATACGGCGGCCGTGGGGCCACGCTCGTGGAGCAGGCGATCTTCGGCGAGGAGCTGGCTCGTGCCAAGGCCCCCCCGGCCGCGAATCTGCTGGGGCTGGTGATGGGAGGCCCGGTTGTCATTGCGCACGGCACCGAGGAGCAGAAGCAGCGCTACCTCGAGCCGATCCTGTCCGCGGAGGAGATCTGGTGCCAGGGTTTCTCCGAGCCCGACTCCGGCTCGGACCTGGCTTCGCTCAAGACGCGTGCGGTAAGGTCGAACGGCGAATGGGTGGTCACCGGCCAGAAGGTCTGGACCACCCTCGCTCATGAAGCCAAGTGGTGCATGCTCGTGGCGCGCACGGACCAGGACGCGCCCAAGCACCAGGGCCTGACCTACTTCCTCATGGACATGGAGCAGGATGCGGTCCAGGTGCGGCCGCTGCGGCAGATCACGGGTGAGGCCGAGTTCAACGAGCTGTTCATGGAGGAAGCTCGGATCCCAGACGCGAACGTCCTCGGTGGCGTCGGCAACGGCTGGCCTGTTGCGATCACCACGCTGATGTACGAGCGCGCCGGAATCGGCGCGTCCAGCGCAATCAGCGTGAAGATCGCGCTGGGGCAGCTGGTCGAGCTGGCCAAGGAGCGCGGTGTGGTGGACGACCCGCTCGTGCGGCAGCGCTTCGCCCAGCTCGAGATCGAGGCCGAGGCGCTACGGCTCAATGCGTGGCGTGGCCTCACCGAGGTCATGAAGACCGGCGTGCCGGGTCCCGAGGGTTCCCTGCCCAAGCTCCAATGGGCCGCGGTCAACCAGGGGCTCACCGAGCTGGCGATGGAGATCCGCGGGGACGAGGGCCTTCTGCGCGACTCCGAATGGACGTACCGGTTCCTGCGCGCTCGCGCCAACTCCATCGAAGGCGGGACCACCGAGGTGCTCAAGAACATCGTCGCCGAGCGCGTCCTGGGGCTTCCCAAGCTGAGATGAAGGGCCCCGGAGCAAAGCACCCCCCGTATACCCCGCAAGCCGTCGCCGGGTCTGATCCATGAACTTCGACTTTTCCGACGATCAGCAGGCCATCAAGCGGACGGCGAAGGACCTGCTGGCCGCTCGTTTCAGCGCAGAGCGCGTCCGTGAGCTGGCGGAGGCGGGCGATCCGCAGGGGGATCCGCCCGGGATGCCCCCTCGATATGACGAGGATGCCTGGAGCGAGATCGGCGAGCTCGGCTGGCCCGGCATCTTCATCGGCGAAGAGCATGGCGGCCAGGGTCTCGGCGCGGTCGAGCTGATCATCTTGATGGAGGAGCTCGGCTATGCGCTCGCCCCGCTGCCGTTTCTCTCGAACGCGGCCGCAGGCCTGGTGCTCCAGCACGCGGGCTCCGACGAGCAACGCGAGCGCTGGCTCCCCGGGATCGCCTCCGGCAAGGCGCGGGGGACCGTGGGAGTCATGGCCGACGGTGAGTCGCCGCTGGTGCCGGACGCCGACTCCGCGGAGCTCATCGTCCTGCTGGACGCCGAGTCCGGAACGCTCGTCGAGGCCTCGGCCGCCGAGGTCGAGCCTCTCGAGACGATCGACGCGACGCGTCGCTTCGCCCGCGTACGGGCCGACGGAGGCGAGCCGCTCGGCGGCGACCCGGGGCCCGCCGTCGACACGATCGCCACGGCGGTCGCGGCCGAGCTCGTGGGCGTCTCGCAGCGAGCGATGGAGATGGCGGTGGAGTACGCACGCGAGCGGAAGCAGTTCGGACGCCCGATCGGCTCCTATCAGGCCGTCTCGCACGCGTGCGCCCAGATGCTGCTGGAGACCGAAGGCGCCCGCTCGGCGACCTACTGGGCCGCCTGGTGCGCGGATGCCGAACCCGAGACCCTGCCGCTCGCGTCCTCCATGGCCAAGGCGTACGCATCGGACGCCGGCTGGCGCGTTACCGCCTCATCGCTACAGGTGCACGGCGGCATCGGCTTCACATGGGAGCACGACCTTCACTTCTTCCTCAAGCGTGCGAAGGCTGACGGCCGGCTGTATGGCTCCGCTCGCGAGCACCGCGAGCGGGTGGCGGAGCTGTGCGGCCTGTCCCGCGAGACAGCGGCCGCAACGAGTTAGGACCAACCCCACGCGAGGCGTTCCGGATGCGCCGCGGTAGGAGCGGCGCGCGGCCGGAGGGCCGAGTGGCGGAAGCCGACTAGCGCTTGCCTGTAAAGGCCGCAATCAGCGGCGCCAGCACGCCGTGCTTCTCGGGCTTGGGTGCCGGCGTCGTAGGCGGCGCCGGGCGCGGGGGCTCCGCGACGACGTGGGTCACGTGGCTTCCGCCGGTGAGCTTCTCGACGCGGTGAGGGAGGTCGACCTGCAGCCACTTGGAGGCCCCGGTCGGAAGCGTGGAGATCACGACCTCGTCGTACCTGGTCGGATCCCAGGCGTCGTGCACGGCCGCGATTGGGTCATGGTCACCGACCTCGCCCTGCATCTCCAACCCAGCATCCCGCATCGCCGCCAGCGCCGAGTCGAGACGCGTCTGGGCCGCCTCACGGCCCACCGAACCGGCCGCGGGCGCCGGAACCAGCAGCGTGAACGCGCAGGAGTCCCGGGACGCCCGCTCCTTGAGCGCCTGGATCAGCTCCGGTGCGTCGGCGGTCACGTTTGCGACGACCAGCACACTGAACTTCCAGGCCATTGGCGTTCCCTCTCTCCTCGCTACGAGCATACCCCGTGGCGGCGTCCGACCCGCACCTCGATTGGAACCGCTACGCGGGAAGCCGCCCCCCGATGAACTGGGTGATCCCCGTGATCCGCTGGCGGATCTCCTCGAAGCCGCGGGCCTCCAGCTGCTGGACGAGCTCATCGCGTTCGAACAGTCGGGCGCCGCCGCGCATGGCAACCAGCGATTCGGCCGTGCGCAGCGGCAGCGAGCGTCCCCGCACGCTCGTGAAGAGGGCGATCCGACCGCCGGGCGTTAGCACATCGGTCATCCGGTCGAGCGCCCGCATCGGGTCCTCGAAGAGGTGGAAGGCAGCGAAGCAGCAGACGGCGTCGAAGCTCTGAGCGACGAACGGAAGCTCCTGCGCGTCGCCCCGGATGTAGGCCACGTCCAGGCCGGCCTCTCGAGTGTCCTCCACCGCGCGGGTCAACATCGTCTCCGACACGTCGATGCCGACCACCAGGCCCTCCTCACCCACCGTGGTCGCGAAGCTGCGGCTGAAGCCCCCGGTCCCGCAGGCGACGTCGAGCACGCCCTCGCCGCGCGACAGGCCCAGCAGCAGCCGGGCGATTCGGCGCTCGTCCGCCATGCCGGGCCCGAACACCCCCTTGGCCGCGCGCCCGAGGGCCGGTCGCCACCAATGCTCGTAGATGCGGGGGAGCATGCCCGTGAGCATGAGGTCCTGGATCCATCCGGTGGAGCGGGGCTCGGATGGTCCGAGCAGGTCGAAGTAGCCGGCCGCCGAGCGCCCGCCCTCCTGCCGCGCCTCCGGATCGAGCAGGGGCAGCGCGCGCTCCAGGGCCGTGCCGGCTGTGGCCGGGGCGGGCTCAGCCACCCTCGCCCGGGAAGCTCGGGAGCCCGCGCTCGTGCTCCTGAATCGGGCCACGCCGCTCCGAGCCGTAGGCGAGCTCCTCGAGACGTGCGATTTCGCGCTCGCCCTCGATCCGGGCGGGATGCTCGGCCGGCAACCCCTCGATCAGAATGCGGATTCGGTTCCGAAGCTGGAGCGCGAAGTGGGGCGTGGACGCGCCCATGAGCTGCCGGACGTCCTCGAGCGTCGGCTCCCGCTCGAGGCGGTCGGGCTGCTCGAACTCGCTCACTCCGCGGAAGATACCTGCGAGCTACGGCGCGTTCGCCTTGACCGGGATCAGCTCGGTGGCGCGGTCCACCTGCGCCTGCTCCTTCACCGAGATCGCCTTGTCGTCGCCCAGGATCCAGACGCGGTTGTAGACCGCGGTGTCGGGGCTGCCCTCGTACCCGGGCTGGACGCTGAGGAGGTAGGTCTCGAGCGAGCGGGGCAGCTTGTCGCTCTGATCGCTGAGAAGCAGCGGGGCGAATACGCCCCTGGTGGCAAGCGAGGCGGCGGCTGCCGCGTCGGCGGGCCGGTTGACGTTGGCGAGCGTGAAGTTGTAGCCGGGCACGACCACAGCCCAGCCGAAGCCGCGCTGCTGGTAGCTCGCGAACGCGATTGCGTTCTCCACCGGCGTCTTCCCCTGGATCCGGCGAACGCTCCTGGCCAGCGGCTGAAGCGCCTTCAGGACGCTAGCTGCGATCACCTTCTCGGGCCCCAGCACGTAGACGTTGGGCTTGTCGTGCTCCGCGAGCGCCTTCCGGATCGGGGCGGGGATGGACTGCCGCTTGACCGGAAGCACGGAGTCGCCCGCGCGAGCTCCCCAGGCGACCCCCGGCACCGCCCACTCTGCGTGCTCCCCGGAGACGATGACGACGTTCGCCGACGGCTTGCCCTTCACGGCCGAGAAGAAGCGGTCGATGGCGGCCGCGCGCTCGTAGGGACCGTCGCCTTCGATAACGGCGCTGCGGAAACCGTTGGGCCGCCCCGCGTCGCGACCGATCCGGATCACCTGGGCATCCTTGGAGAGGTCCGAGCCCTTCGGGCGCAGTCGATCGAGGGTGTCCTGGGTCACGGGGGGCACGTCGCCGCCGTCGGTGACCAGGATCGGCGCGCCGATGGGCGAGCCGGACAGCGTCCCCGCGCTGACGGCACCCTGCCAGTTGTCCTTGTCGACGAGCACCACGGCGGTCGGCCGAGTGGCGTTGCCGGTCGCCGGGAAGAGGGCGCTGGCCACTCCGGCGGCATCGGTTGCGGCGTCGCCGCCGCCCACCCGGATCGTGTTGCGGGTGGCGGAGGCGGGGAAGCCGAGCTTCCCGCGGGCCTGCTGGTCGCTCGACTTGGCACCCAGTTGCGGCGGCCGGCTCGAGTCGTCGCCCAGGCTGCAGCCGGCGAGCACCGCGGTCGCGAGCGACGCCGCCGCGAGCAGGGCCGGCGCGATCGGATCCTTCCCCCGAACCACTCAGGGCACGATAGCCAGCGTTCGCGGACGAGGGCTCCGGTTGACGCGTGGGGGCGGTGTTGACGTATGCTTTGGACAGGTTGACTGACCAGTCAATCGCGTCGTGAACGGAGGCTGACAACGTGGACTTCAAGCTCAACGACCAGCAGGTCGAGTTCCAGCGGCACTGTCGGAGGTTCGCGCGGGAGGTCATCCGGCCCGTTGCCGCCAAGCACGACCGCGAGCAGAGCGTGCCCTGGGGAGTGCTCAAGGAGGCCCGCAAGTGGGATCTCCACGGGCTCGAGCACATCCAGCGCATGGCTAGCGACCCCGACGGCCTGCTGACCGTCATCTACGCGGAGGAGCTCCACTGGGGCTGCGCCGGCATTGCGCTCGCCATCCAAGCCTCCTCGCTGGCCGCCGCGGGCATCGCCTCGTCTGGAACCCCGGAGCAGATCGCGCGCTGGGTGCCGGAGTGCTTCGGCTCCGGCGACGACATCAAGCTGGGCGCATACGCGGTCACCGAGGCGGGCGCCGGGTCAGACGTCAAGTCGCTGCGGACGACGGCAAGGCTCGACGGCGACGAGTGGGCCCTCAACGGGACCAAGGTCTTCATCTCGAACGGAGGGATCGCCGACGTGACGGTGGTCGTGGCCACGGTCGATCCGGACCTCGGCCACCGCGGCCAGGCGTCCTTCATCGTGCCCAAGGGCACGCCGGGTCTCTCTCAGGGCAAGAAGGAGGACAAGCTCGGCATCCGCGCTTCGCACACGGGCGAGGTCGTGCTGGAGGACTGCCGCGTGCCGATGGAGTATCTCCTTGGAGGCAAGGAGAAGCTCGACCGGAAGCTGGAGCGGGCTCGCTCCGGCCGGTCGAGCCGCTCCTCGGGGGCGCTGGCCACGTTCGAGGTCACCCGACCTTTCGTCGCTGCGTCGGCGCTCGGCATCGCGCAGGCTGCCTACGAGTGGACGCTGGAGTACCTGGAGGACCGCTCCGAGGACGGTGTTCCGTTGATGGAGCAGCAGCGCATCCAGCAGACGCTGGCTGACGTGGCCACCGAGATCGAAGGCGCGCGGCTGCTGGCGTGGCGCGCTGCCTGGATGGGGCGCAACGGGATCCCGATGACCGGTGGCCAGGGCTCCATGTCGAAGCTCAAGGCGGGCGACGTCGCGATGTGGGCGACCACGGCGCTGGTGGACGTGATCGGCCCCAACGCGCAAACCACCGACTGCCCTTTGGAGAAGTGGTTCCGGGACGCCAAGATCTACCAGATCTTCGAGGGGACGGCCCAGGTGCAGCGGCTCGTGATCTCAAGGATGCAGCGGCGCGAGTACCAGGAACGGCTAAAGGCGGCCGCGGAGGTGCTCGAGACCGCGGCGGCGTAGCTCCCTAATCCGGAGTGTCCATGACGGGGGCTCGTCCGGCCGGCCGAGTCCCCGGCGCGCTGTCCGCGAGCTCGTAGAAGGCGTCGAGCATGGGCGCGGCCTCGGGGCCCGCGCCGATCGAGAGCACGACCCGGAGGTCGCCGTGCCGTACCGACAGGTCCAGGAAGGGACAGCACTCCCGTTCGCGGCGAGCGAAATCCTCCACTCGACTGGCTACATCGCGGGTCGCGTGGAAGCTCAGCACCACGCGGTCGCCGTCGCGCCGGCGGTCGGCCAGCGCGCGGCGCGCCAGATCGCGGAAAGCCTGTAAGCGGTCGGCCTGCTCGGCGGCGGTTAGCGAGCAGGCCACGGGCAGATCGACGCGCTCCGTCATCCTATCCTCCGACTCGATGCTCGCTCCGCTCGCCCATGTCGGGAGCGGCACGTACGAGCCGCTGCAGCTCCTGCCACCCACGGCCGCGATCGTGGCCTACGCGCTGCGAGCCAGGAAGCTCGCCGACCAGGGGCGGCCGGTGCCGAGGAGCAAGCAGCTGTGCTTCGCGGCCGGGATGGTGCTCGTCTTCGCGTCGCTCGTATCGCCGGTGGCCCACATCGGCGAGGAGCTCGTGCTGGCGCACATGGCGCAGCACCTCCTGATGGCGGATATCGGAGCGCTCCTGATCGTGCTCGGCCTGACCGGTCCGCTGCTGCAGCCGCTGCTGGGGCTCCGGGTCGTGGAGCGGCTGCGTTTTCTGGTTCATCCCGCGGTAGCGCTGCCTCTCTGGATCCTGGATCTGTACGTCTGGCACCTGCCTCCGTTGTACCAGGCGGCCCTAACGAGCCAGGCGGTGCACGCCCTGGAGCACACGAGCTTCGTCTTCTTCGGCATCACGATGTGGATGGCGCTCCTCGGCCCGCTGCCCCAGCCGGAGTGGTTCGGCAACGGCGCCAAGCTCTTGTACGTCGCGGCTGTCAGGCTCGCGGGGGCCCTGCTCGGCAACGTCTTCATCTGGTCCAACAAGGTCTTCTACCCCGACTATCGCGCCGGGGAGGCGAGCTGGGGGATCTCGCCGCTGAACGACCAGGGCATCGCCGGCACGATCATGATGATCGAAGGCAGCATCCTCACGATCCTCCTGTTCGGATGGCTCTTCCTGAAGACCGCGCGCGAGTCCGAGGAGCGCCAGCTGCTGCTCGAGTACGCGGCGCGCAACGGGCTGGAGCTGAGCGAGTCTCGGGCGGCCCGCGCCGTGGCCGCGGGCCGGGGAGCCGAGCTGCGACAGAGGCTCGAGCGATCGGCCGCGGGCACGAAGTGAGGCGAGCGGCCGTCATCGGGGTCCTTGCGCTGCTGCTCGGTGGCTGCGGCGGCTCCGACCCACCGGTCCCGAAGCAGACGGACAAGGAGGTCATCCGGGGCTGGATCGCCGCGCTCGACGCCGGCGACTACGTGGCGGCTGCGTCCTACTTCGCCAAGGGCGCGGTGGTCGAGCAGTCCGAGGTGTTCCGGCTGCGGACGCCCGAGGCGGCGGAGGAGTTCAACCGCAGCCTGCCCTGCACGGCGGACCTGACCGACGTCAAGGACGAGGGCAAGACGACGCTCGCGGCGTTCCGGCTTCACGCCGGCCCTGGGGGACCGTGTCACGGCAGGGTGTCGGTGCGGTTCACGATTCGAAACGGCAAGTTCCGGGAGTGGCGGCAGCTGCCCGAGCGGGAGCCCGGCCCCGTCGCCTGAGGCGCGTCGCGCTCCTCTCGGTCCCCCTGTCCAGGCTACTCTTGAATCGACGTTCACCACCGAGCTGGAAGGAGACGGGATGCCAGGGTTGGCCGGCCGCATGTCCACGGTCATCAAGGCGAAGATCTCGAAGCTGCTAGACCGAGCCGAGGACCCGGGTGAGACGCTCGACTACGGCTATCAGAAGCAGGTCGAGCTGCTGCAGAACGTGAAGAAGGGGATCGCCGACGTGGTGACCTCGAAGAAGCGGCTCCAGATGCAGTCGCAGAAGTACGAGCAGCAGGTCGTCAAGCTCGACACCCAGGCGCGGCAGGCCCTCTCCCAGGGTCGCGAGGACCTCGCCCGCGCGGCGCTCGAGCGCAAGGCGGTGATCCAGGGCGAGCTCCAGTCGCTGGACACCCAGGTGAAGGAGCTGGAGAACCAGCAGGAGCAGCTCACGGAGAACGAGAAGAAGCTGCGCGCCAAGGTCGAGGCCTTCCGGACCAAGAAGGAGGTCATCAAGGCCCAGTACTCCGCCGCGGAGGCTCAGGTCCAGATCTCCGAGGCCGCCCACGGGGTCGGCGAGCAGATGGCGGACGTGGGTCTGGCGATCCAGCGCGCCGAGGACAAGACTGAGCAGATGCGCGCCCGCGCCGGGGCCGTCGAGGAGCTGGAGGCCGCCGGCACGTTCGAGGACATCACCGAGCTGGGCCAAGGCCAGGACGACATCGACCGTGAGCTCGCGCAGCTCGGCGCGGGTGCCCAGGTCGACGACGAGCTCGCCAAGATGAAGGCCGAGGTCGGCGCCGGCGGAGGCGATGCCCCCGCGCTTGGCGAGGGCGGCGGCAAGGAGGGCCCGCAGACATGATCGTCCGCATCGCCGGCGAGGGACAGTTCCAGGTCCCCGACGAAGACGGCGAGCGGCTCAACCAGCTCGACAACCGGGTGGTGAGCGCCGTGGAGGCCGGCGACGAGACCGGCTTCCACGAGCTCTGGACACAGATGCTCGAGCTCGTGACCACCGACGGAAACGCGCTGCCCGACGACGAGCTGGTCGAGTCCGACGTGATCCTTCCGCCCCGCGACATCACCTTCGAGGAGGCCCGCGGGGAGTTCACCGGGGAGGGCCTTATCCCGGACTAGCCGTGCGCCCTGCCGCCTTGCACCCTCCTTGGGGGTGCCGGGGGGATCGCCGCCTACAGCGGGCTCTCCCAGAGCGCGTGACGACCCAGCGCATCGAGGCGATGATCGCAGGCACTGGTCGGCGGCACGCGGGCCTTCCCCGCCCGGCTCCCATTCGGACCTCCCGTTCGAGCGCAAGAAGCACTAGGTCCACGGGGGCATGGTCGCGTCGGCATAGGCTGAGGGTCCGGCTACGGGGACGCTCGCCGGGAGCGCCGAACAGACGCCTCGATGCGGTCGAGTTGAGCGGACGCCGCGAAGCTCAGCCAGCGCCCCTCCCACGGGGCACTACTGAACGACCTTGAAGTCCTTCGGTTTGTCTGCCTCGGCAGCGGCTTCGCCGCCCTCTGGGGTCGGGACTTCTGTTAGCACGTCTGAGTCCTCGTCGGTGGCGAAGTAGTCGAGGTCAAGGCGCTTCAGCTTGTACTCGTGGGCAACAGTCACGCCGACACCGTGCTCGATCATCAGCTGCGCAAGCTCCTTGCCGTCAACGAGGATGACGCCCGGGGTCACACTGTCCGCATAATCGATTGCGTCGCTGCTGAAACTCGATGTTGTGATGAAGACGCCCTTCGTCGCCCACTTCCCGTGCAGCGCACCGAAGAACTTCTGGATCTCTGGTCGGCCGACAGCGTTCTGCCAGCGCTTTGCCTGGAGGTAGATCTGGTCAAGACCCAGCCGATCCTCGCGGATCACTCCGTAGATCGCCCGCCGCGCGGCGGCGCATCCACTCGTCCCACTCGGGCGAGATGCCGGTCAGCCGCCCGCTCCTGCGCCTATCAGCCCTCTTCGTCGGGCAGGGCGCCGACCTCGCGCAGCATGGCCGCGACCTCGCGCATCCGGGCCTCGTCGTCCGGTATCTCGACCGCGCTTGTGCGCATCGCGCGCCATCGCCTGGCGCGCGTAGCGCGAGGGCTCGATGGCCGTCCGCTGATCCACCAACGACTGGCCGTCCTAAGCCCAGCCTTCCAAGGAAGGAATCGATGACCTCCTGCACGCATCTCGATCACGTCCAGATAACGCAGCTCCCGGAGTCAGTCGAGGGCTGCGAGGACTGCCTGGCCTCGGGAGACCCCTGGCTGCATCTGCGCATTTGCCTCGAGTGCGGCAAGGTCGGCTGCTGCGACGACTCGCCCAACCGCCACGCCAGCGCTCACGCTCGAAGCAGCGGTCACCCCATCATCCGCTCGCTCGAGCCGGGCGAGGACTGGTCCTGGTGCTTTGTCGATGACTTCGCCATGGTCATCCTCGACATGCACGGCCAGACGCGCATCCCGCCGTCGCCGTTGGCCTAATCGGCGTCGATTCCCGACCGCTTCGCCATGGGTGAAGCACTTCGCCCGCTTGCGACCCCACCAGGCAATCCCCGCGAGCGGAGAAATGGGCTGTCCGGGTCCGCTAGGCCTAGGTCGCCGCCGGCACGACGCACAGCTCGGGCCGGTCGGGTCTGTTCAACCCCCGTCGCAGCGAAATGAACGCCACGGCGCCCATGAGCAGGGGCAGCCAGAAGAGGATCACGCGGTAGACGAGCACCGCGGCTGCGGTCGCCGCCGTCGGGGTGCCGTACACGATCAGCGTGCCGATCAGCCCGCCGTCGATCCCTCCGAGGCCGCCCGGTAGCGGCAGCAGCCCGCCGAGCTGCCCGATCAGGTAGCCCAACAAGATCACCGTGATCGGGGGCGAGAACCCGAAGGCGTGGAACGTCGCCCATAGGACCGCGTTGTCCCACGCCCAGTAGCCGAGTGAGCCGGCGATCACGAGCAGATTTCGCGAACGCACCATCTGCACCGCCTCGGCCACGCCGCCCACCAGCGCCTTGCGCACCTCCCGCATCGCCTTGCGCGTCCGTCCTGCGTCGGCCGAGACGGGAGCGCCGACGCCGAGCCGTGGCACCACGAGCACCGCGGCGATCACGAGCAGGGCGCCGGCTGCCGGCACCGCCGTCAGCCAGGGCGACAGGTCGGGCCCGACCAGGCCCAGGGCCATGACCGTGCCGAGCACCGCCACGGCGATGAAGTTCACCGAGCTCTTGATCAGGAAGAAGGCCACCGAGCGGCTGGCGATCCGTTGCGCCGGCATGCCGCCCTGACTCAGGATCCAGGCGCCGAGGGCGAGGCCACCGGCCCCGCTCGCCGGCACGATCGAGCCGGCGCCGAGCTCCGACAAGCCGATCTCCCAGCTGGTGCGCCACGGCATGTTGTTGCAGAAAATAGGGCGGAACAACAACACGTAGGACACGCACGACAGGGCCTCGAATGCCACGGCCAGCCCCACCCACTCCGGCCGGGCCTCGGTCAGCAGGTCGCGGACCTCGCCGAGCCCGGGGGCGAGCAGCAGCACGAGGCCGACCACCGCGAGCACCGCGACAATCTGGAGCGCGCGCCTCGCGAGCCTGCTGGGCTCGAACTCGTCCGGCATCGTGACGTCCGCCGTTTGATCGATTGGCTCGACACGGAAGGTGCGACCGTCGGCTGTCCTCACCTCGTCCAGAGCCTCCGAGTGTCGCATCCCCCCGCGCGACGGACGGAGCACCGCCCTGCGTCGGCAGTTCGGCGGTGAGGAGCTTGAACGTGAGCCGGTAGTCGAGCCCGTAATTTTCGACTGGGTGGCGGCGACGCGGCCGACGCCGCCGCGCGAGGGGTGGCGAAGCATCTCCTCGCTCCGCCGCGAGGAGCTGATCTGCGAGTCCTAGAGAGCGGGCGGCTCTGGCAGCCGCAAGCCGAGTGACCGTTTCAAGACGAGAACCCGCGCCACGCTCTCTTCCAGTCTCGTCCGGATGCGACGCGATGAGCGCGCCCTGGCCGTTAGCCGCCTGAAGACAGCCCGGAAGCTGGCCGGGCGTGTAATACGCAGCAGGTCACAACCGGCAAGCAGTGACCGCTCGGCTGCTGGTGCGACCGACTGACTGGCGGCCCGTGCGACCCGTCGCGTGCTCCCCGTCGGACCGTCGGCGCGACCGCCACGGGGATCGGGTACGAAACGGGTACATCAGCCAGGGCACGGGCGGGCACGGCGGGTATTCCGCATGGGCCCGGAACCTCGCGATTTGCAGGCGACTCTTGTCCGGTCGTGCCCGCTCGTGTACGCGCGTACTACAGCGGGATCTCCCAGAGCGGGAACCAGCGCGAGATGTCCTCCTCCCACGGGATCTCCGCGCCGACCTGAGCCTTCAGGCGCAGCTCGCGCTCGGAGTCGCGCTGCTTCTCCCCCGGTGCGGGGACGAAGGGGTAGAAGCCGCCGCGCTTGAAGTTGTAGATCAGGTAGATCGGCTTGCCCTCCTCCTCGAAGGCGAAGACGCAAGCGAGCAGCCGGTCGCCGTAGCCGCCCGATTGGAGCTGGGTGGATACGGTGTTGAGCGAGACGACCAGGTCCTCGAAGTCCGAGTCGCGGAGGATCAGCCAGCGGTAGCCGAACTCGTCGTCCGCCGAGTCGACCTGCGTCCCGGTCTCTTCCGCGGAGCCGCGGAGGAGCTCCTCGGTGTCGGACACGATCTGCCGGAAGTCGGCGGTGCCGAGCGGCTGGAAGACGATGCCGGCGGTGTCGCGCTGCTTCAGGCCGAGCCCGGTCTCGAGGGTCACGTAGGCGGTGCTCATCGCGAACAGCCGGTCCGGCGCCGGCCCCTTCAGCTTGCGGCGCCCGCCGAGCAGCGCGTCCAGGAAGCCCACGCCCCGGACTAGGCCGCGGCGGCGGCGGTGCCCTGGAGCTGTGCCTCGAGCTGCTGCAGCCGCTCGATCCGCTTCTCCATCGGCGGGTGGGTGGCGAACAGCGTCTGAATCGTGCCCTTGACGCTGGTCGGGACGATGAAGAAGGCGTTCATGCGCTCGGCCTCGCGGAGGTCCCTCGTAGGCACGGCCTGCATCGCGCCGGAGATCTTCACGAGCGCCGAGGCAAGCGCGCTGGGCCGGCCGGTGATGAGCGCTGCGCCCCGGTCGGCCGCGAACTCGCGGTAGCGGGAGAGGGCGAGCCTCAGGAAGAAGGAGAGGATGTAGACGACGAGCGAGACGAGCAGGATCACCAGGAAGCCCGGCCCCTCTTCGTCATCGCCACCGCCGAAGAAGAACCCGAACTGCGTCATCGCCGCGGCGACGCTGGCGAAAAAGCTCGCGATGGTCATGATCATCACGTCGCGGTTCTTCACGTGCGAGAGCTCGTGGCCCATCACACCCTCGAGCTCGGAGGGCGAAAGGGTGCGCATGATGCCGGTGGTGCAGCAGACCGTCGCGTTCTTCTGGGAGCGGCCCATGGCGAAGGCATTGGGCACCTCCGTGTCGGCAACCGCGACCTTCGGCTTGGGCAGGTCGGCCTGGATGCAGAGGCGCTCGATCATCGCGTGGAGGCCCGGGGCCTCTTCGGGGGAGACCTGCTTGGCGCCCATGGCGGCCAGCCCGATCTTGTCCGACAGGAACAGCTGCGCGAGCGTGAGCGCGCCGATGACGATAACCATCGTCACGACCCCGGCGCCGGCAGAGAGCAGCACGGCGACGAATACGACGTAGAGCAGGCCGAGCAGGAATATGGTCAGCAACATCCGGGCCTGAAGCCCGGGGTCGCGTCCGAACGAAGTGCGCTGTCGTGCCATCGGAATGCAACTCTAGCGGGCGCCTGATCGCCTATCTCTAGTCTCCGGCGGGTGCAGCCCGAGATCCACCTCGGCCCCCTCGAGCTCAAGACATTCGGCATCTGCTTCGCGCTTGGTTTCCTGGCCGCCGGGGCGGTCATCGGGCGCCGTCTCCGCGAGCTCGGCAAGCCGGGCGACTGGTCCTACGAGATCGTCTTCGCCGCTCTGGTGGGCGGCATCGTCGGCTCGCGGCTCGACTACCTGCTGGAGAACTGGGACAACGTCTCCCACGATCTCGTCAGCAACGTGGTCTCCGGCTCGGGACTGGTCTGGTACGGCGGCGCCGTGGGCGGCGCGGTCGGGGTCCTGCTGTGGGCACGCTGGCGGCAGTGGGCCGGCCTCGTGCTGCTCGACGTGACAGCGGTGCCGCTCGCGTTGGGCTACGCGGTCGGGAGGATCGGCTGCCAGCTCTCGGGCGACGGCGACTACGGGATCGCCTCGGGCGTGCCCTGGGCGATGAGCTATCCCGAGGGCACCGTGCCGACGACCCAGGAGGTGCATCCGACGCCGGTCTACGAGACGTTCGCCATGGGGCTGGTGGCGCTGCTCCTGTGGAACTGGCGCGACCGCTTCCGGCCGGGCGGCCTGTTCGGCCTCTACCTCGTCCTGGCCGGGATCGAGCGGCTGCTCGTGGAGTTCATCCGGCGGAACGACGAAGTCGTGGCCGGGCTGACCCTGGCGCAGCTCGTGAGCCTGGCGATGATCGCGGGGGGAACGGCGCTGCTAGCGACGCTTCGCCGGGAGCCACGCCCCGCCTAGCGCCGCGAGGGACAGAGCGAGCGCCACGCTTGCGCCCGCCGCCGAGCCGAGCTGGAAGGACGCGTAGATGCCGGCTAGCCCGCCCACCACGGCAAGCGCGGCCGCCGCGAGCATGGACCCGCGCGCAGTCGAGGCGTGCCGTCGTACGGCCACGGCCGGGGCGACGAGCACGGCGAGCACGAGCAGGTTGCCGAGTCCCTGGACCGCCACGGCCACGGCCACCGCCATCAGCCCGAGCAGAGCCAGCCGCACGAGCGTCAGCCGAACCCCGAGGGCCGCCGCGCCGCTCGGGTCGAGCGCGACGGCAGAGAGGGGGCGGTACAGCGCGGCCAGCGCGGCTGCGCCGGCCACGGCAAACACCAGGGCGGCCACGAGGTCCGCGTCACTCACGCCGAGCGGATCGCCGAACAGGAGCTCCTCGAGGCGCTGGGGCGTCTCGGGAGCGAGCGCGAGCAGCGCCCCCAGGCCGAGCATGCCCGTCACCACCACGCCGGTCGCGGTCTCCGGCCCGACTCGCTCGTCTCGCCCGGCCGCCGCGATCAAGGCCGCCCCGACGAGGACTCCGCCGCCGGCGCCGAGCAGCAGCGGCAGGCCGGCCAGCGCCGCGACCACCAGCCCCGGTAGCAGCCCGTGCGCCAGGGACTCCGCCGCGTAGCTCAGGCGCTCCGAGACGATCCAGAAGGCGAGCGGCCCGCACACCGCGCCCAGCAACGTAACTTCGATCAGGGCGCGTCGCCCGATTCCAGAGCGGAGGGGGTCGAGCAGGAATTCGGCAGCGAGCTCCACGCTCAATGCTCGTGGTGCTGGACGGTGACCGCCCGCGCGGGCCCGCCGTCCTCGAGGATGATCATCTCGCGACCGTACGTGGCCTCGAGCGTCGCCCGGTCGAGTACCTCTCGTGGGGGGCCGAACGCGAGCTGGCGGCGATTGAGGCAGACCACCAGGTCGAAGCGGCGGGCGCTCTCCACGTCGTGAGTCGAAACCAGCAGGCTCCGGCCCTCATCGCGTAGCTCCCCGAACAGCGCGGCGATCCGCTCCGCGCTCGCCGGATCCACGCCCGCGAGGGGCTCGTCGAGCAGCAGCACCCTGGCGTCCTGCACGAGCGCCCGCGCCAGGAGGACCCGTTGCCGCTGGCCGCCCGAGAGCTCGCCGAACCGCGCGCCGGCCTCACGGCTCAGTCCCACCCGTTCGAGGGCGTCCCCGGCCGCCCGCCGGTCGGGCGCGCGAGGCGGAAGCCACCAGCGGCCGCGCGGCAGCGAGCCCATCAAGGCGACGTCGAGGGCGCCGACCGGAAAGTCGAGCCGGGTCCGCTCCGTCTGGGCCACGTACGCTGGACGGCCGTCCACCTCCACGGTCCCCCGAAGCGGCGGCAGCTCGCCCACGAGCGCCTTGAACAGCGTCGTCTTTCCGCCGCCGTTCGGCCCCAGCACGCAGAGGGTGCGGCCGGGCTCGAGCTCGAAGGAGACCTCGCGAAGCACCGGGCGCCCGCCGTAGCCGGCCGCGAGACCGTCGGAGCGCACGGCTGCGCTCATGGCCGTCGCCAGGCGATCGTCGCGGAGCCGATCGCGAGCAGGCCGTAGGCCCCCGCGCCGAGCGTGGCCACAGCCGGGCCGGGCGGCGCGTCGAGCCAGTAGGCGAGGTAGAGGCCCAGCGCTCCCTGGGCGATCGCCAGGCCCACGGCCCAGGCCAGCATCGCCCTCACACTGCCGGCTAGCAGCCTGGCGCAGGCCGCGGGCACGACGAACACCGACGTCACGAGCAGCGCGCCCACGGCGGGAACCGCCGCCACGACGGCCACGGCAACCAACCCGAGCAGGAGCAGGTCGGCCCGGGCGGCGGGCAGCCCAAGCGAGGTGGCCGAGTCGGGGTCGAAGCCGATCGCGGTCCAGGCCCTTCCGACCGTGGCGGCCGCGACCAGCGCGAGCACGGCCACCGCGGCGGAGAAGACCAGGTCGCCGTGTCCGAGGCCGAGCAGAGTGCCGAACAGCAACCGGTCGACCGCGGCGCCCGAGTGGAACACGTCGCTCGCCAGGATGACGCCGGTAGCCAGGGCGGCGACGAGCAGCACGCCGGTGGCCGCGTCGCCGAGGCCGCGTCCTGCCCTCCCCGCCCGCTCGACCCCGCCGGCGTAGAGCAACGCGGCCGCGAGCCCTGCACCCTGGGCGCTGACCCCGGCTGCCTCCGCGATCACGAGCCCCGGGAAGGTGGCCGTGCCCACGGCGTGAGAGAAGAAGGCAAGCCGCCGCAGGACGACCCACGTGCCCAGTAGACCTCCGGCAACCGCGAGCAGCGCCAGCTCGGCGAGCGCCGTGCGCATGAAGGGCAGGTCGACGAGGTCGAGCGGCGAGGGAATGGCCGCGATCACGCCCGACAAGCCTAATCGAGAATGATTCTCGTTATTCGGCTCCCGACAGCCGTTCGCGGACGGATCAGCCGCCCTCGAGCGGACGGTTTCGCCGACGCTGTTCGAGCGCGGCGAGGCTGGCGTCGAGCGCCCGCCGCTCCGTGATCGGCGCTCACTTCGTCCACCTCTACGGACGACACGGATTCCGAACGATGGCACTTAGCACCCCCAGGAGGGGTGCGAAATGCCTTTCTTGGAAGGTTTGCCCCATAGGTGCGCGCAGCGTCCAACCGTCGTTCTGCGGCGAGAACCGCTCGGGTTAGGACGCGACTCGCCCGGGATAAGGAAATGGCGCCCCTTGCGGTTTCGCAATCGGGTACCCCGTCCGTGAGAGCTTCGAGGGCCTACATCACGAGCCTCGGCACCACCGGCGTGCTCGTTGCCTCATCGATCTTGCTGCTGGCGGTGATCAGCACGATCGTGGCCTTCCGCGGCTGGCCCGGCGACAGCATCGCCAACGGGCTGGACGGCCTCCGGGTAGGGAGCGAGGAGCCCGCGGCCCACAGCACCGGTCCGGCCCGGATCGCGGCAGCCGCCGCTCCCGCAGCGGCTCAGGTGGCCGCGGCTCCGCCAGCACGGAAACGTGCGGCTGCCGCAGGGGGCCGTAAGTCGAGCACAGGGCGATCCTCCGGGGACCGGCCCGCCCCGGGAGCCGGCGATCCCGGCGGGACGCGGGGGTCCGGCACCGGCACCGCTGGCGGGCGCGCGACCCCGACCTCGGGGGCGGGGACCAGCGCGGGCGTGACCGCCACGTCTCCGAGCGGCGTAAGCCCCGTGACGGAGGGCGTGACCCAGACGACTGACGGCGTCACCAGACGCGTTGGCGGCACGGTCGGTGGCACCGTTGACGGCACGGTCGGTGGCACCGTCGGCGGCACGGTCGGCGGTGTCAATCCCACGGCCGGCAAGCAGGTCACCGACACGGGCAAGACGGTGACGGACGTCGTGGGTGGCGTCGGCGGAACGGTCGACACCACGCTGGGCCCCGGCCCCTAGGCTCGGCCCGCCGCCGCACCCTCGATATAGCGGCAGGACAGCGACTGGATCTCGAGGTCGTGCTGGAGCGAACGATGATGCCCGCCCGGCAGCACCAGCAGGCGCTTGGGCTCGTGGGCGGCGGCGTACAGCTCCTCGCTGACCGTGTACGGGATCTGCTCGTCACCGCGAGCGTGGAGCAGCAGCAGGGCCGTCTCGGGTCCCAGGCGCCCGACCGCCTCGTACACGTCGAGCGACCGAAGCCAGGGCTCGACCGATACCCGATCCACCGCAAAGTTCGAGAGCTCTCCGGACCGTAGCCCCCGCAGCAGCCGGTCCTGTGGAGCCGGACAGATCGCGACGACGGCCGCCAGCGAGGGCTCCAGGGCACCCGCGTGGATCGCGCAGAAGCCGCCCATGCTCGAGCCGCGCAGCGCAACCGCCGGCGCATGTCCACGCATCAGCGCGCACATCGAGAGCACGTCGTCCAGCGCGCCCGGTCCGAACGTCCCCTCGGAGCGGCCGTGCCCGCGCGCGTCGAAGGCCAGGGCGGCCAGGCCGCTGTCGCGGCAGACGCGCGCGAAGTCGAAGTGGCTTTCCTTGGCGGAGCTCGCCCCGTGGAGGATCACCACTCCCGTCCGCGGCTCCTCCTCCGGCAGGAACAGCGCGTAGGCGAGCCCGTCGTGCATCCCGAGCTCGGGCGGGGCGGGCAGAGCGTGCTTCATAATCGCCCGAGCCTATGGCCTCGGCACCGCAGACGGCCACGGTTTCGCATGTCTACCCGCTGGGGTCGCGCCTCAACGAGCGCGGCCGGCTCGAAGTGGGCGGCTGCGACGTGGTAGAGCTCGCCGGCGAGTTCGGCACTCCCGCATACCTCTACGCGGAGGACGACATGCGCTCACGGGCCCGCGCCTACCGCGAGGCCTTCGGCGCGCGAACGGAGCGCTTCGAGATCGTCTATGCGAGCAAGGCCTTCGCCTGCACGGCCGTCTGCAGGCTGATGGCGGAGGAGGGCCTCTCGTGCGACATCGCCTCTGGCGGCGAGCTGCATCTGGCGCTCGCCGGGGGCTTCCCGCCTGCACGGCACTACCTGCACGGCAACAACCACCGCGCAGCCGACCTGCGCATGGCCCTCGAGCAGGGCGTGGGGCACATCGTGGTCGACTCATTCGACG
>JBKPHP010000073.1:0-12532 GCA_046729895.1 Actinomycetota bacterium
CCGGCGAGAACGAAAGCTACGAGACCGGCACACGGCTACTGTTTCCAACGCGACCGCTGTCCGAGGCGGTTCAGCTCTATGTCGATTGGCTCCGAAGCCATCCCGCTGCTCAAGGCAGCGCCCGAGACTGAGCAGATCGCCAACCGCCTGGAGGACGGGCCCTGGCGGGGGATCGAGCTCTGCCTGGCGGCGCGGCACGTGGCGAGCGACGAGGCGGCGGCGGCAGCGGTCGAGCGGGCGCGCGCAACGCTCGACGGCACGGGCATGAGCGTGACCGCCGAGGCCCCGGTGGCCTGGCCGAGCGGCGCCTTCGTGCGCGTGGACCGGCTCGACGACGAGGCCCGCAGCGGAATCGAGCGGAGCGCCGGCTTCGCGGCGGGCGTCGGCTCGCCGGTCCTCACGATCCACCTGTTCGCCCCCCAGTCGCCGGAGGAGTTCCGGGACACCTGGAGCGCCGGTCTCGACGAGGAAGAGGTCGAACGCTTTCTGGCCTTCTACGCCGAGGCCTGCCGCTCGCGGGGAGTCGTGCCGCTGATCGAGAACGTGCCTCCGGTCCTCCGCATGCGCACGGGCGGCGTCTACCTGTCCCGGATCGGGGGCCACTGGCGGGATCTCCTCTCCTGGCGCGAGCGCGTGCCGGAGCTCGGGTTCACGCTGGACACGTCGCACGCCGCTCTGCTCCGGTCGTTCGTCGCCGCCTACCCGACGCTCTTCCGCCTGCTCTCGGACGAGGAGCTCGAGCTCGCCCGCTACGTCGAGGAGCTCGGGCCGCACGCCGAGGTGGCCCATGTCTCGGACGCGCTGGGAGTGCTGGGCGAGGGCCTCCCCTATGGGGTTGGCGAACTCGAGCTCGACCCCGTCGTGCGGCGCCTGGCCGCGCTGGTCCCCTACGTCGTGGCGGAGATCAACGAGCCCGAGCCGGCCAGGTCGGCCGACATGAAGATGGCCTACCGGGCCGTGGAGCGCGCCCTGGCCGAGCCCCGGCGGGGGCCGTTGCCCAGGGCGCCCCGGCGGTTGCGGCCGGAGGGCTTCGACTGGCAGGCGGTCCTGGAGCGCCCCGACCCCGTCCCCGCCGTGCTCCCGCTCCAAGAGCTGATCGGGGGCCGGCGGGTTCTCATGACGGGCGGAGGCGGCTCGATCGCGCGCACGCTCGCCACCCTGCTGTGGGGTTTCCGCCCGGAGCGGATAACGCTGCTCGACAGCCACGAGGCCTCGCTGACCGCCGATCGCCGGGCGCGGGATCCGTCGGCGCTCGAGCGGCTCGAGCACGTTCTATGCGACATCCGTGACCGCGGAAGGCTCGAGGCGGAGCTCGGCCGGGCTCGCCCGCACCTCGTCTTCCACTTCGCCGCCTACAAGCATGTCGACTGGGCCGAGATCTACCCGGACGAGTTCCTCGACACGAACCTCCAGGGGAGCTGGAACGTCCTGCGCGCCTGTGAGAGCGCTTCGGTGGAGACCGTGATCGTGGCCTCCACGGACAAGGCGGCGCTGGCCGCCAGCTTCTACGGGCGCACCAAGCGCTTCATGGAGCAGCTCACCGCCTTCTCGGCCAAGTCTGCCGGCGCCAGGCGGATGGCGGTGCGCTTCGTGAACGTGCTGGGCAGCGCCGGCAGCGCGTCTGAGCTGTTCCTGCGCCAGACCCAGGCCGGGGTGCCGCTGACCATCACGGACACGGGGATGCTGCGCTACTGGATCACGATGGCCCACGCCGCCGCGATGGCCGCCCACGGTGCGTTGCTGGCGGCCGACGGCGTGGCGCTGGCCGGGCCGTCGGACCCACCCCAGCTCACCGTGGGCGAGCTGGCCAGACGGATCTGGCGCGAGGCGCGCCGCGAGGGAGAGCCGAACGTCGAGCTCACGGGGATCCGACGGGGAGAGACGCTCAGCGAGGTCATCGTCTCGCCCCACGAGGAGATCGGCCGGGAAGAGCGCTTCCCCGGAATCGCCCCGATCGTGGCCGAGGTCCCCACCGCGGCCCCTGCCTGGATCGCGGAGCGACTCCCCTCCGGCGGCAGCCGTGAGGAAAGCCGCGTTCTGTGGCGCGAGGCGATGGAGCGACCGGGGCTGCTGTCGCCCGGCAGGCAGGAGATTGGCACTCGCCCGCGCGGGTAAGGCCTAGCTCCGCCTCTAGCCCTCCGGGACCACCAGGAACGCCACCACCGCGTACTGCAGCGCCGCCGCGGCGATCACCAGCGCGTGGAAGACCTCGTGGTAGCCGAACACCGTCGGGACCGGATCCGGGCGCTTCGTCGCGTACACCAGCGCACCCAGCGTGTAGAGGAGGCCACCGGCGGCGATCATCGCCGTGCCTGCGATCCCCAGCCGGTCGATCAGGTCGGGGAAGGCGGCGATCGCCACCCAGCCCAGGATCACGTAGATCACCGCCACGAGCGGCTTGGGAGCGTCGATCCAGACGAGCTTCAGCACGATGCCTCCCACCGCGCCGCCCCAGACGAGGCACAGGATCACCGTGGCGAGCGTGCCGTCGAGCACCAGCAGCGCGAATGGCGTGTAGGTGCCCGCGATCAGCAGGAAGATCATCGAGTGGTCGAGCCGGCGCATCCAGCGCCGCGCCGCCTGCGAGGCCCAGGTGATCCGGTGGTAGAGCGCGCTCGTCCCGAACAGCGCCGCGACGCTGAGCGCGTACACGGCGGCGGCGAAGGTCGCGCGTCCGGCAGGCGCCGCGATCACCAGCGCCGCCCCGGTCACGAGCGAAACGAAGAAGGCCCACTGGTGCGAGACACCGCGCAGGCGGGGCTTGATCACGCGTGCGGCCTCGGTCACGCCGGGGAGGGTAACTCGCGGAGCTGGTGTGCCGGCGTGAAGAACCCGCGATAGCCGAGGGACACGGCTATCAGCGCGGCGAGCGCCACGCTGCCGAGCAGGGTCCAGAGAAGGATCAGCTGGAGGCGCACCGCGTCGAACGGCTCCGCCCCCGCGATGAGCATCCCGACCATGGTGCCCGGGAAGAACACCACGCCCGTGGTCTTGGTGGAGTCGACCAGCGGGATCATGCCGGAACGCAGGCTCCGGGTAACGAGCCCCGCCGCGGCCTGGCGGGCCGTGGCGCCCAGCGCCAGGGTGGCCTCGATCCTGCCAGCGTCCGCGCGCACCTCGTCGGCCAGCCGGTTGAGCGCCACCGCCGCGGCGGTCATCGAGTTGCCGATCACCATCCCGCCCACAGGCACGAGGAAGCGCGGCTTGGCCTGGAACACGCCGAGCAGGAGCACCAGGCCGAGGGTGACAACCGCCGAGCTGCCGAGCGCCAGCGCGATGGGCACCCGCGCCCCGGGCACTGCGCGCGCCCGCTGCCGGGCGGTGAACGTCCCGAAGGCGACCATCACGGCCAAGAGCGCGGCCACGAGCCAGAGGCTGTCCGAGTCGAAGATCGCCTGGATGACGTAGCCGACCGCGGTGAGCTGGAGGAACGAGCGGAGCACCGCGACCCCCAGGTCGCCTTCGAGCTCCACGCGTCGCCACAGCGATACCGCGGCGGCCAGGCCCACCAACACCAGGCTGGCCGCGACCTCTCCCAGCGAGATGTCCGGAGCGGGGCTCAAGCGATCCGCCCCTCGCGGATCCGGACGACCTTCGAGGCCAGGCGTTCCGCCTGCGCGCGGTCGTGGGTGACGATCACCATCGAGAGGCCGGCGCGCCCCTCGAGCTCCAGCAGCGTCCGCTCCACCCCGTCGCGCGCCTGCTCGTCGAGGGCCGAGGTGGGCTCGTCGAGCAGCAGCACCTCGGGATCGAGGGCGAGCGCGCGAGCGAGCATCACGCGTTGCTGCTCGCCGACCGACAGCCGCGAGGCCTCGCGATCGGCGTAGTCGGGGCCGAGACCAGCGAGCCCGAGGGGGCGCTCGGGATCGACGTCGTGGTCGCACAGCCTCGGGCCGTAGCAGACGTTGTCCTCCACGGTGCCGGGAAGCGGCGCCGGCAGCTGCGGAACGAGGCAGGCGCGCCGGCGCAGCTCGAGCGGGTCGAGCGAGCGCACGTCCTCTCCCCGGAACCGCACGGTGCCCCCGTCCGGATCGGCGAGCCGGTTGAGCAGCCGCAGCAGCGTGGACTTGCCCGAGCCGGACGGGCCGAGCAGAGCCGTCGCACCCTCGCCCAACCGCAGGTCGAGCCCCCGCAGCACGGGCCGCCCGTCCCGGGCCGCCTCGACCCCGTCGAGCTCGAAGAGGGCGGCTCCGGTCAGACCGCCGCGGGCGCCATCAGGTGCGGATAGAGCGGATACCGCTCCGCCAGCGCCCGGGTGCGCTCGGACAGCTCCGCCTTCGCCTGGTCTGAGAAGTCGCCCGTGAGCGCCTCGCCGATTACCTTGCCGATCTCGCGGAAGTCCTCGACCTGCAGCCCGCGCGTGGCCAGCGCCGGGGTGCCGATCCGCAGCCCCGAAGACACGGCCGGCGGGCGCGGGTCGAAGGGCACCGCGTTGCGGTTGACGGTGATCCCGATCTCCGCCAGCCGATCCTCGGCCTGCTTGCCGTCGAGGTCCGAGTCGCGCAGGTCTGCCAGCACCAGGTGCACGTCGCTGCCGCCCGTCAGCACGTTCACGCCCGCCGCGAGCATCTCCTCAGCCAGCGCCGCGGCGCCCTCGCGGGTGCGCCGCTGGCGCTCCCGGAAAAGCTCTGTCCGGGCGATCCTGAGCGCCACGGCCTTGCCGGCGATGACGTGCATCAACGGCCCGCCCTGATGTCCCGGGAAGACCCGCGAGTTGATCTTCTTCGCGTATTCCTCCTTGCAGAGGATCATCCCGCCGCGCGCCCCGGCGAGCGTCTTGTGGGTCGTCGTCGTGACCACGTCGGCGTAGGGCACGGGGCTGGGGTGCTCCTCGGCCGCCACCAGGCCGGCGAAGTGCGCCATGTCGGCGACGAGCACGGCGCCGACCGAGTCGGCGATCTCGCGGAAGCGCCTGAAGTCGAGCTGCCGGGGATAGGCAGACCAGCCGGCGAGGATGACCTTGGGCCGGGCGTCCTCGGCGATCTGCTCGAGTTCGTCCATATCGAGCACGGAGTCGGACTCGCGCACGCCATAGCCGACGATGTCGTAGTAGAGCCCCGAGAAGTTGATCTTCATCCCGTGGGTCAGGTGGCCGCCGTGGTCGAGCTTCATGCCCAGGATTCGGTCGCCCGGCTCGAGGAGGGCCATGTATACGGCGGAGTTGGCCTGCGCCCCCGAGTGCGGCTGCACGTTGACGTGCTCGGCGCCGAAGAGCTCCTTGGCGCGGTCGATGGCGAGCTGCTCGGCTACGTCGACGTACTCGCAGCCGCCGTAGTAGCGCTTGCCCGGGTAACCCTCCGCGTACTTGTTGGTGAGCACCGAGCCCTGGCAGTCGAGTATCGCCTGGGGGACGAAGTTCTCGGAGGCGATCATCTCGAGCGTGGCGTCCTGGCGCCGGACCTCGTTCTGGAGCACCTCGGCGATCTCCGGGTCGACCTCGGAGACCGGCTTCGAGAAGTGATCGGGACCCAGGTCGTTCACCATCGGGACCGTAGCACCGGGCGCAGACCCGCCCGGGCCGTGACCGCTACGCCGTCCCGCTCGGGCCGTGACCGCTACGCCCTCCCGCCCCTGACCGCAACGGCTACGCCGGTTGCAGAGGCTGGCATCTACGACAACGAAAGTGCGTCACAGACAACGGGTCGTGCGTCACAGGCAACGGAGCTTGTCTCTGAGGCAAATTCGTTTGTCCTGATCGCACCCGTGTCCGGGCGAGTGACGGGAGGGCGCGTCGGCGGGAGGGCTAAAGCCGCGCTGCGAGCTCGGCGGCCGAGAGGGCGCCCTCGCGCACAATCTCGTACGAGCCGTCCCGCTCGTAGCCGCTCAGGTCCACGACCGTCGAAGGCGTTCCCGGGAGCTCGCCGCCGTCGAGCTGGAGGTCCACGCCGCGCCGGATGCGCTTGTCGACGTCGTCGAGCCGGCGAGCCTCGGCGCCCCCGGAGGGGTTCGCGCTCGACTGGAGGACGGGCCACCTCATTTCGGTGAGCGCGCCGAGGGGGCCCTCGAGCTGCGGCACGCGCAGGCCAAGCCGCGCCGGGACCGGCCCGCAGGCCAGGGGGAAGCGACGCGCCGGGTTGGGGAGCAGCAGGGTCAGCGGACCGGGCAGGAGCCGCTTGACCGCGTCCAGGGTCCGGCCGCCCAGCTCGGGCACCGCCGACAAGGCGAGCTCGAGGCGGAAGAACATCACCGCTGCGGGCCGGTCAGGCGGACGACCCTTGAGCCTGTAGAGCCGGTGTACCCCCTCGAGCGAGTCGGGCTCGGTAGCGAGGCCGTACACGGTGTCGGCCGGAAACAGGGCCACGCCGCCGACGGAGATGCAGCGAGCGAAGGTCTCGACGTCCTCCGGGGTCATTCCCGCCTCCCGGAGCTGCGCATCCCAGTGCCCCTCACCCTACGGCACCTCCCCGATGGTCACCCGCTCGCGGCCCGCCAGGTCGCGCCGAGTGGCGGCGCGGGCCAGCAGCT
This sequence comes from Actinomycetota bacterium, assembly GCA_046729895.1. Lineage (GTDB taxonomy): Bacteria > Actinomycetota > Thermoleophilia > Solirubrobacterales > Thermoleophilaceae > DASXBA01. Next base: position 6,466 of record JBKPHP010000073.1, read on the forward strand.
CCTGGACCGTCACGGCCTGCGCGGGCGCGTGCTCGAGCGCCATTCGGGTGCCCCGAGGCGCCTCGGCAACCAGCGCGCGGATCGCGTCGAGCCCGTCCGGACCGGAGACGAGGGCGTCGCGCGGCTCCCATCGATTGATCTCGGGCTGGAGCCCGTCCCACTCGTCGTCGCGCACGTAGGGAAGGTTCGCCACGACGAGGTCCCACGCGCCCGGCGGCAGGCCCCGTCCCGCCGTCACCTCGAGCGGCAGCCCCAGCCGCGCGGCATTGGCCCGCGCCACCTCGACGGCGGCGGGTGAGGCGTCGGAGGCGCTCACGGCGAGGTCCGGGCGCTCGTCCAGCAGGGCGAGCGCGACGGCGCCCGAGCCCGTGCCGAGGTCGTGTACGCGGGCGCCGCGGGGCAGCTCCAGGGCCGCCTCGACCAGCAACTCGGTCTCCGGACGAGGCACCAGCACGCGCCGGTCCACCGCCAGCTCGATTCGCCTGAACCCCTTGCGACCGAGGATGTAGGCGACCGGCTCGCGCTCGAGCCGCCGTCGCACCCGCTCGCCGATCACACGGGCCGAGCCGGGCGGCACGGCCAGCTCACGATCGGCCACCAGGGCGGCACGATCGACTCCGAGCGCATCGGCCACCAGCAGCTCCGCGTCCAGCTCGGGCGTGTCGCAGCCGGCGGCCCGGAGCGCGGGGAGCGCCCCCTCGAGCGCCTCGCGCGCCGTCAACCCGCGACGCGCTCGCCGGCCTCGAGCTTGAGTCGCTTCTCCTCCGCCTCGAGCGCCGCGGTGAAGTCGTCGAGCTCGCCGTCGAGAATGCGCGCCAGGTCGCCCTTCGTGAGCTTCACCCGGTGGTCCGTGACACGGTCCTGCGGGAAGTTGTAGGTGCGGATCTTCTCCGAGCGCTCCCCGGTTCCGACCTGCGCCCGGCGGTCCGCCGCCTCCTCGGCGTGGCGGGCGGCGACCTCACGCTCCAGCAGGCGGGCCCGGAGCACGCGCAGCGCCTTCTCGCGATTCTGGAGCTGTGACTTCTCGTCCTGCATGGAGACGACCACCCCGGTGGGCTGGTGGGTGATACGCACCGCGGAGTCGGTCGTGTTGACCGACTGCCCGCCCGGGCCGGAGGAGCGGTAGACGTCGATCTGGACGTCGCCCGGGTCGATGTCCACGTCGACCTCCTCCGCCTCCGGCAGGACCGCGACGGTGGCGGTGGATGTGTGGATGCGCCCCTGGGACTCCGTCCGCGGCACGCGCTGCACGCGGTGCGTGCCGCCCTCGTACTTGAACACGCTGTACGCGCCCCGGCCCTTCACGGCGAAGGTGTAGTGCCCGTCTCCGACCGACAGCGGCTCGGTCTGGAAGCCGCGGCGCTCCGCGTAGCGGGTGAGCATGCGGTACAGGTCGGCGGCGAAGAGGCCGGCCTCCTCACCGCCCGTCCCAGGGCGGATCTCCACGATGACGTCGTTCTCGTCATGCGGGTCCGGCTCGACCATCGCGAGCCGGATCTCGTCCTCGAGCTCCTTGAGCCGCTTCTCCGAGCTCGCGAGCAGCTCGCGCAGCTCCGGGTCGTCGCCGTCCTCGGCGAGCATCTCCCGCGCCCCTGCGGCGTCCGATGAGGCCGTGCGCCACTCGCGCGCCAGCTCGTGGGCGGGCTCGAGTGTGCGATAGGCGCGTCCGACCTCCGCGTAGCGCTCGCGATCGGCGATCACTTCCGGGTCGGCCATCTGCTCGGAGAGCTCGGCGAAGCGGCTCTCGATCTGCTCGATGAGCTTCTCGATCACGGCCCAAGGGTACGCGCTGCGGCAGGCGCGATCGCGGGCCGCGCCACGGCTCGCCACAGGCCCCGTAGGTGCGAACGCGGTGTCGAGGCAGCATCTCTGGCAAGGGAGTCGATATTACGAATGATTCGTGATAGAACCGGCTTCGGGCGATGACGGAACCGCACCACGAGGCTCCGGCCGAGGCGCCGCGACTCGAGGTCGCGCTGGCCGTGCTGCGCGACAGCGGCCTGCGGGTGACTGCGGCGCGACGGGTGCTGCTCGAAGTCCTGTACGCGACCGACGAGCCGCTGTCGGCTGAACGTATCGCGGGCGGGCTCGAGGGGCGGCTGCCGAGCTCGGACCTCGCATCGGTGTACGCGAACCTGGAGACCCTGGAGCGGATCGGCCTCGTACGCCACTTTCACGCGGGTCATGGGGCGGGCCTATACGTCCGCACCGGGAGCGGCCGCCGGGAATACCTCGCGTGTGAGGCCTGCGGGGCGGTGCGCTCGGTCGAGCCCGAGGAGCTCGACGCCGCCCGCCGGGAGATCCGCAGCCGCTTCGGCTATGAGGCGCGTTTCTCGCACTTCCCGATCGTCGGACTGTGCGAACGCTGCGCTCGGAACGGGGGTGGCGGGTGAGCTTCGAGTGGCTGTTCGAGCCGCTGGAGCAGGCGGACGCGTGGGTCAGCGGGCTGCTCGACGGGGCGCCGCTCCTGGTGGCTCTGGGCATCGCCCTCGTGCTGGGCCTGCGCCACGCCTCCGACCCTGACCACCTGGTCGCGGTGACCTCGCTCGTCGCCGCCGACGACGGCGACGCACGCCGTGCGGGCCGCCTGGGAGCCTGGTGGGGGGCCGGTCATGCCGCGATGCTGCTGGCGCTCGGGGTCCCGCTGATCCTCCTGAAGGCAGAGCTGCCGGCCGAGCTGGAGGCCGCCGCGGAGACGGCGGTCGGGGTGATGATCCTGTTGCTGGCCTCGCGCGTGATGTGGAAGTGGCTGCGAGGGGATTACCGCGCGAGCCCCCACGCTCACCAGCACGCCCACGGCAGGCGCCGCCACCTGCGACGCGACACGGGCCCTCACCACCGGCACGTAAACCTTCGGACCCCCGCCCAGGCGTTCACGATCGGCCTGGTGCACGGGCTGGCCGGCACCGGCGCCGTGGTTCTCCTCCTCATCGCCGCGCTCCCCGGTCGCCTGGAGGCCGCCGCGGCGCTGGCGGTCTTCGCGCCGGCATCGATCGCGTCGATGGTCGCCTTCACCGCGGCCTTCTCCTGGCTGCTCACTCGGCCCGTGGTCGAACCGCTCTACCGGCGCGTCCTGATCCCTGCGCTGGGCCTGCTGGGCCTGGTCTTCGGGCTCTGGTACGTGGGACTCACGTAGGCGGGAACAGCGGCAGGGCTCGAATCGTCGACGGCCCGCCCCGTCGATTTGAACTCGAGCCGCCGTGGCGAAGCTCACCCAGCCCTGTCCAGGGCCGCGGCAACCGCCGCCTGTCCGTAGGCGATGCCGCCGTCGTTCGGCGGCAGGCGGACGGGTCGGAGGACGCGGAGACCGGCCTCGCCGATCAGCGCGGCCGTACGCTCGAGGAGCAGGCGGTTCTGGAACACGCCACCCGAGAGAACCACGAGCTCCAGCCGGCGCGCCGCCGCGGCCGCGACGCAGGCGCGGGCGCTGGCCGCGGCGAGACCGTTGTGGAAGCGGGCCGAGGCCACCCCCGGCTCCGTCCCCGCGTCGAGCTCGCGCGCCGCCTCGCGCAGCACCGGTCGCGGATCGAGCACGAGAGGATCCGCTTCCACGAGCTCGAGCTCGTACGCGCCTCGCTCCTCGGGGTTCGCGGCGGCCTCGAGCTCCGCGGCCGCTTGCCCCTCGTAGTTGACCGTCGCGCGAATGCCACAGAGGGCGGCCATCGCGTCGAACAGGCGGCCCATGCTCGTCGTGACCGGTGAAGCCGTGCCGCGGCGTGCAAGCTCCGCCACGGCGCGCCAACGCTCTGGGTCGATCGACCCTGCCAGAGCCCTGGGCAGCGGCGGCTCCTCCACGTCGAGCGCTTCGCAAAGCCAGGCGCAGGTCATACGCCACGGTTGGCGGATCGCCTGTGCCCCACCGGGCATGCGCACCGCCCTGAGGTGGCCGGCGCGCCCGAACGCCTCGAGTCCGCCTGCCAGCAGCTCGCCGCCCCACACGGTGCCGTCGGTGCCGTAGCCGGTGCCGTCGTAGATGGCGCCGATCGCGGGTCCGTGCTGGCCGTGCTCCGCCAGGCAGGCCGCGAGATGGGCGTGATGGTGCTGGACGCCCGTGAGCTCCACGCCTTGGCGCTCCAGCGCCTCCTTGGTCGAGAGGTAGTCCGGGTGGAGGTCGTAGGCCACCAGCTCGGGTCGGACCGCGAAGAGGCGTTCGAAGTGCTCGACCCCCGCGCGGAAGGAGCGCAGCGTCTCCCAGTTCTCGAGGTCGCCGATGTGGTGCCCCACCCAGGCACGGGGGCCCTTCGCGACGCAAAACGTGTTCTTGAGCTCGGCGCCATAGGCGGTGAGCGGGCGCCTTGCCTGGAGCGGCAGGTCGACGTTCGTCGGCACGTACCCGCGCGACCGCCTGATCACGATCGGGTAAGCCGGCGGGGCCGACGTGGAGCGCACCACGGAGTCGTCCGTTCGCATGTGAATCGGGCGGTCGTGGAGCAGGAACAGGTCGGCGATGGGCTTCAAGCGGCCGAGCGCGTCGGCGTCCTCGTAGGCGATCGGCTCGTCGGAGACATTGCCGCTGGTCATCACCAGCGTCGTCCCGACGTGGGCGAGCAGGAGATGGTGCAGCGGCGAGTAGGGGAGCATCACGCCAAGATCCGGCGAGAGCGGCGCGACCGACGACGCGACCGCGGCCCCGGGCCGACGGCGTGCGATCACGATCGGCCGCTCCCGGTCCGTCAGCAGCCGTTCCTCGGACTGGGTCAAGTCCACCAGCGCCCGGGCCGCTTCCAGGTCCGGCGCCATGAGGGCGAACGGCTTGTCCTCGCGGTGCTTCCGACCTCGCAGCGCCGCGACAGCCGCCTCGTCGTCCGCCCGGCAGGCGAGGTGGTAGCCCCCGAGTCCCTTGACCGCGACGATCCGGCCGGCCAGGAGGGCATCGGCCGCGGCGCGCAGCGGGTCGTCCGACTCGTCCGGCAGCAGCCGGAGCGAGGGACCGCAGTCGGGACAGGCGTTCGGCTGAGCGTGGAAGCGGCGGTCGGCCGGGTCCTCGTACTCCGCCCGGCAGCGCGCGCACATCCGGAAGCCGGCCATCGTCGTGAGGGGGCGGTCGTAGGGGACGCCGCGGACGATCGTGAAGCGCGGCCCGCAGCCCGTGCAGTTGATGAACGGGTAGCGGTAGCGGCGATCGGCCGGGTCGAACAGCTCGCGCAGGCAGTCCGCGCAGGTGGCGGTGTCGGGGGAGACGAGCGCCTCGGGCTCGCCGCGCCGCTGGCTCTCCACGATCCGGAAGCCGCTCTCGCCCGTGGCGGGAAGCGGCTGGGAGCTCACCCGCTCCACCGCCGCGAGCGGCGGCGCCTCGGCCGCAAGACGCGCGAGGAAGCGCTCCACCGCCTCCGGCGCCCCCTCCACTTCGGTCAGGACGCCGCGCCCGTCGTTCAGCACCCAGCCCGCGAGCTCGAGCTCGTTCGCGAGCCGCCATACGTACGGGCGGAAGCCCACGCCCTGGACCGTGCCCTCGACGCGTGCCCGTACGCGGGTCAGGGCTGCAGGGGGTGAGGCCACGGCTACTCGCGCGGGCGGCGGCGCGTCTCCGACAGGACGAAGCCGTAGAGCGCGTGGTCGGCCGCGAGCGCTAGCCGCTCATTGATCCGCAGCTTGCGGGCCTGGGTCAGACCGAGCGCCGGCGCGACCCCCAGTTCGAACGCGAGCCAGGCGGCGAGGCCGTAGAGCGGGCCCGCCCACTGCCGGCGACGCAACCCGTCGGGCAGGAGGCCGAACGCCACCCCGCCGGCGGCTCCATACCCCCAATGGGCCACCTCGACCACCGCACGGCGTCGGTTGCGGGGCACTCGCCGACGCAGCCCTGCGGCCCGCTGCTTGAAGATCGCCTTGGGCGGGGTCTCCTGCACGAGGTCCAGGTCCTGGGTGAAGGCCCGCATGCCGGTCATCGCCATCGCCGCCACCACGCCGCGCACGCCGGCATGGGCGAGCTCCCCCGGTCCCAGGCTGCTGGAGTCCTCGCCCCTCACTCCAACCCGGCGGGGTCCATCTCCACGAGCTCGCGAAGCACGTGATACGCGCTCGCCTGCGCCTCCTGGATGCGCGGGATGTGCTCGGAGCGCGTCACCAC
>JBKPHP010000074.1:0-5292 GCA_046729895.1 Actinomycetota bacterium
GGCTGGCTCAACTACCACCGGGGCGAGCACCTCTCCGGCCTCCCCGACGAGGCGATCGACGTCTACCTCGAGCACGGCGCCAAGGTGGCGTCGCCGATGGACCAGTGCCTCATCTTCCGCCACGGCGGAGCGATCAGCCGTGTGCAGGACGACGCCATGGCGGCGAGCTACCGCGAGGCGCCCTACATGTGGCACCCAATCGCCTGCTGGCAGGACCCGGCGGACACGGAGCGCGAGATCGCCTGGGTGCGGGAGACCTCCGAGGCGCTGCGGCCGTTCACGACGGGCGTCTACCTCAACTTCGAGCAGGACGAGGGCGAGGAGCACGTGAAGACCGGGTTCAGCAAGGAGAAGTTCCGCAAGCTCACCGAGCTGAAGGCGAAGTACGACCCCGAGAACCTCTTCCGGGTCAACCAGAACATCCCGCCGGCCCACTAGCGCGAGCTAGGAGGCGCCCAGTACGGCGCTCATCGCTAGTGGTGTCACCCTCAGGGACTCGGCGTCGGCTGTCCCGCGAGGAGTGGTCATCGGCTCCCCCATCAGCTCGGCCTCCTCCCAGGTCGCGAACACGGCCGGCCCCACCAGGCGTTCCAGCGAGCGAAGCGAGAGCCGCACCAGCGGCAGCGGAACGTGCACGAGCGGGCGGCGACGGCCGATCGAGCGCAGCGCGGTGCGGACCATGACGTCATAACTGAGCGACTCCGGGCCCGCCAGCTCGTAGCTCTCCCCTGCGCCCGGGTGGTCCAGCGCCGAGAGCACGCAGTCCGCCACGTCCTCCGCCCAGATCGGCTGGTAGAGCGCCTGCCCGGAGCCCGATATCGGCACACAGGGCAGCCAGGAGACGCGCTCCAGCAGCGTCAGCCAGGGGTCGCCGGGCGAGTACATGATCGACGGCGCGAAGACGGTCGTCTCGAGCGAGGACCCCTCCACGGCCTCCTGGGCGAGCGCCTTGGCGCGGAAGAAGCGGGTCCGGGAGTGGTGGCTGGCGCCCATCGTCGAGAAGAAGACGAAGCGGCGAGCGCCCGAGCGCTCGGCGGTCCGCACCAGGCGAAGCGTGGCCACCGCGTTCAGCTCCTCGATCGAGCCGTGGGGCTGGTCGCGGGTCGACGCCCCCAGGTGGAGGATCGTGTCCACTCCCCGGAGGGCGTTGCGGAACGAAGCCGGGTTGGCCAGGTCCCCCAGCGCTATCTGCACACGCACCCGCTGGTCGCCCAGCCGGCGGGGATCCCGGACCAGGCAGCGCACCGGCGTGGGTCTGGCCGTCAGACGCCGCAGCAGCGCCGAGCCCACGGTGCCCGTAGCCCCCGTGAGGAGGATCACCTGGCGCCCAGCGCCGCGCTGCCGAGGAGCTGGTCGAACCCGGCCGTGAAGAGGTTCTGTGCGTCTACGGCGCCCTCGACGGTCACGGCGCGGCAGCCTAAACGGTCAGGCCCGGCCGACGATCACGATCCGCCAGGGGGAGCGCTCGTTGCGGTACACGCGCACGGCCTCGAAACCAGCCTCCTTCAGCCAGCTGGCGATCTCTGCGCGAGAGAAGTTGCGGCCGTGGCTCCAGGCGTAGAACAGCAGGCCGGAAAGCGCCCCGTGGCGAGGCACGTCCTCCCCCCGCTCGGGGCGCTCGGAGTCCCCCACCACGAGGCACCCCCCTGGCCGCAGTGCCGCACGGGCCATCCCCACGAGCTCGCGGTCACGCTCCTCCGGAAGGTGATGGACGAGGTTGAACACCGAGACCACGTCCAGGTCCTCGCCCAGCCCGCGCTCGAAGACATCGCCGTCCACGAACGAGACCCGGTCGGCAAAGCCCTCCTCGGCCACGATGTCGCGGCCCACCGCCGCGGCCGGCGGAAGGTCGAGCACGGTCGCGTGCAGTGAGGGGTGGCGCCGGCACATCGCCATGGCGAAGGCCCCGTGACCGCCGGCAACGTCGACCAGCTCGCGGGGCGAATCGACGGGGACGAATGCTGCGTTGGCGTCCTGCTCGGCGCGGGAGATCTCGAACAGGCCGCGTACGTAGGCCCGCCAGCGCTTCGGGTCGCGGCGCTCCTCGTGCATCGCATAGGCGCGGCCGTCGCGGAGCGCCTGGGGCAGCATCGTCAGCACCTCCCAGTGGAGGTCGCCCTGCGCCCCGATGAAGGTGGCGATGGTTTCGGGCGAGGACCGCACCAGCAACCGCTCACTCACCGGGGCGTTCCGGAGGCGGCCCCCGGCGGGCTCGAGGTAGCCGAGGGCCAAGAGCGCCGTGGCGAGCGACTCCGCGCCCAGACGATCGAGGCCAAGCCGATCGGCCAGCTCGGCCGGAGAGGCCTCGCGCTCATGGAGGGCGTCGAAGACTCCGAGCGTGACGGCATCGATCAGCGCCCGGCCCGCGATCGGCCCGGTGAAGCCGTCCACAAAGGGATCGGGCTCGGGCGCCGTTGTCACGCGGGTCAGACTACGGCGCGGCCTTTCCGACTGGCCGCGCCGTCACGAACCTCGGGACATCCTTCCTGTGTCGGCCGCGGGGGTACCCGCTTGGGGGAATCGCCCCCGCGCGATACTTCGGCCGGCCTCCGAGTAAAATTCCGCGCTCGCCGCCCCGGGGGCGTCGGACACGCCCAACGAACCTCACCAAGCCAATGGCCTACATCATCGCAGAGCCCTGCATCGGCACGAAGGACAACTCGTGCGTCGAGGTGTGCCCGGTCGACTGCATCCACCCGACGCCCGATGAGCCCGACTACGACGAGGTGGAGCAGCTCTACATCGACCCGGAGGAGTGCATCGACTGCGACGCCTGCGTCGAGGCATGTCCCGTCGACGCCTGCTTCGCGGAGGACCAGCTTCCCGACGAGTGGTCGAAGTACACGGAGATCAACTCCGAGTACTACCAGTCCGGCTGAGCGGCCAGTCGCCGGTCGCCAGTGACAACGGCGTCACCGGTGGCTCTGTACCTCGATTCCAGGGTAGAGCCGGCTCAGGGCGCCATTGGGAGCGCCGTGCCCGTCACCTCGGGCAGCGGCGGCCCCGACGGCTCCTGCATCACCGGCAGCTCCTGGGGTGTCGCGGCGATGATCCCACGCGCGGTGTGGAACAGCGCCTGAGCGGCGGGCGCGTCCGGGTCCTCCAGCACCAGCGGCCGTCCCTCGTCGGAGCAGACTCGCAGCTCCTCCTGGAGTGGAATCTTTCCCAACAGGGGAACGTCGAGCCCGTCGGCGAGGAGTTGGCCGCCCCCCTCGCCGAAGATCGTGAAGCGCTCGCCCCCTGGCGTGGTGAACCCGGACATGTTCTCGACCACCCCCGCGATCTCGAGGTCGAAGCGCAGGGCGGTCTCGGCCGCTCGCTTGGCGACGTGCTGGGCCGCCGGCTGCGGGGTCGTCACGATCAGGAATCGCGCCTGGGGCAGGAGCTGCGCGAGGGTCATCGACACGTCTCCGGTGCCGGGTGGCAGGTCGATGAGCAGGTAGTCGAGCTCGCCCCAGTCGACGTCCTCCAGGAACTGCCGGATCGCCTTGTGCAGCATCGGGCCGCGCCACGTGATGGCCTGGTCCGGCTCGGATAGGAAGAACTCGATCGAGATCGCCTTGACCCCCCCGATCGCGTCCAGCGGAATGATCTTCCGCTCTGCCGAGACCTTGGGCCTCCCGTGCACGCCGAGCATGCGCGGTATCGAGTAGCCCCAGACGTCCGCGTCCATGGCCGCCGCGGCGTGCCCCTCGGCCTGAAGCGCGGCGGCCAGGTTGGCGGTCACCGTGGACTTGCCGACCCCGCCCTTGCCGGAGCCCACGCAGATGATGTTCTTGACCGCTGCGAGCGCGCCCTCCGGCAACCCTCCCTGGCGGCCGAGCCGCTGCTGGAGGCCCTGCTTCTCCTCCTGGCTGAGGACATCGAATCCGACGGTGACGCGCTGGACGTCTTCCAGTTCTCCGACGCACTGGACGACCGCCTGCTGGAAGTGGGAGCGAATCGGGCAGCCGGGCGTGGTCAGCGAGACGACCACGTCCACGCGCCCCTGCTCCGGCTGCTCGATCGAGCGCACCATCCCCAGGGACACGATGTCCTTGCGGAGCTCGGGGTCGATCACGCGCCGCAGGGCGTCCTTGATCTGTTCTTGCGTAGGCATCCGAGGTTCGATTGTGGCAAAGCACCGACCCGAGCAGCCGATCGACGCGGGTCCTTGACATTACGGCGGAGACATCGCCGCAAACGTGAGCCCCCTGGCGAGGGCTGTCCCGAAGCGACAACGGTGCCCCCGAAGCGCCGCAGAAACGCCGACGGCGCCCCGAAGGGCGCCGCCGACTGAGGGAGGAGAGATACTGCATCACTGCCGGCGCTGGGTAGTCATTGCCGGCAGTCTCACCCCGATCCCGGTCTCTCAGCCGGGTCGGGGGGAAGCTGGGTGAGCTAGGAAGCTCCGCCCACCTGGTCCTGGACGCGCTGGACGAGCGTTTCCGCCTGGCCCTGCGCCTCGCTCACCTGGCGCTCGACCCCGCGGCGCGCGCTGCGCACCTGACGCTCAGCCTGGCGGCGGGCCGACTTGACCTGTCGCTCCGCCTCGCGACGGTTGCGGCGCACGAAGCGGGTGGCCTTGTTGCGGCGCTGGCGCAGCTCGCGCTCGACTCGAGTGCGGGCCCGCGTGGCCCGGCGCACCGCACGGTTGCGACCGGTCGTGCCACGACGCTCGAACCGACGGAGCGTGGTGCTCACCCGCCGCTGGAGCTTGGAAAGCTCGCGCTCGGCGCTCTCGCGGCTCGTGGTGTAAGGCCGCGCCGCGTCGACCACGGCATCACCCGCCGTGAGGGCCGCGCCGACGGGAATCAGGACGACACGCTGAGCCTGCTCCTGAACGACGTCGATCGGCGTCCGCTGGGCCTCGGCGCGGGCCTGGGCGGCCTTGCGCGCGGCCTGGCTGCGACGGGCGGCGTTGCGCCGGCGCGTCGCGGCAGCCCTGCGGGCTGCAGTCTTCCTTTGGGTCTCGGTCTGGGTAGCCATGTTTCTCAACTCTCCTTCCCAGGATTGGGAGCTCGGTTGTTTATTAGTTCTAAGCTCAGTAGAAGTATATCGGCGAACACCTGTACGTAAACCACTCGTCCACGAGGGTTACGCAACGGGGGTCAGGGGTCGCCCGGCGCAGCGGACCGAGGAGCGGCCCCAGGAGCGCAACGCCGCCTCAGGAACGCTACGCGGCGGGCTCAGGTGTAGCGCTGCGCTCGAGCCAATCCTCGGGTCGCTGCAGCTCCTTCAGGCTGGGAAGAGCATCCACCGAGTCCCACACTCGATTGAGCGCCTCCATGCCGCCCTTGCTCGCCACCGCCT
>JBKPHP010000075.1:0-3377 GCA_046729895.1 Actinomycetota bacterium
CTCATGAAGTACCTGCTCGCGCTCATCGGTGACGAGAGCGGCTGGGCCGACCGGACGCCCGAGCAACAGGCCGAGGCCATGCAGGCCTGGGACGCCTTCACGCGGGATGCGATCGACGCGGGCGCGTTCCTTGGAGGGGAGGGCCTCCAGCCGAGCTCGACCGCCACCTGCGTGAAGATCCAGGAGGAGGGCGACCCGATCATCTCCGACGGTCCCTTCGCCGAGACGAAGGAGCAGCTGGGCGGCTACTACCTGCTCGACTGCAAAGACCTCGACGACGCGCTCGCCTGGGCGAAGCGGATCCCGTTGCCCGGCGGCACCGTCGAGGTCCGGCCGGTCATGGACTACGACGCCGCCGGCTCCACGGCGCACTCAAGCGAGGCGGAGGCGCGGCAGTAGGCGCTTCCGCAGAGGTCGTGGACCGCCTGTTCCGGCGAGAGTCGGGGCGGGCGGTCGCGACCCTGATTCGGGTTCTCGGCGACTTCGACCTGGCCGAGGAGGCAGTGCAGGACGCGTTCGTCGTGGCGCTGGAGCGCTGGCCGGAGCAGGGAGTCCCCGACAACCCGGGCGCCTGGGTCACCACGACCGCGCGCAACAAGGCGATCGACAGGTTCCGCCGCGAGGCGCGGCTGCGCGCGAAGAAGGAGCAGCTGCGCGAGCTCCAGGACCTCGGCGGCGAGGACGGAGACGACATGAGTGCGATACCGGACGACCGGCTGCGGCTGTTCTTCACCTGCTGCCACCCGGCGCTCGCCCCGGAGGCCCGGGTCGCGCTTACGCTGCGCACGCTGGGGGGCCTCTCCACTCCGGAGATCGCTCGCGCGTTCCTCGTCGCGGAGACGGCCATGCAGCAGCGGCTGGTGCGGGCGAAGCGGAAGATCCACACGGCGAACATCCCTTACGAGGTCCCGCCGGACGACCAGCTTCCCGACCGGCTCCCCTCGGTGCTCGCGGCGCTCTACCTGGTCTTCAACGAGGGCTACCTGGCCACGTCGGACGCCGCGCTCGTCCGGCGGGACCTCAGCGCCGAGGCGATACGGCTCGGGCGCCTGCTCGCCGCGCTGATGCCCGACGAGCCCGAGGCTCTCGGCCTGCTGGCACTGATGCTGCTGCACGACTCCCGCCGCGACGCCCGCACCGGGCCGGATGGCGAGCTCGTGCTGCTGGAGGACCAGGACCGCTCGCGGTGGGACGGCGTGGAGATAACCGAGGGCCTCGGACTCGTCGAGCGCGCCCTGCGACACGGACGGGCCGGGCCGTACACCCTCCAGGCCGCGATCGCGGCCGAGCACGCCCGCGCCGCGGACTCGAGGAGCACCGACTGGCGGGCGATCGCCAGGCTGTACGCCGCTCTGAGGCAGGCCACCCCCTCACCGGTAGTCAAGCTCAACCACGCGGCGGCAGTCGCCATGACTGAGGGTCCGGCACGAGGACTCGAGCTCATGGAGGAGCTTGGGACCGCGCTCGAGGGCTACCACCTCTTTCACTCCGCCAGGGCCGACCTCTTGCGGCGGCTTGAGCGTCCCGACGAGGCTGCCGCCGCCTACCGGCGAGCCGCGGAGCTCACGGCGAACCCCGTGGAGCGTGCGTTCCTCGAGCGGCGCCTCAGGGAGACCGCTAGCGCCTGACCCGCAGGCGGCGCCGGACCAGGATGCTGGGGTTGCCGGCAGCGTCCCGTGCCCGGAGCGCCAGGCTCACACCTACCCGTCGGCGCCGCCTGAGCGCCCGCCGCAGTGCCCTCGAGGAGCGCCTCGTGAGCCTGATGCGCAGCTTGATGCGCTGGTTTGAGGTCGTCGGCTTGCGCGTCTTCCTCAGCTTGTACGAGCGGCGGCCCATCCGCATCCGGCCGGACATGGACACCACGCACGTCTCGCTGCAACGCGCGTAGGCGATGGCGCCCCGTTGCTTGCGCACTCGCTGCCGCTTCGGCACCCGTACCCGAAGGCCCGGCGGCACCCTGTCCGCTCCGGGCTGCGGCTTGGGACACGGGACGGCCGTGGCGTTCTCCACGAAGCGGTAAACGCCGCCGGAGAGGGAGGCAGCGTACACGCAGCCGGCGGCGTCCTCCCCGATCCCGGCGACCCCAGCCAGCGAGAAGGGGAGCGGTCGGTCGTCGGCAGCTCGCGGCCGGCGAAGGACAGCCGAGCGGAGCTGGCCGCCGTAGGTGTCGCCGTACACGAAGCGGCCGTAGAGAGAGGGCAGGGAGGGATCGCGCACGACGACGCCGGCGTTGATCGTGGTCCAATCCGGCTGGAACTGGTCGATGACGGGCCTCTCTCCGGTCGTGCAGGGAGTGCTGGTGCCGCCCTGCGCGTAGCTCCCCTCGCAAGTCGGCCAGCCGTAATTCCAGCCCCGCCCGCGCGCGAGGGACGCCGGGGCGAAATCGATCTCCTCCGTGGTGGCCGCCCCCACATCGCCGATGACCAGGTCGCCGGTGAGTCGGTCGAACGAGAATCGGAAGGGGTTGCGGAGCCCGCGCGACCACACCTCGTTCCCGAATGGGTTGCCGGGGGGTGTCCGGTGGCCGCCTCCCGGCACCGGATCGATCCGGAGCACCTTGCCCAGCAGCGATGAGATGTTCTGCGCATTCGCCGATTGCCCCGCACCGCCGTCCCCCGGGGCGAGGTAGAGCATGCCGTCGGGGCCGAAGGCCGCGGTGCCGCCGTTGTGATTCGAGGCGGCTCGATGCTCGATCTCGATCGTGCCCCTGCGATAGGAGGGGTCCGCCCGCTCCGCGGTCGGCGCACGCAGCTCGTCGACGTGGATGTCCCCCTGCGTGTCGTTGTAGTACGCGTACAGGAGACGCCTGCTCGCGAAGTCGGGCGGGAAGGCGATCGAAAGCAGGCCGCGCTCACCCGAGTCCTCCACTAGGCCGCGCAGATCCGCGAAGACGCCGGGCAGCTTGACCCCGTCCCGGACGACTCGGATCGTCCCCGCACGCTCGACCACGTAGAGGTCGCGGTAGTCGCCGGGGGCGGCGGTCACGTACACCGGCGCGTCGAAATCGCCGAGCTTCCGTAGGTGAACCGCCGCCGAGGCTGGCGCTGCGCCGAGCGCCAGCACGGCCGCGATCAGGATCGGTATGGCTCCCCGCACGTGCAGGGATGAGAACGCGGCGCTAGTCCCGGAGTTGCGAGATGAGGCACTCGTGAGGCTCCTTGTCGGTCCTCCAGCGCAGGAACTTGGCTCCGTGGCGGATGCGCTGGTCGGTTATGTGATCGAACCCGACCTCGCACACGAGCTCGGGACGAAGGCCCTCCCAGACGAGCTCCTCCTCCGACTTCCAGCGGCTCGGCTCGCCGGACCCGCGCTCGTAGGTCCGATAGGGCTCGAGCAGCTCCAGCAGCTCGCGCTTCTGCTTCGCGCGGAAGCTCGAC
>JBKPHP010000076.1:0-6657 GCA_046729895.1 Actinomycetota bacterium
CGGCTCGAGATCATCGAGCTGGAGGTCTCTCAGGGCGCCCCGGGGGCCGGTAAGAAGGTGAGAGAGCTCGGCTTGCCGGACGGCTCGCTCGTGATCTCGATCCTGCGCGACGGCGCCGGCTTCGTGCCCGCCGGCGACTCCGTGGTTCAGGCCGGCGACGAGGTCCTGGTGGTGCTCGACGTCGGGCTCGAGGCGCGCGTGACCGAGCGCTTCACGGGCCGCTCGGAAGCCGCGTAGAGGTGGCCGCCCGTTCCGTCGACTTCCTCTTGATCGGCGGCGGGCTGGCGGCCGCGAACTGCGCGCGATGGCTGCGGGAGGAGGGGGCCGACGGCTCGATCCTGCTGGTCGGCCGCGAGCCGGACCCGCCCTACAACCGGCCGCCTCTCTCCAAGGGCTATCTGCAGGGGCGGGAATCGCGCGACGAGGTGTTGTTCCGCCCGGACGAGTGGTGGGAGGAGCAGCGCATCGAGCTCGCGATCCGCACCACCGTGATGACCGTCGACCCGTCGGAGCGCCTGGCGACCCTGTCGAACAAGGACGAGATCCGCTTCGACAAGGCCCTCCTTGCGACCGGCGCGAACGTGCGCCGGCTGCGCGTCGACGGCTGCGAACTCGACGGGATCCACTACCTGCGGGCCTTCGCCAACTCCGAGGCGATCAGGGAGGATGCCGCCGAGGCGGAACGGGTCATCCTGATCGGGGGCAGCTACATCGCCACCGAAGTGGCAGCCTCGCTCGTCTCCTCGCAGGGAAAGGACTGCGCGCTCGTGATGGTCGAGGAGGTGACGCTCGAGCGCCACTTCGGCAAGGAGGTCGGGGGCTTCTTCCAGGCGGTGCTCGAGGAGCACGGCGTGGAGATCCACGGTGGCCAGGAGCTCGAGCGCTTCGAGGGTTCGGATGGGGTGCAGAAGGTCGTGACCAAGGGCGGCCTGGAGCTGGAGGGCGACTGCATCGTGATCGGGGCCGGCGTTCTGCCCGATGTGACGCTGGCCCGCTCCGCCGGATTCGAGCTCGGTGAGGCGGGTGGCGTCAAGTGCTCATCGACGCTCGAGAGCTCGGTCCCGGGCATCTACGCCGCGGGCGACATCTGTGAGTACGACAGCCCGATCCACGGTCGCCCGATGCGGATAGAGCACTGGGACGTGGCCTTCAACCAGGGCAAGACGGCGGCGCTCAACCTGCTCGGCCGGGACACCGAGCACGACGTCATCCCCTACTTCTTCTCCGACCTCGCGGACTGGTCCTCGATGGAGTACGTGGGTCCGGGCTCAGGCGAGCCCGTGATTCGCGGCTCGCTCGAGGATGGCAACTTCACCGCCTTCTACGTCGACGACGGTCGCGTCACCGCCGCCCTGACGGTCGGCCGCTCGGACGACCTCGAGCACGCAACGCGATTCATCAAGGAGCACTCGACGCCAGACCGCGCCGCCCTCTCAGACGAGGGCACCGATCTCGGGTCTCTGTAGCTTCCCCCGCGCGATCCGCGGCCCAGCCCCATCGGCCGGGACCGAGGTTTCCCCGGTGTTCATCCCGGTCGCCCTGAATGCAACCGAGTGACGACGGCGGGGGCAGGGGGATCCGAACCTTGTGGGTCACTGTGACCCACTACGTACGGAGCCCCCCAATGCGGCCGCGCCCGGCCTCGCCGGCCTCCCCGTTTTTCCTGGGGCGTCGCTTTGTCCAACGCTATCCTCGGGCCTCCCTGCGGGGTCGAATAATGGAAATTCGCACGGCTCTGGACCGTGAGATCGGGGTTCGAGTCCCTGCCCCGCAGCTCCCGCGGCAGCAGCTAAGCCGCCGCCTGCTCCGCCCAGTCGCCGTAGAGCCGGGCGTACGCGCCGCCCGCCTCCAGTAGCTCCTCGTGCGTACCCTGCTCGGCGATCCGGCCGTGCTCGAGGACCACGATGCGGCCGGCGCCGCGGATCGTCGAAAGGCGGTGCGCGATCACGATCGCCGTGCGCCCGGCGAGCAGCCGGCGGAGCCCGTGCTCGATCTGCGACTCCGTGCGCACGTCGACGTTCGACGTCGCCTCGTCCAGGATCAGGATCCGCGGGTCCGCTGCCGCGGCGCGGGCGAAGGCGACCAGCTGGCGCTGGCCGGCCGAGAGGTGGCCGCCCCGCTCCCCAACCTCGGTGTCGTAGCCGTCCGCCAGCCGCTCGATGAAGTCGTGGGCGCCCACGGCACGGGCGGCTGCGAGAACGTCCTCCTCGCTGGCATCGGGGCGGCCGAAGGCGATGTTGTCGCGGATCGTCCCGGAGAAGAGGAAGCCCTCTTGGGGGACGATCCCCAGCTGCGAGCGGAGCGAGCGCTGGGGTAGGGCGCGGAGGTCGTTCCCGTCCAGGAGCACCCGCCCCGAGGTCGGATCGTAGAAGCGGGCGACCAGCTTGGCGAACGTCGACTTGCCGGCGCCGGTGGCCCCCACGAGTGCCACCGTCTGTCCGGGCGGAACCGTCAGCGAAAGATTCCGCAGGGCGAGCGACTTGCCTTCGTCGTAGGAGAACGACACGTCCTCGAAGCGCAGGTCACCTCGGATCGTGCCCGGCTCGCTCGCGTCGGGCCGGTCCGTGATCTCGGGCTCCTCGTCCAGCAAGTCGACGATCTTGTCGAGCGCCGCCATCCCCGCCTGGTAGGTGGTGTACAGCTGCGAGAGCTGCTGGATCGGGTCGAAGAACGTCGTCAGGTAGAAGACGAACGACGCGAGCACGCCGATCGTGACGTTGCCGTCCACGACCTGGTTGCCGCCGTAGATCAGGATGGCCGCGGTCGCCACCGCAGACAGCAGCTCGACGGCCGGGAAGTAGGCGGCGTTCAGGTAGACGGTGCGCATGTTGGCCTCGCGGTTCTCGTCGTTCAAGTCCGCGAAGCGCTGCTCGTGGCGGTGCTCCTGCCCGAAGGCGCGTACCACGCGCACGCCGGACAGGGTCTCCTGCAGATAAGCGGTGACGAGCGCGATCTTCTCCCGCGTCAGCCGATAGGCGCTCGCCGACGCGATCCGGAACGCGACGCTGCCCACGAGCAGGACGGGGAAGCTGAGGAAGGTCACCAGCGCCAGTCCCGGGTCCAGCGCGACCAGGATCGCCGCCGTACCGATCAGGGTGAGCGACGAGGAGAAGAGCGTGACCACGCCGTCCGTTACGAGCTGGTCGAGCGCCTGAACATCGTTCGTGATCCGCGAGATCACGACCCCCGCCTTGTTTCGCTCGTAGAAGCCCACCGACAGGCGCTGCAGGTGCTCGAACAGGGTCGAGCGGAGGTCCTGGAGCGCCCGCTGTCCCACCCAGCTGACCAGGTAGCTCTGGGCGTAGGTGGCGCCCCAGTTCACGAGCGCGGCTGCGACGAACAGAAGGAGGATCACCGTGAGCGCCCCCTTGTCGCCGCGACGGATTCCGTCGTCGATGGCGCGCCCCGCCAGGTAGGGCGGGACGAGCGAGGCGCCGGTTGCCAGGACGAGGGCGACCAGTGCAAGCACGACCCGGCGGCGATAGGGCCGGAGCAGCGCCAGGAGCTTGCGGAGCTTGCGGCCGCGGCGGTCCTCGCCGCGAACCAGCAGCCAGAAGCGGTGCAGGCGGGCGGTCACAGTCGGGCCGCCTCCTGCTCGGCGGGCTTTCGGTTCAGGAAGACCTGGTCGGGCAGTCCCTTCTCCGCGATCTCGCGATAGAGGCCCGAGCCTTCGAGTAGCTCCCCGTGGCTGCCACGCGCGACGATGCGGCCGCGCTCCAGGACCACGATCTCGTCGGCAAGCGCGATGGTGGAGAGTCGGTGGGCGATCACGAATGTGGTGCGGCCCTCCATCACCTCGCGCAGCGCCCCCTTTATGCGGCTCTCCGTGGTCGCGTCGACGCTGGACGTGGCGTCGTCGAGAATCAGGATTCGCGGCTGGGAGAGCAGTGCCCGGGCGATCGCCACCCGCTGGCGCTGACCGCCCGAGAGCGTCAGTCCTCGCTCGCCCACCAGCGTCTCGAGCCCGTCGGGCAGTGATTCGAGCAGCTCGCTTAGACCGGCCCGCTCCGCAGCGTCGAGCACCTCCTCGTCCGCGGCCTCCGGGCGCGCGTAGGCGATGTTCTCCCGGAGCGACGCCGAGAACAGGAAGGCGTCCTCCGAGACGACCGCGACCTGCCTCCGCAACGACGCCGGATCGAGCGAGCGGACGTCCACGCCCTCCACCCGCACGCTTCCCTCAGGAACGTCGTAAAGGCGAGGGATCAGCAGCACGAGTGTGCTCTTGCCGGATCCGGTCGGACCGACGAGGGCCACCGTCTGACCGGCCTCCACATCGAGGCTGACGTCCCGGAGGACCGGATCGCCGCCGTCGTAGGCGAATGTCACGTCGCGTAGCTCCACGCGCCCTCCGCCGGCCGGCAGCGGGGCGGCGTCCGGCGGGGCCACGAGCCGAGGCTCGCGGTCGAGGATCTCGAAGACCCTCGCTCCGGACGCCACAGCGCGTTGTGCCATCCCCAGCGCGATGCCAAGCATCCGCATCGGCGAGGTGAGCATCAGGACGTAGCCGTAGAACGCCACGAAGTCGCCGATGCTGATCGAGCCGTCGATCGCCTGACGGCCGCCCACGAGCAGCAGGCCCGCGAGGCCAAGCTGCGGGAGGAAGCCGATCAGCGGGCTGTAGAAGGCGCGCAGCCGCGCGGAAACCATCGATTGGCTGAAGACGCGTCTGACCGCCTCCTCGAATCGCCGCAGCTGCCGTCGCTCCTGGGCGAAAGCCTTGACCACCCGGACGCCCGAGACGTTCTCTTCCGCCTCGGCGGTGAGCTCGGCGATTCTCTGCTGTACCTCCTGGGAGGCCGGCCGATTGCGCCGTCCATAGCGCGCCGCGATCCAGATCACGAACGGCATCGGCGCAAGCGCGACCGCGGCCAGCTGGGCGTTCACGGCGACCATCACCCCTGCGGCGATCAGGATCGTGAGCGCCGACTGAAGCATGAAGATGAGCCCGTAGCCGAGGAAGAAGCGGACGGACTGGAGGTCGACGGTCGACCGCGACATGAGCTGGCCGGTCTGCTGCGCGTCGAAGAAGGCGAGCTCGAGTGAGTGCAGATGCCCGTAGATCCGGTTTCGGAGGTCGTACTCCACCCCGAGTGACACCCTTCCGGCGACCAGTCTGCGCACGACGCTGAAGGCGAGCCGGAGGATCGCGGCGGCCACGACCGCGATGCCCAGGGGCCACAGGTTCGCCCCGCCCTGACGAATCTCGTCCACCGTGCGGCCGACGAGGTAGGGGATGAGCACGCCCGTCCCCATGGCGGCGGCGGCGAGGACGAACGACGCAGACACCCCGCCCCGATATGGGCGCAGAAATCCGAGCAGTCGCCAGAACGTCCTCATCGAGCTTTACTTTACTTTATGAAGTAGAACCGCAACCACTGGCCTTCGGCCGGGTTTGGACCGTTCGGTGCCGCGTCGGCGGACAGCGTTCCGTGCCCTGGCTGTAGCCTGCCTGCTGGCAGCGCTGCCGGCGGCGGATGCCTGGGCGCAGGAGCGCCCCAAGAACGGCTCGATCGCATTCTCGGCGCAACGCGCGGGGGCCCGGGTCATATACACACGCGGGCCCAACGGCCGCGCACTGCGCCTGGTCCGCACCGGCGGGCGCTCCGATCACCCCGCCTTCTCCTCCCGGGGCAAGCGGCTGCTGTTCACCCGCTACGGGAGCCGAGGTGCCCAGCTGTGGATCACCTATTTGGACGGGACCGGTATGCGGGCGCTCACTCGCGGACCGGCGGATGGAATGGCGCAGTGGTCTCCCAGGGGCGACGCCGTCGTATTCGCGCGGGGCCGGCGCGGCAGGCGCGACGTCTACGCCGTCCTCGCGGACGGCACGGGCCTCCTCAGGCTCACCTTCAGCCGCGGCGACGACCACTCGCCGAGCTGGTCCGCGACGAGCCGGATCGCCTTCGTGCGCTCCACGCGCAAAGGCAGCCATGTCTACGTGCTTCCGGTCAACGGGGGGAGGCCGCGGCGGCTCACGCGCGGCAAGGCCGACGAGGTGGCCCCGGCGTGGTCTCCCACCGGGCGGACCTTGGTCCTCTCGCGCGGCAGGCCGGGTCAGCGCAACCTCTACCGGGTGCGAGCAGACGGCTCCGGCGCCCGGCGCCTGACCAGCGTGCCGGGCGACGAGAGCGAGCCCGCCTGGTCCCCGGACGGGACGCGGATCGCTTTCACCTACCGTAGCGGCGGAAAGAGGCGCGTCTACCTGATGAAGGTCAGGGGCGGCGCGATCCGGCGCCTTCCCTCTCGCAGCAGTCGGGTGCGCCGTCTGACCACGAGCGGCTCCCGGGCCCGCCTCCCAAGCTGGCAGCGGGCGGGGCTCGCTCCGCTGGTCGCAGCCGCGGGCGACATCGCCTGCGACCCCGAGCACGTCTACTTCAACGGCGGTCTCGGGGTGCCGGGTGCCTGCCGGCAGAAGCTGAGCTCGGACCTGCTCCTGCGGGCGGACCTCTCAGGCATCCTGGCCCTCGGGGACGACCAGTACGAGGACGGCCAGCTGTGGAAGTTCCAACGATCCTTCGATCGCTCATGGGGGAGGCTCAAGCCGCTGATTCGTTCGGTCCCGGGCAACCACGAGTACGGCGACCCGGGCGCCGCCGGCTACTTCGACTACTTCAACGGTCCGGGGCGCCAGACCGGCCCCGCCGGCGACCGCAGCGC
>JBKPHP010000077.1:0-7008 GCA_046729895.1 Actinomycetota bacterium
TCCAGCCGGGGGGCGGAGGACGTCGGGGCCTCGGTGGCGCACTTCTGCCGCGAGGCCGCGATCGCCCGAGCGGTGCTCTGGGAGGCGCGTCGCGGCTTCAACTGGACGGACCCCGAGGTCTGGGATCAGATCATGGAGCAGGTCCAGCAGGTCGAAGAGCACGACACCCGGCTGCGAGCCGAGCTGGCTCGCGAGCGGCGGGAGCTGCGCCCCAGGAGCTAGTGGGGTCCGGAACGCATATCCTGCGGAGCGCTCGTCGCTCCGCTCCGCCGGGCGCCGTCGAGTAGGCGGCGGCGGCGCCGGAGGGGTGCGGTCAGCCGGCCTGGTTGATCGGCCGCACGAGGATCTCATTCACGTCCGCGTGCGGTGGCTGCGTGAGCGCGAACATCACCGCCCGGGCGACGTCGTCCGACTCGAGCGCCCCTTGTGGCGGGGTGTCGAAGAAGGGGGTGTCGACCATTCCGGGCTCGATCAGCGTGACCTTGATGGGGGTGTCGGCGACCTCGGCGCGCAGGCTCTCGCCCATGGCGGTGACCGCCCACTTCGTGGCCGAGTAGAGCGAGCCGGGGACCGCCCGCCGGCCGGCCACCGAGCTCGTGAGCAGCATGTGGCCGGACTGCTGCCCGCGGAACACGGCCAGCGCCGCTCGAATCGACAGAGCGCAGCCGTAGACGTTCGTATCGATCATCGCCCTCCAATGCTCAACGGACTCCTCCAGGAAGCCCCGCTGCGCCCCGAGCCCGGCGTTGGCGAAGAAGGCGTCCAGCCGGCCGAAGTGTTCGACCGACCTTTGCACGAGGGCCTGCTGGTCCTCCCAGCTCGTCACGTCGCAGGCCACCGGAAGGGCCCGCTCATGTCCTCCTAGCTCGGAGGCCAGCTGCCCGAGCCTGCTCGTCGAACGCGCTGCGAGCACTACGCGCATGCCGAACTCGGACGCACGGCGCGCCGTGGCCGCCCCGATGCCGCTGCCGGCGCCGGTGATCACGAGCACGGGTTGGTCGGACATCCGGAGGGTTCTAGCAATCCTCGGCGGTTAGGCTCCGCGACGGATGGCAGCGCCGGACCCGACGCAGGCCCGCTTTCCGCATGTGCCTGCCAGGGCCGGCCACTACGAGAGCTTCTACCTCAAGGCCTGCCATCCCTCGGCGCCGCTCGGAGTCTGGATCCGCTACACGGTTCACAAGCCTCCCCGCGCGTGCCCGAAGGGGTCGCTCTGGTTCACGCTCTTCGATGGGGACGCTGACGGGCCCAAGGCCTCGAAGGTCACGCTGCCGGACCCTGCGGCGGGCGCGGACTGGATCAGGGTCGGGGAGGCACGGCTCGGAGTCGGGGAAGCGAGCGGCCATGCCGGCTCGGAGCGCTGCGACGCCTCCTGGGAGTTGCGCTTCGGGACCGACGAGCGACCGCTTTTCCACCTGCCGCGCGACTGGATGTACAGGGCACCCGTACCGCGCACGAAGTTGCTCAGCCCCTCGCCGGCGGCGCGATTTGAGGGGCGTCTAGCCGTCGACGCCCGCGACATAACGGTTGACAACTGGGAGGGAATGGTCGGTCACAACTGGGGCGTCGAGCACGCCGAGCGGTGGATCTGGCTGCACGGGCTCGGCTTCGACGGCGCCTCTGATGCGACCTGGCTGGACGTCGCGATCGGCCGCGTGAAGCTCGGTCCGCTGACGACGCCGTGGATCGCAAACGGCGCACTGAGCCTCGACGGCGAGCGTCACGCACTCGGGGGACCCGGCAGGCGCGCGGAGGTGCGCGAGTCGCCCGAGCGATGCGAGTTCACGCTGCGGGGAGGGGGCATCGGCGTGCGAGGATCCGTGAGGGCCGACAGGAAGGACCTCGTCGGCTGGATCTACGCCGATCCCGGCGGCGCTGAGCACAACACTGTCAATTGCTCCGTGGCCGACATGACGCTGACCGTGGAGCGTGCCGACGGCACGCCGCTCGAGCTGCGGGTTTCAGGCGGCGCGGCCTACGAGCTGGGGATGCGCGAACGCGACCACGGCGTTCCGATGCAGCCGTTCCCGGACGGCTAGCAAGTCAATGCTCGAGAAGCCCCGTTATGTGAACTTGGGCTGAACTTGGCGCGAAAGGTCAGCCGTCCCCCGTCGTTGCGATACTGAGGAACATGGAGCGGAACCAGGAGGACCCTCGGCCGGAGGGCGAGCGGCCGCAACCTCAGGCCCACGAGGAGCCGCAGCAACAGCCGCGGTCCCAGCAGCCACAGCCGCGGGCGCAGCAGCCGCAGCCGCGGGCGCAGCAGCCGCAGCGGCAGCCTAGGCAGCGCAGCGCCCGTCAGCGGTCGTCAAGACACAAGGGCGCGGTCGACCGCGTCCGCGACGTGCAGTTTCCGGTTGCCCTACGCGGCTACGACCGCTCGGCGGTCGATGCGCACCTGGCCGACGTAGCGCAGCTCGTGGCCGAGCTCGAGGCAACCCAGCTGCGCGAGGGTGTGGTGCAGCGGGCGCTGGACGAAGTCGGCGAGCGAACCTCGGGCATCCTCCAGCACGCACACGACACCGCGGAGGAGCTCACGGCCCAGTCCCGGGCACAGGCCGAGGGCCGCGTCCAGCGGGCGGAACGCGAGGCCGAGCTCATTCGCCGCGAGGCGGAGAATTACGTGGAGCAGGTCGCGGAGGACACGCGTCGGCTAACCGAGGACCGCAGGCGACTGATCGAGGAGCTTCGCCAGTATGCGGAGGACGTGCTGGCGACGGCCGACGACGCCCTCGAGCGGCTGCCAGAGCTGCTGGCCGACCGCCCCGAGGAGGCCTCCCGCGAACCGGATGATTCGACTCAGACCACCGAGCAGCTGCCGGGGCCGGCCGAGCCCGCGCCGAGGCCGGAGTCAGAGACCCCACACCAACCGGCAGCGGAGCCTCCGCCGCCGGCACAGGCCCATCCGGAGCCCGGGCCCGACACCGACGGGGACGACGTCAGGGAGGGAGTCATCCGGGTCGAGCGCCGCCCCAAGGCCGACTCGAGCTAACCCCCGGGCCCGGATAAGCTGGTGCGGGTGGAAGGCGTCGACAGCACAGCGCTGCGTGGGGAGCTCAGGCTGGAGGGGTGATGCCCATGGCTCCGGGCGTCGTCAAGCGGGCGGCGGGCCGAAGGGCGGCCGCCAGGGAGAAGTCCGCCGCGGCCAAGCGGCGCGCATACCCGCGGACGAAGGACCGGGTCAAGCTCGGTTATGTGGACGCGAGAGGCATCGCCCCCAGCCTCTACGTGATGGTCGAGCGTGGTGCGGGCAAGCGGCCGAAGGTCGCCCGGGCGATGCGCGGCACCGTGGAGCTCCGCTTCAAGGAGCAGTTCACGCCCGTCCGCATGGAGTTCGGCGAGAACGGCGTCCTCGTGCAGGACGCCCCGGGCGAGGAGAAGGCGGGCAAGCCAGATCTGGTGATCCACGGCTCGCTCCCGGACATCGTGCAGCTGGCGGCCGCGCCACTCTCCGGCGGCGTGCCAAAGGTCACGGACAAGCGGGGGCGGGCGGCGCTCGCGGGGGTGGCGCGCAGACGAGTCAAGATCGAAGGCAGCCCACTGCTCGCCCGGCGCCTGCTCAGGTTGCTCGAGATCTAGGCCCGCTGGTTCCGGCACACCCCCATCTGGGGTCGCCGTGCTGGTCGGCGGCGCGCCGGGAGCTGCCGGGTTTGCCCTCGGGCAACCCGGGCAGGCTGGGGCCCATGCGTGAGGACCCTGATCCGCTGGAGCGGGACGCGGAGGCCGAGGCGGACGCCGCGGCGGCGGAGACCGGCGCGATAGGAGGCCCGGCTGAACCCGACCAGGACCGGGAGAGGCGCCCTGTCGAGGAGGCCGGCGGTGGGGAATCCGAGGGGTTCGAGCAGGCCGAGGAGGCGCTGCGCGAGCATGCCGAGCACGGTGATCCGGTTCCCGATCCCGCCAGGGAAGCGTTCGATCACGAGACGGAGTCCGATCGCGAGTCCGGAGCCGCGCGCGGCAAGGCCGACGAGCCACGCTCGACCGAGCGCACCGGCGAGCCGTAGCCGCTTCGAGTGTCTGACAGACTCTCTGGGCGGTGGCCAAGCAGAAGCAGATCAAGATGCAGCCCGTGGGGGCGCTCCAAGCGATCCCCCAGCTCGAGCAGCGCACCGACGAGCAGCTGGAGAGCGAGTCGAAGCACCGCGTGGCGGCGAAGGCGATCCTGGGCGCCCGCGCGGCGGAGCGTTACGACTCCAAGGCCGCCAAGGCGTACTTCAACGAGGCGCTGGCCGGCTGCCACCCCCAGGAGCGCCCAGCGCTGCGCCAGATGATGAAGGCGTCGCTGGCGCTGGCGGAGCGGCGCCCCGACGAGCTAAAGGACGCCATGGAGAAGCTCGGCCAGGAGGCCCCGTCTGGCCGACAGCTCGCGCTGCTGCGGCTGATGGGCCTCATCGCCCCCCCACCCGGCGCCGGCATCCTGATGCGCGTCAGGGGAATCGCGCTGCTGTTGCTGCTCGTCATCGTGCTGCTCGCCATCGGGTTCGGCCTGGCCAGCCTGGTCGCGCTCCCGTTCGGAGGCGCCAGCACCGGCGCGGCGCTGCTCATCGGGCTGCTGATCGTGCTCGCTGTCCTGGGTGTGCTCACACTGCTGGGGCGAAGGCGGCAGTCAAGACTTCGCGAGACAAGAGCCGCCGGCGGCTGAAGGGCATCCGGCTAGACAGCCCGCATTCGGGGCTCAGTGCAGCACGGTTGCCAGGCGGCGGCGGTGCTCGCGCGCCAGGGGGTGGTCCGGCCCGAGCTCCGTGAAGATCCCGACCATCACGCGCCGGAGCAGATCCCGCCTATCGGGATCCTCACTCGACGGCAGCTCCTCCTGCAACAGCTCGAGCGCCCGCGCGTGGTCACCGGCGTCCCAGGCCTCGAAGGCCGGCGCGAGCTCCTCATCGCCTCGGAGCATGAGCCGCGCGCGGGCCGCCAGGCCATCCGCCACGAAGTCACCGGCCGTCGGCTCGAGCAGCTCCAGTGCCTCCTCCGCCCCGCCGCGGCTAAGCAGGAGCCTTGCCAGCGACCGCTTGGCCTCCTGGTGACGCGGATCGAGCTCGAGCGCCCGACGTAGCGAGGCCTCGTCGCCGCGGGCAGCCAGCTCGTCCGCCTCCGACGGGAACAGCGAATCGAAGAAGTGCTCGACCTGCGCGGGCGGAATCGCCCCCGTGAACTCCGACACCACCGCTCCGTCGCGGAACGCCTTCACCGAGGGGATTCCCTGGACCCTGAAACTGGCCGCGAGGCCCGGGTTGGCGTCCACGTCGACCTTGGCGAGCTCTACCCGCCCGGCGCGCGCGGCGGCCGCTCGCTCGAGCGCGGGTGACAGGGCCTTGCAGGGCCCGCACCACTCGGCCCAGAAGTCGACCACCACCGGCAGCTCGCGCGAGCGCTCGATGACGCGCTGCGGGAACTCCGCCTGGTCGACGTCGAAGACGGCCGCCTCAGGAGACACGCGCCCTCGCCTTCTCGAGCACCACGGGGCGTAGCGGTGTTCCGACCTCGCCGCTCTCGGGGTCGCCGAGGGCATCGATTCGCTCGGCCGCGTTCAAGCCCCTCACCACCCGGCCGAGCACCGCGTACTCGGGCGGGAGACCGGCGTCGCGGCCGGTCACGATGTAGAACTGACTGCCCGCCGTCCCGGCCGGCTGCTCGGGGGTCTTGCCCATCGCCACCACGCCCTTCTCGTACCTAGTTCGTTTCGGCGGCCTGTCGAGCGTCGTGTAGCCGGGTCCTCCGTTTCCGGTGCCCGTGGGATCTCCGCCCTGGACAACGAAGCCGGGCACGATGCGGTGGAAGCGCGTCTTGTCATAGAAGCCGCGGCGAACCAGGGAGATGAAGGAAGCCGCCACGCTCGGTGAGCCCTTCACGTCGAGACGGATGGTGATGTCGCCGCAGCTCGTGGTCAGTATCACGTCGTAGGTCCGTCGCGGGTCGAGCGGGCGAACGGGCCTGTGCGCGCCGCGCTCGGGGCGCGGTTTGGGCGCATGGACCTCCTCGCAGCCCCCCGGAGGCGGGCTGTTCGCATTGCTGGACCCGCCGCTGGTCTTCTTCTTGCCGTCGCCGCCGTTGCAACCGGCCGCAGCCAGCGTGAGCGTCAGTGCCATAACCAAGAGCGGCCGCGTCACCGCGTCTAGGCTAGCGACGTGCCCCTCTCCCCCCTGGTCCGCGGCTACGACCAGCTGATCCTCGATCTGGACGGGTGCATCTACGTCGGCGAGGAGCCCCTGCCGGGCGCCGTGGAGGCGGTGGACAGCCTGCGGGAGGCCGGGAAGCGAGTCGCGTTCGCCACCAACGATCCGCGGCACGCGACCGAGGACTACGTCACCAGGTTGTGGCGAATCGGCCTTCGGGCGTCGGTCGCCGATGTCGTGACCGTCGGCGGCGCGGTACAGCACCTGCTCGCAGAGACGCGGCGCGGTCGAACCGCCTTCGTCATCGGGACCCAGGCGCTGGTCCGCCACGTGGCCGATGCGGGCCTTCGGGTGCTGAACGGGACCGATCTCGCCTCGCGTGCGGCTGTGGTCGTGGTCGGCGGAACCGAGCAACTGGTCTACGACGACCTGCGCGACGCCTCCCTCGCCCTACGCCGCGGCGCCGACTTCATCGCCACCGGCAGGGATCCCACCTATCCGCAACCCGACGGCCTCTGGCCCGGAACGGGGGCGATCGTCGCCGCCGTGGAGTACGCCACGGGGCGCAGGGCGTCCATCGTTGGCAAGCCCGAGCCCCAGCTGTTTCTCACGGCCGTCGACCGCCTGGGCGAGGGTCGCACGCTCGTGGTGGGCGATCGACTCGACTCGGACGTAGCCGCGGCCGAGCGCGCCGGGCTCGACGCCGCACTGGTGCTCAGTGGCGGAACCACGGCCATCGAGGCGGAAGCGGCGCGAGCCGCGGACGCGTCCAAACCGGTGGCGGTGGCGGAGAGCCTGTCGAAGCTGGTATTACGGGGTTAGAGGCCTAGGCCTTGTCCACGCCCAGGAGGGCGTACGCCTCCGGAGTCACGGCCAACCCGCCCTCGCGGGC
>JBKPHP010000078.1:0-4790 GCA_046729895.1 Actinomycetota bacterium
GGACGAAATAGGGCCCCGTCCAGGCGCCGCCGTAGATGCCCTGGCGATACCGGTCCTCGACCTCGTAGGTGTGCCTGCCCATGATGATCGCGCCGGTCGTCTCGATCACGTCGCCGGCGGTCTCGTTCGTCTCTTCCGAGAAGTAGTCGAACACCCACTCCATCGCTTCATCGGGCCCGGCGATAAAACCGTCGAGCGACATGGTTATGTGCCAGACCACCGCTGCCATCAGGCCAGTCGGTACCTGATGTGCGTGACGCCGGGCGCCTCGACCGCCTCAACCTGCTCCAGCGTCGGCCTGGCGTCGCCCAGATCGTCGAAGAGTCGCGCTCCGTCTCCGAGCACGATGGGGACAACTGAGATCAGCATCTCGTCGAGCAGTCCCGCCGCCAGGTACTGCTGGACGACGCTCGCCCCGCCGGCCAGGGAGACGTCCTTGCCGGCGGCGGCTTCCTTGGCCTGCTCGAGCGCGGACTCGATGCCATCGGTGACGAAGTGAAATGTCGTGCCGCCCTGCATCACGAGCGGCTCTCGCGCGTGGTTGGTGAGCACGAAGACCGGGTGGTGATAGGGCGGATCCTCGCCCCAGAAACCCCTCCAGGGGTCCGCGCCCCAAGGGCCAGAGCCGCCGAACATGTTGCGTCCCATGATGCCCGCGCCGACGTTCTCGAAGAATCCCTCGGCGATCGGCGTGCTGGCGTTGACCTTCCCGCCCCCTTCGCCGTGGGTCTCCTGGAACGCGTCGAGCTCCGTGAGCCACTTGTGAAGCTCCATGCCGCCCACCCCGAGCGGGTTCTCCTCGCTCTGCTCGGGGCCGGCGACGAACCCGTCGAGCGACATCGTAATGTTCAGTCTGAGCTCGCTCATTGCGAGGTCCGACCCGGAATTATACTTAAGAAGATGCTTAAGCAAGATCCGGTGCTGGACCGCGTGTTTCACGCTCTCTCCGACGCGAGCCGCAGGTCGATCGTCGACCGGCTCTCCGAGGGGTCGGCCTCGGTGAGCGCTCTCGCCGAGCCGCTGCCGATCTCGCTTCCAGCCGTGCTCCAACACCTGCAGGTCCTGGAAGACAGCGGTCTCGTCCGCACCGAGAAGGTCGGGCGGGTTCGCACCTGCAGGATCGAGGCCAAGGCGCTCCAGCCAGCCGAGCGCTGGATACAAGAGCGTCGTGCGGGCTGGGAGCGGCGCCTCGATCGGCTCGGGGATTATCTGGCGGAC
The DNA here is from genome assembly GCA_046729895.1 of Actinomycetota bacterium. Taxonomy (GTDB): domain Bacteria; phylum Actinomycetota; class Thermoleophilia; order Solirubrobacterales; family Thermoleophilaceae; genus DASXBA01. The sequence continues at coordinate 1,219 of JBKPHP010000078.1, forward strand.
CGATGACCGAACGGTCGACCGAGCACGCGAGCTTTACGATCCAGCGTCGCTACGACGCGACGCCGGCCACGGTCTTCGCAGCCTGGGCCGACGAAGCCGCCAAGGCCCGCTGGTTCTCCGGCCCGGAGGAGTGGGAGGACGAGCCTCACCAGCTCGACTTCCGCGTCGGCGGGCGCGAGGTCCACAGGGGCGGGCCGAGGGGCGGCCCCGTCCACACCTACCGTGCGATCTACTGGGACATCGTTCCGGACGAGCGCATCGTCTACACGTACGAGATGCTGATGGACGAGGCGAGGGTGTCGGTCTCGCTGGCGACGATCGACCTGAAGCCCGAAGGTGAACGCACCCTGCTCATCCTCACCGAGTACGGCGCCTTCCTAGACGGGCTCGAGTCCCCAGCCGGCCGTGAGCAGGGCTGGGGCTCGCTGCTCGACGGGCTTGCTCGCGCCCTGGCTACACCTTCCGTCGAGTAGCCAGCGAGCGCACGCCCGCGCGAGAGTCCGGCTTCTCCGGGTGTTGTCGGAAGGCGGGGCCCTCCACCGAGCCCCCTTCCCCGTGGGCGGAGGCTTCGGTTGCATCCGCGGCCGAGCGCTCAACCCGTCCCGGTGAACCGGCTGTTCGAGGGCTTCAGCCGACGAGGCGTGGAGGCGGTTCTCGAGCTCTGCGACCCGGAGGTGGAGAGGTCACCGCGCTCACCGTCGGTGACGGCCACGCGACCTACCGCGGACACGTCAGCGGCCGCCGCTACTTCGCCAAGCTTGCCGCCCGTGGAGCGCCGCGCGCCGTCGTCTATCGCCTGAGACGCTGGAGGATGCCGTCCTGGCGGGGTGCGGCGTCTGGGCCAATCCGCACGACCTTGGGCCCCGATAGTTCGCGACAAGTAGTGGCCGAGGACGCGGCCGAAACCCGAACCCACTCGACTCGGGAAGCGTAATCGGCGTGTGCCTGCATCGAGCGATGCCCAGCCGCCTCCGTAGGCACGGCCGGACCCAACGCAGCGGGAGTTTGAGTAGCCGCCGGTCTTGTCGAGGGGGTCAGGCGACGGCGCGTCGCTGGCTCAGGAACGCTTCAACCGAGGTCGGCTCTCGGCGGAGCAGCACACGCGCGTCGTCGGGCGGGTAGGCCGTATCGATGGTGGCGACCAAGGTCTGCGCGGCGAGAATCTGGGATGCAGCCGGGCTGGTCGCGCGGGCGGCGGCCGAGAGGGCGCGAAACGGCGCCGTCGGCTGCCGGATCGTGCGAACGCGGATCGCCAGCACCCGCCCGTAGATTTCAGCAACATCGCGCTCAGGGCTTCGGGCCCGCCCAACCGGATCTCGGCGGCGAGCACCTCAGGCTCCGTCGCAGCCGCGGCTAGCGCCTCGGAGACGTCATCCGCCGCGATGAAGGCATGGCGGGCGGTGCCCTCCCCCGGGAGCAGAGCGATCCCGAATCGATCAAGGCTCTGCTGCGCCGTGGCGGCCGCCAGCCGGGTCAACCAGTAACCGCGCTCCAGCGTCGCCTGCTGGACGCCACGGAGCGGAAGCCGCGATCCAAGCCACGGAAGCCACAACTCCATGAACAGCGACGAGCGCACGACGGTCAAGGGGGTGCCCTCCGCCCGCAGTCGCTCCTCGACCCGTCCTTTTGCGTCGAAGTCGAGGGCACCGCGACCGATGAACTGGCGCGGAACCGAGACGAAGAGGAGCCTGCCAACCCCAACCCCGCGGGCGAGCCGCCCGATCTCCTCATAGCCGCGCGCGAGCGCATCGAAGTCCGCCCGCTCGCCGCGCCGGGGAACGATCGTGTTAGCCGTCGCCACCACCGTCTCCACGCCTTCGCAAGCGGAGCGCAGCGAACCTGGATCCCGAAGATCGCCGCGCACGATCGCGGCGCCCATGGCGGCGACAATGGTGGAATCGGTCATCGGCCGCACGAGCGCGGCAACGTCCTCGCCACGGTCAGTGAGGCGCCGTACGTCCCCAAGCCCGACCTGGCCCGTGGCGCCGATGACGAGGATCACGCTAAGCGGGACCCTACTGCTCCAAATCACGCCGGCGGCGTCCCGTCCACGGCGCTGCGCGGGACGGTGCAATCAAGATTGGCGGTCCGCACGGTGCAGCTCCTGGTACACCGCGCGGACCAACTGCCGTTCCGTTCCCCTTGTCGGGCTGACCCGAGCGAATGGTGACTCGCGTCGTCGGCCTAGCCTTCCGTCTCGAGCGCGGGGGCGGGCGCGGGTGCCGCGGTGATCGGCTGCGCCTCGGAGTCATGGCCGGGCAGGAAGCTGCCGGCCACCGCGCCGACCAGGGCGAGGGCGGCCGCCACGCCGGCCGCGGGGGCGAAGCCGTCGACGAACGCCTGGGGGGAGGCGTAGCTGCCGGCGCCGGCGAACACCGCCACGGCGATGGCGATGCCGAACACGCCGCCGAGCTCGCGCATGACGCTGTTGGTGCCGGCGGCCTTGCCGACCGCCTCCTGCGCGACCGAGCCCAGCACCGAGTTCTGCGCCGAGGGGATCGCCATCGAGATCCCGACCCCGGCGACGATCACGGGCACGAGGAACTCGCCGTAGGACATGTCCGCGCTCGCGTGCAGCGCGATCCAGATGGTCGCGGCGGCCTGGGTCAGCAGGCCGGTGACCATCAGCGGCCGCTCGCCGATCCGGTCGGCCATCGCTCCGGCGATCGGCCCGACCAGCAGGAACGTCCCGGTCCAGGGCATCAAGCGCAGGCCTGCCCCGATCACGTCGTAGCCGAGGCCCGTCTGCAGGAACTGCGAGAAGAAATACACCTCTGCGAACAGCGACCCGAAGACAGTGAAGATCGCCAGGTTCCCTGCCGAGAACGCCCTCGAGCGGAAGAGGCTGATTGGGATCATCGGGTCCTTGGCCCGCCGCTCATAGGCGACGAAGGCGGCGATCAGCACGGCACCGGCCGCGAGGGTACCCCCCACTTCGGGGCTGCCCCAGCCGGCTGAGTTGCCGCGGACGAGGCCCCAGACGAGGCCGAAGGCGCCCGCCGAGACCAGCCCGAGACCGGGCAGGTCGAGCGCGGTGTTGGGCCCGTAGCTCTCCCGCATCCGGGCGAGTGCCAATGGGGCCGCGGTCAGGCCGATCGGGACGTTGAGCCAGAAGATCCACGTCCAGTCGAGGCCATTCACGACCGCGCCGCCGACCACTGGGCCGCTCGCCACGGCAAGGCCGGTGACCGCGCTGTAGAGCCCGATCGCGGTGCCGCGCCTCTCGGCCGGGAAGGCGGCACTCAGAAGCGCCAGGCCGAGGGACATCATGAAGGCGGCGCCCACCCCCTGAACCGCCCGTGCTGCGATCAGCGTGCCGACGTTCTGGGAGAGCGCCGAGGCCGCCGACGCTGCGGCGAAGCCGACCAGGCCGGCCGCGTAGAGGCGCCTGCGCCCGAAGCGATCGCCGAGCGCGGCGGCCGTCACGAGCATCACGGCGAAGGCGAGGTTGTAAGCGTTGACGGTCCACTCGAGCTGGGAGACGGAGGCGCCCAGGTCGAGGCGGATCGTCGGGAGGGCGGTCGAGACGACCAGCGTGTCGAGTGCGCCCATGAAGGAGCCGATGGCGGTCA
>JBKPHP010000079.1:0-12537 GCA_046729895.1 Actinomycetota bacterium
CCCGCAGCGAGCTCTCGGGCACCATCCCCGCGAAGTGCTCGATCCGGTCGCGCCGCAGGTACCAGGTGCGACCGACGGCCTGGATGCGACCGTTGACCGCCACGGCGACGTCGTGCCTCGCGCCGCGGCGCCCGCCGCGCAGGTTGCCCGCGATCTGCGCGGGCACCAGCCCCGATGCCCGGCGCACGGTGCGGAGAGCCCCGGCCGCGACGATGCGACCTCGCAGGGCGCTCGCGGAGCCGCGCGGCAGGCTGACCACAGGCCTGCCGACCAGCTCCGGACGCGGACCGATGCCGCTGTAGAACCCCGTCGGTCCGGCGCCGAACAGCTGCAGCCGGCGCGCCACGTTGCGGCGCCGGCGCGCCTCGTAGCGCCGGGCCGAGATGCGGATGATGCGGTCGAACGCGCGGGTCGGGAGAAAGACGCTCCGCCGCTTCCGGACGGCGCGGCTGAAGGCCGAGCGGCCGTCGGGCCTGTAGGGGAGCCGGAAGTTCAGGATGTCCGCGATCGTCGGGGTGACGTCCATCGTCCGCGCGTACGAGCGGACGATCCGACCTCGCCGCTGGCCCGGCGCCTTGATGAACAGCGGCACGGTGGCGATCTCGTCGACGTTGTGCTCGTTGACCTTGCGCCGGTCGCGGACGCCGATCTCCCAGGCGAAGCCGTGGTCGGCGGTCAGGACGATCATCGTCTGATCGAACATCCGGAGCCTGACCAGCCTCTGGAACAGCTGGCCGAGCTCGCGATCCACGAATCCGAGCTGCAGCAAATAGCGCTGGTAGTTGTGGTAGGTCAGGAACCGGTCGTGGAAGCCGCGAGGGCTGGTCATCCCGGGTACGAGGTCGCGCGGGCCCCGGCGGGTGGCCGCCCCGGACGGCAGGTACAGGTACGGGCCGTGCGGCAGGAGGACGTGCTTGACGTAGAAGCCCGGCCGCCCCGGCTTGATCTGATTGAAGAAGCGCTCGAGACGGCTGGGGCGACCCCGGTTCAGGTTGCGCAGGATCCCGGGCCGCCGGGTCCGGGCGTGGGGGCAGTAGCGCCGCGGGCAGATCGCCGTTGCTTCCTCGGAGTCCACGATGCGGTAGCCGCGCCTGCCGAACATGTCGAAGATCGTGTGTGGATGCCCGCGCTGGTCCGCGGGGTTGCCCTTGATCGGCCGCTTGCCGTCGAGGATCAGAGGTGTCGCCTTGGGCGTCGAGTCGTACGAGGAGAAGGCGTTTGGGAACCAATAGGCGTTGCGGCTGAGCGCGGCGAGATTCGGGTAGCGAATGGCGTCGACCCGCCGGTCGCGCCCGAGCAGCGAATCGCCGGGGAACTCGTCCATGATGATCAGGACCACGTTTGGTCGCCGCGGTATGCGACCCGGCCGACCGCTCGGATCGACCAGCGGGGGAGCGGTGGGCGTCGCGCTGGTGCTTGCGCGTTCTCCATCGGATCGCGTGGAGACGACGGCCAGTATGGCCGCCGCAGCGGCGGCGATCGGCAGCGCGACGCGAAGGATCTTGCCGGGCACGGGCCGGACTCTACGAAGGGCGCGGACGGTTCACCGGGAGGTAACAGCTGCCGCGGGCCGGAGTTCCTCCGGCGGCGGCTCGAAGCCGCGCTCCCGCATGCCCAGCTCCATCTCGCGGATGACCGTCTCGACGACCTTCACGCGGGCCCAGCGCTTGGAGTCGCCCTCCACGAGCTGCCAGCGCGCGAGCCCGTGGTCGGTTCGCTCGAGCATGTCCTCGACGGCCCGCTCATAGGCCGCGCGCTTCTCGCGGTTGCGCCAGTCCTCCTCGGTGAGCTTCCACTTCTTGAGCGGGTCCTGATCCCGGCGCTGGAAGCGCTTGAGCTGCTCCTCCGGCGAGAGGTGCAGCCAGAACTTGACGAGGATCATGCCCTCCAGGCAGAGCGACTTCTCGAATTGGACGATCTCCTCGTAAGCGCGCTCCCATTGATCGACGGTGGCGAAGCCCTCCACCCGCTCGACGAGCACCCTGCCGTACCAGGAGCGATCGAGCACGGCCATGCCGCCTCGGCCGGGAAGAACGGAGTAGAAGCGCCACAGGAAGTGGTGCCGCCTCTCGTCGTAGGTGGGCGCGGCGAACTGCGCCACCCGCACGTGGCGCGGGTCGAGGGGGGCCACCAGCCGCTTGATCGCGCCGCCCTTGCCCGAGGCGTCCCAGCCCTCGAACAGCACGCACACAGGGGGGCCGATCTTGCCATCGCCGAGCTTGCCTCCCAGCGCGAGCCGCAGGGCCAGTAGCCGCCGGTGAGCGGCCGCCAGGCGCTCGGCCTCCTCCTGCTTGCCCAGCTTCAGGGTCAGGTCGAGCTGGTCCAAGCGTCCCACGTGCCGATCCTAGCCGTGTGCCAGCAGGCGGGCACCGAGCAGCCGGGCGAGCCCATGGCCGCCCCAGCCCATGACCACGTCGTGGTTCCAGGCGAAGATCGGCCGGGCCAGGGGCGCCACCAGGTTCATCCAGGGCTTGGTGGTTGCGACGTTCCACTCGTAGAGCACCGCGGTGACCCCGTTCTCCTCGAAGAGGCGCCAGCGCCCCGTGCCCTCCAGCTCGCCCCGGGCGGTGCCCGCCATGAGCCGGGGACTCTCGACCTCGTCGACCCCGAACTCGAACTCGAGCGGATACGGCACGCGGCTTCGCCACGCGATCCGGTACCGACCACCGACGTGATTCTCACCGCCCGGGTCTAGCTCGTCCACCGAGACCACGCCGGACCACCACTCTGGCCAGCGAACCGCGTCCTGGAGGACTTCCCAGGCGCGCTCCCGCTCGCATTCGAGCAGCCAGCTGGTCAGGAAGCGATAGCCGGCCACTCAGCTGAGCGAGGCCATCACGTGCTTGATCTCCGTGTAGTCCTCCAGCGAATAGATCGAGAGGTCCTTGCCGTAGCCGGACTGCTTGTAGCCGCCGTGTGGCATCTCGGAGGCGAGGGGGATGTGGTCGTTGATCCACACGCACCCGAAGCGCAGCGCCTTGGCGACCCGGAGCGCGCGGCCCACGTCCCGGGTCCAGACCGACGACGAGAGCCCGTAGCGTGTGCCGTTCGCCCACTCGATGGCCTTCTGCTCGTCGTCGAACGGCTGCACGGTGATCACCGGGCCGAATATCTCGCTCTGGATCATCTCGTCGCCCTGCTCCAGGCCCCCCACCACCGTGGCTTCGAGGAAGAACCCCGGCATGTCGGGCTCCGATCCCCCGGTGGCGACCTCGGCCCGGTCGGGCTTGCGCTCGAGGAAGCCCTCGACCCGCTCGCGCTGCCGCTCCGAGTTGAGCGGGCCGAGCGTCGTGTCGGCGGAGAACGTGTCTCCCACCTGGAGCCCCTTGGCCTGCTCGGAGAGCCCGCCGACCACGTCGTCATAGACGCCGCTCGAGGCCAGCACGCGCGTGGCGGCCGTGCAGTCCTGTCCGGCGTTGTAGTACCCCGTCCCGGCGATCGTCTCCATCGCGGTTTCCATGTCCGCGTCGTCAAACACCACCACGGGCGCCTTGCCCCCGAGCTCGAGATGCACCCGCTTGAGCGAATCGGACGCGGCCTTGGCGATCCACTTGCCGGTCTCGGGTGAGCCCGTCAGGGAGACCATCTCCACGTCCGGATGCGTCACGAGCGTCGAGCCGGTGGGCTGGCCGTGCCCGGTGATCGCGTTCAGTACGCCCTTGGGGAGCAGATCGCCCGCGAGCTCGGCGAGCTTCAGGGTCGTGATCGGGGTTGTCTCCGCGGGCTTGAGCACCACGGCGTTGCCGGCGGCGAGGGCTGGGCCAATCTTCCAGATCGCCATCATCAGCGGGTAGTTCCAAGGGGTGATCTGCCCGACGACCCCCACCGGCTCGCGCCGGACCATCGAGGTGTAGCCCTCGGTGTACTCGCCGGCGGGGCGGCCCTCCAGGTTGCGCGCGGCACCGGCGAAGTAGCGGAGGTTGTCGGCCATGAACGGGAGCTCGTCCTCGACGAAGGCGTGGCGCGGCTTGCCCGCGTCCGCGGCCTCGAGGTCGGCGAGCTCGTCGCCGTGCTCCTCGATCCTGTCGGCCAGCCGAATGAGCGCCAGCGAGCGCTCGCCCGGCGTGGTGTCGGCCCAACCCTCGAAGGCGCGCTTGGCGGCTGCCACGGCCCGATCGACATCCTCGGCCGTGGAGAGCGGCGCCTCGGCGATCGGCTCGCCCGTGGCGGGGTTCAGAATCTCCTCCGTGGCACCCTCGGCGGGATCCACGAACTCGCCGTCGATGAAGTTCTGAAGCTTGGTCTTGGCGGCAGTAGCCATTTCGAATCTCCTTCCTTTCCAGCGATTAGCGACTAGCGACCAGCGACTCTTCCAATGGCGTGAACGGCAGACTGGTGCTCTCGGCAACTGCCGGATGCGTGACCTTCCCAGCGGCGACGTTCACCCCTGGCCGGAGCCCTGGGTCCTTGGCGATCGCCCCCTTGACGCCCTCATGGGCGATCGCGAGCACATAGGGCAGGGTTGCGTTCGTAAGCGCGAAGGTGGAGGTGACTGGAACCGCACCGGGCATGTTCGTGACGCAGTAGTGCGTGACGCCGTCGACCTCGAAGACCGGGTCCGAATGCGTCGTGGGTCGGGAGGTCTCGAAGCAGCCACCCTGATCGATCGAGACGTCCACCAACACCGCCCGCTCCCTCATGAGCTGCAGCTGGTTGCGTCTGACCACGTAGGGCGCCCGGGCCCCATGGATGAGCACGGCCCCGATCACGAGGTCGGCGCGCGGCAGCATCTCCTCGATGGCGAGCGTCGAGGAGTACACGGTCGAGGCGCGCCCACCAAAGGCGATATCGAGCTCGCGCAGGCGGTCGATGCTCCGGTCGAACACGAACACGTCCGCCTCCATGCCGATCGCGATGAATGCGGCGTTCATCCCGACCACGCCGCCGCCGATGATCATGACGGTGGCGGCGGCTACGCCGGCCACGCCACCTAACAGCACGCCGCGACCACCAAGCGGCTTCTCGAGGAAGAAGGCGCCGGCCTGGGTGGCGATCTTGCCCGCGACCTCGCTCATGGGGGCGAGCAGCGGCAGGCGCCCCCGGGAGTCCTCTACGGTCTCGTAGGCGACGCAGGTGGCCCCGGAGGCGGCGAGCGACTTCGTGAGCTCCGGGTCCGGCGCCAGGTGCAGGTAGGTGAACAGCGTGTGCTCGGGGCGGAGCATCTCGACTTCTTCCGGCTGCGGCTCCTTGACACCGAGTATCAGCTCGGCTTCGTCGAAGACCGAGGCGGCGTCCGGGACGATCCTCGCGCCCTGGGCGCGGTACTCGCGGTCGGAGATGGTGCTGCCCTCGCCGGCGCCGGCCTGGACCAGCACCTCGTGTCCGCGCTCGGTCAGCTCCCGCGTTCCGGCCGGCGTCAGCGCGACGCGGTACTCGTCCGGCTTGATCTCGGTGGGCGCGCCGACCCTCATGTGGCGACGGTCTCCTCTCTGGCGATCGTGAAGTCGCAGCCGCGCTTCATGAGCTCGGGGAAGAGATCGTCCGGGTGCACGCAGCGCTCCGGCGGCATGGCGCCCCGCGCCTGGAGCCTCCCCCGTGCCAGCAGCCGCGCGGCCGCAGCCGCGGGCGCGGCGGTGGACACGATCCCGCCGCCCAGCCCCCACCGCTCCATCGGATTCGTCACGGCTGTGACTCGGACCACCCGACCTCCGGCCTCGGCCTCCACCATGTGTACGGACACCGTATGGCCGGACGGGGGCAGCGCCTCGCGGGCGGCGCGCTCGATCTCCTCGTCCGGACCGGCGGCGAGCTCGCGCAGGCGCTCCAGCAGCTTCGGCGCCAGCGAGAGCCGGAAGCTCGCCTCTGTGCAGCCGAAGCTTTCCGGAAACGTGCGCAGCTCCGAGTGCAGGGTGTGAATCGTGTCCGCCGCGCCGATCGGCTCTGGAAGGCTCACGGAGCCCCCGGGCGTGAGCGGCTCGATCTCTTGGGGCTCCCCGTCTCGCACCGCGATCGGAGCCATCGTCACCTCATCGATCAGCGTGCGTAGCGCGTACGGAACGCTGAACCCCCGGGGTGGATCGAGGTCACGGCCCGCGGCGACGACGTCTACCCGCGACGGCCCCCCGCCCAGCTCGCGCACGGCCTGCTCGGCCATCACGTTGGTCTTGCCCGGGCTCGACCCCATGCCCAGCAGCGCCAGCAGCCCCCGCTCCCGGAACTCTTCGTGTAGCTCGAGCTGGCGGTCGGTCATCCAGTACAGCCCGCCGAGATCGAGGTAGTTGCAGCCGGCGTCCAGGCAGGCCCGCATCGCCTCCAGGTTCACCCGGTAGCTCGCCGAGTTCACGAGCAGATCGGAGTCCGCCAGCGCCTCGCCGAGCGCACCCGGATCGCGGGCGTCAACCTCGAGAGGTCGTGCCACCGCGTCCGGCCGGCCCGCGGGGCCCCCGGCCGCGCCGGCCTGCTCCCTGGCGACGGTCGACGCGCGCGCCCCGTCGAGGTCGAGGAGCAAGAGCTCAGAGATCTCCTCGGACTCCGCCAGGTCGCGGACGATGGCCGGTGCGATCGTGCCGCCTGCTCCCAGCACGGCCGCGCGCAGGCCTGTCACCTGCCCCGACCTCCGCGTCCGCCCCGACGGACAACCCTCACCGCACGAGCTCCCTTCCCCGTAGGGCCAGCCAGAACTCGATCCTGTCCCGCGCGTTCCGCAGGTCGCGGCCCGTGAGCTCTTCCACGCGGCGTATCCGGTAGCGCAGCGTGTGGCGGTGGCAGTAGAGCTCACGGGCGGCCCGCTCCCACTGCCCGTTCTGCTCGATGAAGGCCTCGAGGGAGCGGATGAGCTCATCGCCGTACTCGCCGCTGGCGTCCTCCAGCGGCCCCAGGACGCTGTCACAGAAGAGGCGCAGCGCGTCGTCGTCCTGCAACGACAGGAGCAGCTGAAAGGCGCCCAGGTCCCGGTAGGAGGCGACGCTAGGGCCGGCGCCGTCCGCGACGGCCGTGGCCTCCAGCGCGCAGCGCGCCTCGTGGTAGCTGCGTCGCAGTTGCCCCAGCGGCGCGGGACGGCTCACCGCGGCGCGGAGCTCCCCGCGCTCACCGCTAACGGCCTCGCGCGCCTGCTCTGCGAGCGCCACCGGATCGAGGCCGGCCTGCGCGTCGACGACGGCACACAGCAGCCGGTCGCGCGTCGCCACGAGCGCGCCCAGCCCGGCGTCGGCGAGGAAGCGGTCGAGTACACGCTCGGCGCCGGTTCCCGCCTCCCCGTTTCGGCTGAAGACGAGCACGGCCGCTTGGGAGCCGATCCCGAACGGCCGCAGGCGTCCGCTGAGCTCGGTCTCGTCGAGTCGGCCTCCCACGGCCTCCGCAAGGACGTCGCCCGCCAGCCGCCGCTCCGTGTCCCGCATCGCGCGCTGTCGCATGAGCTCGAGCGCGACCACTGTGCCCGCCTGCCGGAGGATGAGTCGCTCGAAGTCGCCCAGCCCGCTGGAGTCGTGGGCGGCCAGCAGCCATGCCTGAGCGCCATGGCCTCGCGCGGCGACAGGCAGCACCAGCGAGCGCCCGGCGAGCTCCACGTGGTCGGGCGCGAACTCCCCCCTCTCGCGCTCGCCGGCCGCTTCCGCCGTGCGAGTGCGGACCTCCTCCGCGACGGCCTCGAGGGCCGCCTGGGGCAGCTCGCGGCGGAAGGTCTTGGAAGCCATGGGCTCGCCACGGGCGCTCAGCACGACCACCGCACCGCCGATCGCAGCGGCGAGCGCGCGCACGAGCTCGTCGAGCCCGCGCTCCTCGAGCACCAGGCGCTCGAGGCGCTTGTGGATGGCGCTGCTGCGCTGCAGGAGCTCGTACTGCTCGTTCACGAGTCGCGTAAAGGCCTTCTCCGTGATCGCGATGAAGGGCAGCTCGTACGGCACCTCGAACACCGGAAAGGCCAGCTCGTTGGCCTCGCGGAGGAGCGCCTGAGGCAGCTTTTCGTGATTGAAGCCGGTGCCGAAGCCGAGTCCGGCCAGGTGGCTGCGATGGAGCAGACGGATGAACTCGCGCTGGCGCGCCGTGCTTTCGAGCGTGAGCCCTGTCGTCAAGAGGAGCTCGCCGCCGGACAGCCAGGGAGTGGGGTCGGGAAGCTCCGAGATGTGGACCCAGCGCACCGGCGCGTCGCCGGCCTGCTCGCCCGCCGCGAGCTCGAGGCCCATCTCCGCGACGAGGCCGCGAACAGTGAGCATGGCGCTAGTGCTTCACCACCCGGTCCCAGGACTCGCCCAGCACCTTCCGGAGCACGGCCTCGATCTCCTCGAACTGCTGCGTGTCGGCGATCAGCGGCGGCGTGATCTGAACCACCGGGTCGCCGCGGTCGTCGGCCCGGCAGATGAGGCCGCTGTTGAAGAGTGCGCCGGACATGTAGCCGCGGAGGAGCTCCTCCGACTCGGCGTCGGTGAACGTCTCTTTCGTCTCCTGGTCCTTGACGAGCTCGATGGCGAGGAAGTAGCCGGCGCCGCGGACGTCGCCGACGATCGGCAGATCGCGCAGGCCCTCGAGCATCTGACGGAACTCTCCCTCCTTCGCCCTCACGTGACCGCACAGGTCCTCGCGCTCGAAGAGATCGAGGTTGGCCAGCGCCACTGCCGCCGCCATCGGGTGGCCGCCGAAGGTGAAGCCGTGCGCGAAGATCGCGTTGTCGTGAAGGAACGGCTCCGCGATGCGGTCGGAGGCGATCAGCGCGCCCATCGGGGCGTAGGCCGAGGTGAGCGCCTTGGCGACGGTGATCAGGTCCGGCTGGTAGTCGTAGCGCTCGCAGCCGAACCAGTGACCGAGACGGCCCCAGGCGCAGATGACTTCGTCGGAGATCAGGAGCACTCCGTACTCGTCGCAGATCTCGCGCACGCGCTGGAAGTAGCCCTCCTGCGGCGGGATGCAGCCGCCCGAGTTCTGCACCGGCTCCAGGATGACCGCCGCCACGGTCTCGGGGCCTTCGAACTCGATCCGGTGGGCGATCTGCTCGGCAGCCCAGAGCGGGTCTCGGCCTTCCGGCCAGCGATAGCTGTTGGTGTTCGGCACGTGGCAGGAGCCCGGCGTGAGCGGCTCGAAGGGCGTACGCAGGGGCGTGATCCCGGTGATCGCGAGCGCCCCGAACGAGGTGCCGTGGTAGGCGGTCTCGCGGGCGATGATCTTGGTGCGCTGGGCCTCGCCGTTCATCTTGTAATAAGCGCGCGCCAGCTTCCAGGCCGATTCCACGGCCTCGGATCCGCCCGACGTGAAGAAGACGCGGTTCAGGTCGCCCGGCGCGAGCTTGGCGAGGCGCGTCGCGAGCTCGATCGCCGGCGGGTGGGCGTAGCTCCAGGTCGTGAAGAAGCCCAGCTCCTTGGCCTGCTTCGCCGCAGCCTCTCCGAGCTCCGTGCGGCCGTGGCCGGCGTTGACGCAGAACAACGCCGAGAGACCGTCGAGGTAGCGGCTGCCCTGCTCGTCCCAGACGTAGCAGCCCTCGCCGCGAACGAGGATCGGGATCTCGTGATCCTCGTCGTACGCGCCCATGCGCGTGAAGTGCATCCACAGGTGGCGCCGCGCCAGCTCCTGCAGCCGACCGGGGGCCTTGGCAGTCGGCTCGAACGCGGTCTGGGGGGTAGTGGCCATTCCCTCTCCTCGGTTCGGGCAGATAGACGCTGGGGACAACGCTATCGGCGCCTCAGAATAGACACAAGGGCGCACGGAGTTAAAGCCAGAGCATCTACGTGCGCCATTCTGTATAAGAGAGCTTGGCCGTTTTCTGCCTTCCGCCCCTTGCGGGGATGTCGTTGCACACATACCGTCCGCTCGAAGGAGGAGCGATCCCGCCGGAACAGCACAGCCCGAGCGTCCCGAGCGTCCGTCTCGACCGGGTCACGAAGCTCTTCGGGGACCTCGCGGCCGTCCGCCAGCTCACGCTCGACATCGAGCGAGGCGAGTTCTTCACCTTGCTCGGCCCTTCCGGCTGCGGGAAGACCACCACGCTGCGAATGGTGGCCGGGTTCGAGGAGCCGAGCGAGGGACGCGTCCTGCTCGAGGGGGAGGACGTCACCGGGCTCCCAGCCTTCAAGCGGCCCACGAACACGGTCTTCCAGAGCTACGCGCTGTTCCCGCACCTGAGCGTGGAGCGGAACGTGGCCTTCGGCCTGGAGCGCAAGAAGGTGCCCAAGGGGGACGTACGGAGCCGCGTGGCCGAGGAGATCGAGCGCGTCGGCCTGGCCTCCGAGGCCAAGCGCAAGCCGAACCAGCTCTCGGGCGGCCAGCAGCAGCGCGTCGCTCTCGCGCGCGCCCTCGTCAACCGTCCGGCCGTGCTGTTGCTGGACGAGCCGCTCGGAGCGCTCGACCTGAAGCTCCGCAAGCAGCTACAGGTGGAGCTGAAGGGGATCCAGCGCGATGTGGGGATCACGTTCGTCTACGTGACGCACGACCAGGAGGAGGCGCTCACGATGTCGGACCGCATCGCGGTCATGAACCGCGGTTTGGTCGAGCAGGTTGGCGCGCCGGAGATGGTCTACGAGCGCCCGGGCACGACGTTCGTCGCGGGCTTCATCGGCGTCTCGAATCTGATGCCGGGAGATGTCATGTCGGCGAACGGCGCCCGGACCGAGCTTAAGCTCGACGCCGGCGTGACGGTGCGGACCGAGTCCGCGGGCGCAACAGTCGGTGAGCGCGCGCACGCGGTGGTCCGCCCCGAGAAGCTGGAGCTGCATCCGCTGGACAGCGGCTCTCCCGAGGACAGGCCGAGTGTGGAGGGAATCATCGAGAGCTCGCTCTACCTCGGCACGGCCACCCAGGTGGTGGTCAAGCTCGGCGACGGCACGGCCATGACCGTGCTGGTGCCGAACACCGACGAGGCGGCGCGTCAGCAGATGCCCGGGGCCGGCGCACGGGTTCGCCTGGCGTGGGCCAACGAGCACATCCATATCGTCAGAGACGCGGCGGGCGGCGAGCCCGCCTCCGCGCCACTAGATACGGCCGAGGTGGCCTGAGCAAGGAGGACAGGTGCGATCGACGACGGAGTTCGAGCGACGCTTCGAGGAAATGATCCGCGAGGAGATGACGCGCAGGCGCCTCTTGCGCCGGGGCGCGGCGGGCGCTCTCAGCGTGAGCGCGATCGCCTACCTGGCGGCGTGCGGCAGCGACGAGACCTCCGAGCCCAAGGGCGCGAGCGAGAAGGTCATCCCCAAGGGCAAGATCTCGAAGAGCCTCCTCTTCGCCAACTGGCCGCTCTACATAGACGTGGACGAGAAGACCAAGCAGCACCCCACGCTCGACAAGTTCCAGAAGAAGTACGGGACCAAGGTGAAGTACGTCGAGGAGATCAACGACAACGTCGAGTTCTTCGGCAAGGTCCGCCAGGAGTACGCGCAGGGCAACTCGGGCGGGCGCGACCTGCACGTCGTCACCGACTGGATGTGCAACCGCATGAAGCGGCTCGGTTACGTCCAGAAGCTCGACAAGTCTTCGATGCCCAACGTCGTCAAGAACATCGAGCCGTCCGTCGCGCATCCCGACTTCGACCCGAAGCGCGAGTTCTCGGTGCCGTGGCAGTCGGGCCAGGTGCTGATCATCTATCGGGCGGACAAGGTGGGCCAGTCGGGGCCGGCGAACGCCAACGAGCTGCTGGAGGACAAGAAGCTCAAGGGCAAGGTCACCTTCCTGACGGAGATGCGGGACTCGGTCGGCTCCGTGCTGCTCGCCGACGGCATCAAGCCGGAGGACGCGACCAAGGACCAGTGCCTTAGCGCGATCGACAAGCTCGAGAAGGGCGCCAAGGACGGGCAGATCCGCCGCTTCACCGGCAACGAGTACACGAGGGACATCTCGAAGGGCGACTCGTGGGCAATCATCGGCTGGTCCGGCGACGCGGTGCAGCTCACGGCACAGGGCACGAAAGTGAAGTACCGCTTCCCCAACGTGGGCTACATGGTCTTCACGGACTCGATGCAGATCCCGGTCGGCGCGCCGCACGCGTACACGGCGGAGAAGATGATGGACTTCGTCTACGACCCGGAGATCCAGGCGCTGATCACGGCATACGTGAACTACGTGCCGCCGGTCAAGGGCACGAAGGAGGTCCTGGCGCAATCGGATCCCGACATCGCGTCCAACAAGCTGATCTTCCCGGACCTCTCGAAGACCCATGACCTGAAGACGTTCCCGCCCAAGGACGAGGCGGAGATCGACGAGGCCTTCCAGCGCGCGATAGGCGCGTGACGCTGTTCCGGCGCCAGAGCGTCCTGCCCTGGGCGCTGCTCGCGCCGGGGCTCCTCTGGCTGCTGATCTTCTTCGCCGTCCCCCTCTACTACATGGCGCAGATCTCGCTGAAGGAGGGGACGATCGACACGGGGTACCAGTTCACCTGGCACTTCCAGACGTATATCGACGCCCTCAAGAACTACGACACGCAGTTCCTGCGCTCGTTCTGGTACGCGGGCGTCTCCACGCTGATCGCCCTGCTGGTGGGCTACCCGCTCGCCTACGCGATCGCCTTCCGCGGCGGCAAGTGGAAGAACGCACTGCTGCTGGTGGTGATCCTGCCGTTCTTCACGACCTACCTCGTCCGGACGCTGTCGTGGGAAACGATCCTCGAGGACGACGGCGTCGTAG
>JBKPHP010000080.1:0-14347 GCA_046729895.1 Actinomycetota bacterium
GCACGCGGCGACCGCGCAGGGCCGCGAGCCCGGCGACGAGGCCGGCGCCCGCCGCGAGGCCGAGCGGCCACCAGTAGCCGCCGTTCGAGGGCTCCTCCTCGAGCCGCGCCGACGCCCCCTCTTCGGCGAGCCGCTCCGCGACCCACCGGGCGGCGCGGTTCTCGCCCTCGGTGGCGGTCCCGCGCGGGATCGCGCAGAGCTGGTCGAGCAGCTCGCGGTGCCATTCGGCGTCGAGATAGGTGGCCACTTACTGGAAATCCGCCGGCAGGTAGGAGGGCTCGTCCTCGTGCTCGCGGAAGTAGCGCACCATGGCACCGACGTACTCCTTGAACCGCGGAACCCTCAGGCCGGCCCGCGCGAGTACGTCCGCCGTGCGCCGGGTATCGAAGCGCACCGGGTGGTTCAGGTACTGAATCGACTCACGGGGTGCGCCGCCGAACGCCCGGCGGACCGCGCGAAGGCGCAGCAGCGCGGTGACGACCCCCGCTGGCATCCGATACCCCGGCTCCCGGCCCGCGTACTCCCGGCTGAGGATCCTGAGCAGCTCGGAGGCGGTGACCGGCTCCGGGTCGACCAGGTGGAGGGTCTGCCCAACGGCCTCGGGCTCGCGGCCGCCAGCGGCGAGCGCGTCGACCACGAAGTCGACCGGCACGACGTTGAACGGGGCCTCGGCGCGGCCGAACTGGGGGATCGGCAGGCCACGGCGCTCGGCCGCCGAGACGACCCGCAGCATGTAGTAGGGGCCGTCGAACTTCTGCGTCTCGCCGCTCCGCGAGTCACCCACGACGATCGCCGGCCGGTAGATCGTGGTCGGGACGCGGTCCATTGCCTCGCGCACCCAGACCTCGGCCTGGAACTTGGTCGACTCGTAGTGGTTCTTGAAGCCCTGGCCCAGGACCAGCTCGTGCTCGTAGACGATCCCGGTGCGCAGGCCCGCGACGTAGGCGGTGCTCACGTTGTTGAGCCGCTCGAGGCGCTCGCAGGCCGCGCAGAGCTCGAGCACGTTGCCGGTCCCGTCGACGTTCACCCGCTGCGCGATCTCGATCGGCACCGCGAGGTCGTAGATCGCGGCGAGGTGGAAGACGGCGGTGACCTCGGCCGTGAGCCTCTCCCAGTCGGGGTCGGCCAGTCCGAGACGGCGCTCGGTGATGTCTCCCTCGAGCACCTCGAGCCCGTGGGGAGCGGCTTGCCGGGCGGCCTCGCCCATGCGCGGCTCCACCAGCGCGGTGAGGGCGGCGCCGTCGGCGATCAGGCGGTCGGCGAGCCGCCGCCCGATGAAGCCGGGGAAGCCCGTGAGCAGCACGCGACCACCTTCCACGGCGCGGCACCGTACTCGCTCGGCCCTCCCGACCGAGGCTACACTTTCTGAAGCAATGCTCGAGCCAGGGCTCGACAACAGGCCGTGCGGGGGCAAGTACGGCGACATCGTGGAGGCGATCGGCAACACGCCGCTCGTCGAGCTCAAGCGCTTGTCGCCCAGGCCGGGCGTCCGCATCTACGCGAAGCTGGAGAGCTACAACCCCACCGGCTCGGTAAAGGATCGAGTCGCCCGCGCGATGATCGAGCGGGCGGAGGAGGATGGGCTGATCGGCCCGGGGCAGACGATCCTCGAGCCCACCTCGGGCAACACCGGCATCTCGCTGGCGATGATCTGCTCGCGCAAGGGCTATCCGCTCAAGGTTGTGATGCCCGACAACGTGACCCGGGAGCGAACGCAGCTCCTGCATATGTTCGGGGCCGAGATCGTCTACTCGCCGGGGGAGCAAGGCTCGAACGGCGCGGTCGTGATGGCGCTCGAAATGGCCGAGAGCGACTCCTCCTACTTCATGCCCTACCAGTACGGGAACGAGGCCAACCCGGACGCCCACTATCACGGGACCGCGGTGGAGATCCTGGAGGAGCTGGACGAGGTGGCGGCCTTCGTGGGCGGGCTGGGGACCGGGGGCACGCTGATGGGCAACGCCCGCCGGCTCAAGGAGGAGGACCCCGACACGCTGGTCGTGGCCGCCGAGCCGTTGCAAGGCGAGAACGTCCAGGGACTGCGCTCGCTCGAGGACGGCTACATCCCACCGATCCTCGACCTCTCGCTTCTCGATCGGAAGATCTTCGTCTCCAACCGGGATGCCGTGGTCTGGACGAAGAAGCTCCAGGAGGAGGAGGGGCTCTTCATCGGAGTCTCGAGCGGAGCGATCGCGTCGATCGCCGCGCGAGTCGCCGCCGACCTCGACGACGGAAACGTCGTCTTCGTGGCTCCCGACGACGGCTGGAAGTACCTCAGCTCGGGCGTCTACGACAAGCCGCTTGAGGAGCTCGAGGAAACGATCGAGTCCGCCTCGTTCTGGTAGTCGGGCCTAGGGCTCCGGCCGCGGCTCGGTCTCTTGGTCGTCCTCGTCCTCGCCGGCCACCGCCGCCTTCAGCTCGCGCATGCCACGGCCCACCGCCCGGGCCGCCTCCGGCAGGCGCTTGGGCCCCAGCACGAGCAGTGCGATCACGCCGACCACGAGCAGCTCCAGTGGGCCCACGTTGACGAACCCCCCCATAGCGACCAAGGCTACTCTCCGTCGGAATGCGAATGTCGAAGGCCCACTGGGACGAGCTCGTGGCGCACGCGCGCGAGGAGGCCCCCAACGAGTGCTGCGGGTACCTGCGCGCACAGGACGGCACGGTCCGGGAGGTAATCCGCTCACGCAACCTGCGAGCCTCGCCGTACGGCTACGAGCTCGACGCAAAGAGCCTGCTGGGGGCCAACCAACTGGACGACGAAGGCCATGAGGTGGGCATTTACCACTCCCACCCGCGCAGCCCGGCTGAGCCATCGCAGACCGACATCAACCTGGCGTACTACCCGCACTGGACGTACCTCATCGTCTCGCTGGCCAACGGCGAGCCCGGGGTGCGCGCCTGGCGGATCGCCGACGGCCGTGTCGACGAGGAAGAGATCCTCCTCGAGGGCTGAGCCACTCGCCTGCCCCTCCTGCGCGCTGCACTATCCGCTGGAGGAGCGCTTCTGCGCCCGCTGCGGGATGCCGCTCGTCTACGTCGGCGCGCAGGCGATCGAGGCGCCGCTCACGGAGGCGCATGGGCGGGCGCGCAAGATCAACCCCGAGTACACCCAGGGCGAGCTGGTCCGGGTCGCCGGGGGGCGCAACCAGGCCGAGGCGGAGCTGATCCAGGGCCTGCTGCTCGAGGAAGGGGTGCCGAGCGTCGTACGCCGCAGCGCCGGCTTCGACGTGCCCGACTTCCTTGCCGCCGGGCCGCGCGACGTTCTGGTGCCGCTAGCCGCGGCGGAGGCGGCGAGGGACGTGCTGCTCGAGGCCGAGCTGACGCGGCCGGCCGAGGGAGTGTCCCGCCCGAATGCGGCCAAGCTGCTCGCGGCGACCCTGCTGGGCGGAGGGGTGGCCGCCTTCATCGCCTGGCTCCTGCTCGAGCTGGCTCGCTAGTCCAGGGGAGTTTCGTGGCTGCCCGCGCGGCCCGCGTCGCCCTTGTCGTAGAAGCGCTGCAGCAGGCCCATCGTCTCCTCGGGATCGGCGCAGGTGTAGGCGTTCCAGGCCTCCGTTCGGAGCTGGTCGTCGAGATCCTTGCCGATCACCTCCAGGATCGTCTCCTTGGCGGAGCGGACGGCACGCTGCGAGTTGCGCAGTATCTGGGCCGCCACCGTCTCGGCCTCCTCCATTAGCCGTTCGGGCGCCACGACCTTGGTCACGAGGTTCCATCCCAGCGCGGTGTCCGCGTCGATCGGCTCTGCGGTGAGCAGCATGTGGGACGCAACGCCCACACCGCAGGAGTTGACCAGCCGCACTATGCCGCCGTCGCCGTGGTGGAAACCTCGACGCGCCTCGAAGGAGCCGAAGATGGCCCGCTCGGAGGCGATCCGGATGTCGCAGGCGAGAGCGGTCTCGAGGCCGCCCGCCAATGCCCAGCCGTTGATCGCCCCGATGACCGGCTTGTCGATCCTGTGCAGGCCGCGGGTGAGGCCGCCGAAGCCGATGTCCACTATTTCGCGGAGATTCCGCTCGCCTCGCATGATCGGCGGGATGTAGGTCTTGAGGTCCGCGCCGGCGCAGAAGGCGTCGCCCGTCCCGGTGAGGATGGCTACGTCGACCGACGGGTCGTCGCGGAAGTCGACCCACGCCTCGCACAGGAGCTCGTGCAGCTCCGGGTCGATGGCGTTCTTCGCCTCGGGCCTGTTGAGGGTGAGGTGGGCAACCCGGTCGCGCTTTTCGTACAGGAGCTTGGGCATGGGGCGACCCTATAGTCCCCGGACCCCGCGATCGCGCCGCGCCGCGTCGCAGCGACTGCGCGCCTGCAAACCGGTATAGGCTGCCGCTCGGTGGATTTCCAGCCCTCCGATCGCGTCGCGGAGCTGCTCGAGCGGGTCCGTGAGTTCATGGACGAGCACGTCTACCCGGTGGAGGAGGAGGGCCACCGCGGACTGGACGAGGAGGTTGGCCCGGGCGTTCCCTACCCCCGGGCGCTGGTCGAGCTGCGCGAGCGGGCCAAGGCGGAGGGGCTGTGGAACCTGTTCCTGCCCGACGAGCGCTTCGGACCGGGCCTCACGCACTGGGAGTACGGCATGCTGTGCGAGCAGATGGGCCGCAGCCCGGCGGTGGCGCCGATGGCCTTCAACTGCTCGGCGCCCGACACGGGCAACATGGAGATCCTCGCCGAGCACGGCACCGAGGAGCAGACCCGGCGCTGGCTGCAGCCCCTGCTCGACGGCGAGATCCGCAGCTGCTTCTCGATGACCGAGCCGGAGACCGCGGGCTCGGACCCGACCGGACTGTCCTCCCGAGCCGAGCTCGACGGCGACGAGTGGGTCATCAACGGCCACAAGTGGTTCACCTCGGGCTACAACGGCGCCTCGGTCGCGATCGCGATGGTGGTGACCGACCCCGAGGGGCCGCCGCACAAGCGCGCCAGCATGATCCTGGTTCCGATTGACGCGCCCGGCTTCATCGGGGTCCGGCCCGTGCCGGTGATGGGCCATGACGCCGGGCCCGGGCACTGGGAGGTCCGCTACGAGGACTGCCGCGTTCCCGCCGGCAACCTGCTCGGTGAGCGCGGCGCGGGGTTCGCGATCGCCCAGGACCGGCTGGGCCCCGGGCGCATCCACCACTGCATGCGCGCGATCGGCTCGGCCGAGCGGGCGTTCGAGATGATGTGCCGGCGGGCCCACGACCGCCGAGCCTTCGGTGGCCCCCTCGCAGAGAAGCAGTTCGTGCAGGACTTCATCGCCAAGTCCCGGATGGAGATCGACTCGGCGAGGCTGCTCGTCCTCCACGCGGCCTGGAAGATGGACACCGAGGGCAAACGGGCCGCACGCCAGGAGATCTCGATGATCAAGGTCGTGGCCGCCCAGATGCACCAGGAGGTGCTGGACCGGGCGATGCAGGTGCACGGTGCGCTCGGGATGTCAGACGACATCCCGCTGGCCGCGATGTGGCGCCAGGGCCGCTGGCTGCGGATCGCCGACGGGCCGGACGAGGTGCACAAGATGGTGATCGCTCTTCGCGAGCTGGGGCGCTTCCGCGAGCCGGACCCGAAAGCCGCGGCTCCGGCATTCGCCGGCGCGCAGCCGGGCACGTCCGAGGGCGCCGGCCGCTGAGGAGCAGCCTCCGGGTTAGCCCGGGCCGTCGTGTCGCCTGTGACTGCCGCGGCACGACCTACGAAGGCATCCGGCACCCCCAGGAGGGGTGCAAAGTGCCACTGTAGGCGGGTGCGCAGGCCCGTGGGGACGCCAGCGCGGCGACGTGGCCAACCCGGCGCGACATCAGCCGCGCCCGGGCGGACCTCGGGTTCGTCCCCCCGGGTCCCGCTCGAGGACGGCTTGCGAGCCGAGTACGAGTGGGTGGCTCGGAAGCGGCGCCGGCCCGCCGCCCGCTTCGGGCGCGCGTCGTCGCCGGTGGCTCAGCTCGCCGTCACCGACGCCGGCTAGCCGCCCTGGGCCGACCGCCCTCCTACACCAGCCTCGGTCTACCCTCTCGGTGGAGCATGACCACGACCCTGTCCGCCGCGCCCACCTGGCAGCATGGCCTGACCGACGAGCAGCGGGCGTTCGTCGAGGCGATCCGCGACTTCGCCGAGCGGGAGACCTGGACCGTGCCCGAGGGCGACCACCACTCGGAGGAGGTGGCCGCCAAGATGGCCGGGCTGGGCTGGTACGGCCTCCAGATCCCGGAGGAGTACGGCGGCTCCGGCGGCAGCTTCCTCGACGCGACCCTGTTCCTCGAGGAGACCGCGCGCGGCCAGATCCCGATCGGCGCCTACGGCGTCACGCTGATCGTGGTCGGCGCCCTCAACCGGTTCGGGACCGAGGAGCAAAGGCGGGACCTGCTCGGCCGGGTCGTCAAGGGGGGCGCGCTCGCGATCGCGATGTCCGAGCCCGACGCCGGCTCGGACGTGGCGAGCCTGAAGACCCGGGCCCACCTGGAGGACCGCGAGTGGGTGGTCGACGGAGCCAAGATGTGGTGCTCCTACGCGCACAAGGCGAGCCACGTGTTGATCGTCTGCCGCACGGGCGAGGGCGAGCGCCACGAGGACATGTCAATGGTCCTGGTGCCGCGCGACGCAGAGGGCTTCAGGATCACCCCGATACAGACGATGGGCGGAGAGGAGACCAACGAGCTCCACCTGGACCGTGTGCGGGTACCGCAGAACGCCCTGCTCGGCACGAAGGGCCACGGCTGGACCCAGCTGATGGCCGGCCTCAACTACGAGCGCACCATTCTCGCCGCGAGCGCGCTGGGGATGGCCCAGCGCGCCTTCGACGACGCGCTCGCCTACGCGAAGGAGAGGCGCCAGTTCGGCCGGCCGGTCGGGACGTTCCAAGCGATCTCGCACAAGTTCGCTGAGCTCGCCACCGAGCTCGCGAAGACCCGGCTGCTCGTGCGCTGGGTCGCGCGCCTGACGGACGAGGACCCGTCGCGGATGCTGCCGCAGGAGGCCTCGATGGCGAAGCTCGCGGCCACCGAGCTGGCCAAGCGCTGCGCCCTCGAGGGAGTCCAGATCATGGGCGGCTACGGCTACGCGACCGAGTACCCGATGGAGCGCCAGCTGCGCGCCGCCGTCGTGACCACGATCTACGGCGGCACCTCGGAGATCCAGAAGAACATCATCGCCAAGACGCTCGGGCTCTAGCCAAGCGCGGCGGCGACCGACCGGCCCGCGGTTCGGCCGGAGAAGATGCAGCCGCCCAGGAAGGTCCCCTCCAGGGCGCGGTAGCCGTGCATGCCGCCGCCGCCGAAGCCGGCCACCTCGCCCGCGGCGTACACCCCCGGGAGCGGATCGCCGCCGGGTTGAAGCACCCGGCCGCTGAGGTCCGTCTCCAGCCCGCCGAGGGTCTTTCGCGTGAGGATCGAGAGCCGCACGGCAATCAGAGGGCCGGCGCCGGGGTCGAGGATGCGGTGCGGGGCGGCCACCCGGGTCAGCCGGTCGGCGAGATAGCGGCGGGCGCCGTGGATCGCGGTGACCTGGAGGTCCTTGGTGTAGGGATTCGCCATCTCGCGATCGCGAGCGACGATCTCGGTCTCGAGCTCCGATACGTCGATCAACGGCTCGTCCGTGAGGGCGTTCATGCCGCGCGCGAGGTCGGCAAGGCGGTGCTCGACGACGAAGTCGGCGCCCCGCCGCTTGAACGCCTCGACCGGCGCCGGCGCGCCTGGCATCAACCTGTTGCCCACCACCTTGCGGGTGCTGCGGTCCGTGATGTCCGGGTTCTGCTCAGAGCCGGAGAGCGCGAACTCGCGCTCGATGATCTTCTGCGTCAGGACGAACCAGGTGTGGTCGTAGCCGGTGCGGCCGATGTGCTCGAGCGTGCCGAGCGTGTCGAAGCCGGGAAACAGGGGAACCGGCAGCCGGCGCCCGCGCGCGTCGAGCCACAGCGGTGACGGTCCCGGAAGGATGCGGATCCCGTGCCGACTCCATATCGGGTTCCAGTTCTGGATGCCCTCGGTGTAGTGCCACATGCGGTCCGGGTTGACCACGCTGCCACCAGCGGCCGCCGTGATTGCCAGCATGCGCCCGTCCACGTGGTCGGGCACGCCGGCGAGCATGTGCGCCGGCGGCTTGCCGAGCCGCTCGGGCCAGCTGTCTCGGACCAGCTCGTGGTTGGCGCCGATGCCGCCCGAGCAGACGATCACCGCCTGTGCCCCCAGCTCGAACTCTCCGACCGGGACGCGGGCGCTCGGCTGACCGCGCGCCACCAAGCTCGGCTCGAGCGCCGTCCCTGACACGCCGTCCACCTCGCCCTCGCGCAACCTCAGCTCGTCGACGCGGTGACGGAACTTGAGAGTGACGAGTCCGTGCCGCTGCGCCTCCCGGACGCGGCGCACGAACGGCTCGACGATCGCGGGTCCCGTCCCCCAGGTGACGTGAAAGCGCGGGACGGAGTTGCCGTGCCCGGTCGCCAGGTATCCGCCCCGCTCGGCCCAGCCGGGATTGGGCATCAGTTTGATCCCGCGGGCCCGAAGCCACGAGCGCTTCTCCCCGGCGGCGAAGTCGACGTAGGCCTCGGCCCAGAGCCGCGGCCAGTGGTCCTCGGGCCGGTCGAACCCTGCTGTGCCCAGCCAGTCCTGCCAGGCCAGGTCGCGGGAGTCCCGGATCCTCACCAGGCGCTGCTCCGGAGTGTCGACGAGAAACAGCCCACCGAAGGACCAGAACGCCTGCCCGCCGAGCGACGTCTCGGGCTCCTGGTCGACCAGGATCACGCGCCGCCCGTGGTCGGCCAGCTCGGCGGTGGCCACCAGCCCGGCCAGGCCGCCGCCGACCACGATCACGTCTGCGTCGCTCATGCAGCGGCGGTTTCTACAGAAGCACCGGCGGCGCTGCGACTCACGCGGCGCGAGGCACCTTCTACCGGCGGGCCTCAACCCGCCCTGAGCGAGTCCAGGTAGTCGCGCCAGTCACGCGCGATCGCCGGAAGCGAGCGGCCGAAGGCAGCCTCGAGCGCGCGCCGGGGCCCCTCGGAGTCGGAGGTCCTGGCGAGCGCGACCGCCGCCTCGGGACCGTCGTGCCGCTCCAGCAGAGCGAACACCGTTCCGCCCAGAAGCTGGGCGTCCCGGGCCGAGGGCGGCAGCTCTGGCCGACCGCCCTCGTGCAGGCGGCGCACGATCGCGGCTCGCAGGTGGGGGGTCTGTCCGGAGAAGTAGCTGGCCGCGCCCTCGCACAGCCAGGCCCAGCGCACGTAGCGGCGGAAGCTACCCGCCGTGAACGGCGGAGGCAGGTCGGGGTTGTTGGCGCCCACCACCAGGTGCGCGTACTCGTGCTGCGGGGTAAGCAGCAGGGCCTCACGGGAGCCCTCGACCGCGGAGGCTCGCGCCGCGAGCAAGGGCGGCGCCAGCACGTGGATCTCGCGCGACGTGAACCAGCCGCCGAAATAGCGGCGACTCGCCGGAGCCGCGACCAGCCTCGCCAGCGGGAGCCAGGGATGGGCCAGCGCGAGCATCACGGGGCGCGGATGGATCACCACCGCTATGTCGTATGGCGTGCGCTCGAAGAGGCCGCCCAGCTCCTCCCGGAACGACTCGAGCGTGTCCAGCACGCGGGCGGCGTGCCCGGCCTGGGCGTCTTCGTGCCGCGCAGTAAACGAGAGCGAGTGGCTCTCCACCCAGGTCACGGCGGCAGCAGGCGGCGGATCAGCGCCGCGGTCTCCGAGCAGGTGAGCGCCCCGCACCGCGGTCGCGGCGTGGGAGGGCTACGGTCCAAAGCCGCGGCGAGGCGCCGCTACGCCAGGACCGGTAGCGCGTCCGAGGCGATCGCCTCGATCTCGCCGGCCGCGCGGTCGAACTCGTCGTCGGACAGCACCGGCGTACCCTCGAAGGGCAGCTCGCGGTAGAGCTCGATCCAGGAGCGGCAGCCGTGATACTCGGGCCGCACCTTCACGGTCACGGGCCGCGGGATCCGGTACGTCCGGAGCACGATCACGTGGAGTGGATGGCGCCGCTTCCAGCGCAGGCGCTTCTCCGCGTAGTCGGGCGTCCAGATGTAGTACGGCGACAGCGAATCGATCGCCCGGGGGTCGGTGATCAGGTAACTGGCGGCCACCTCGGCCCACGCGCGGATCCGCACGCGGTCGGGCTGTGCGATGCCGCCGTCCTGGGTCAGCGCCCGCGCGGGCGGCTCACTGTCGGGCCAGACGCCCTCCTCGAGCGCACGCCCCAGCTCGGGGAGATGGGACTCGCGCACCAGGTCGTTTCGCTGATGGTCGAACGTGGGGTAGAGGAAGAAGCGGTCGTGCTCGATCTCGAAGTGCTTGTTCTCCTCGCGGATGCCGCCCTTGCGCAACGTCAGAAGCTGCTCGCCCTCGGCGAGCGCGCGCACGGTGACAGCCCACTCTTTGAAAGCAACTGGCATAAAAAGGAAAACCTCCGTCCCGTGCCCAGGCGTTGGCTACTGGGGCGGCACGGGCGGACAATTGTTGCGAAATGGCAACGCTCTTTCAAGCCGGATTTCGTGGCAGTTGCTACTTCACAGCCGTGACCACGGCCGCGAAGTCGTCCTCCGCGTGGCCGTTCTCGGCTGCCTCCGCGTAGAGCCTCTCCACCACGCCCGCCAGCGGCAGCTCGAGGCCCAGGGCGCGGGCCTCGGCCAGGCAGTGCCGCACGTCCTTGAGCATGTGCTCGAGCTTGAACAGCGCCTCGAAGTCGCCGTCGAGCATCGGTTGGGCCTTGAGGTCGAGCATCGTCGAGGCTCCGGCTCCGGCGGCAAGCACCTCCAGCAGCCTGCCGGTATCGACGCCCGCGGCCCGGGCCAGGGTGAGCCCCTCGCCGAGCGCGGCGGCGTTGACCGCCGCGAGCATGTTGTTCACCAGCTTCGCCATCTCCCCGTGGCCCTGGGGGCCGACGTGGACCACGAGCTCACCCATCGCCTCGAACAGGGGCCTCGCCCGCTCGAAGGCATTCCCCTCGCCACCGACCATGATCGTCAGGGTGCCGTCCTCGGCCTTGGGCCGCGACCCGGTGACCGGGGCATCGAGCAACGCGATCCCGCGCTCGGCGAGCCGCTCGGCGATCGCGCGCGTGGCGGTGGGCGCGATGGTGGACATGTCTATGCAGAGGTCGCCCTGCTCCATGCCCGCGGCCGCTTTGCCGGGGCCGAGGAGTACCGCCTCCACCTCGGGGGAGTCGGGGACCATCGAGATCGCCGTGCCCGCTCCGCTTGCGGCCTCGGCCGGCGTGGCGGCGGCGGTGGCGCCGTACTGGGCGGCGAAGCGCTGTCGCTTGGCGGAGTCGCGGGTCCATACGCTGAGCTCGAACCCGGCCCGCGCCAGGTTTGCCGCCATCGGCCAGCCCATGATCCCCAGGCCGAGGAAGGCCACCCGCTCACGGCTCTCCATGTCCACCACCTCCGGGTGTCTCGATTCGCAGTCGGTCGCCGGGACGCAGCTCTCCGGACGCCTTGCCCGGCAGCTCGTTCCCGTTGAGGACGTTTCTACCTGGCGAGCCGGGCTTGCCGCCGTCGGCGCCGGGCGGACCGTGGCGTCGGCGCTCGGTGATCAGCGAGTACTGCATCGGTGCGAGGGCCTCGAGCTCGCGCACGACCCCGTCGCCGCCGCGCCGCCGCCCCGCCCCGCCGGAGCCCCGCCTGAGCGCGTACTCCACAGCCCGCAGGGGGAACTCGAGCTCCAGCGCCTCCACCGGCGTGTTGAGCGTGTTCGACATCGCCACGTGCACCGCGCTCGGCCCGTCTGCTTCCGGGCAGGCGCCCTGGCCCCCGCCTAGCGTCTCGTAGTAGGTGAAGTCCTCGTTGCCGAGCGTGACGTTGTTCATCGTCCCCTGGCCCAGGGCCCGCCCGAAGGCCGCGAGCACCAGGTCCGCTACGCGAGAGGAGGTCTCCACGTTGCCGGCCGCCACCGCCGCCGGGGGGCGGGCGTTCAGCAGCGAGCCCTCCGGCGCGACGACCGTGAGGGGCCGGTAGGCGCCCTCGCAGGGCGGCACGTCCGGATCCGTGAGCACCCGTAGGGCGAAGTAGCAGGCGGAGAGCGTCACGGGCAGCGGGCAGTTCAGATTGCCGTCGTGCTGCCCGGCCGTACCGCCGAAGTCGAGGGTGAGCTCCTCGCCCTCGATCTCGGCCGACAGGCGCAGTTCGAGGTCGTGCTCGCCGGCCTCCAGCACGTCGTGCGCCCGGCGCCCGCCGTCCTCCAGCTCGGCGATCCTGGCGCGGGTCCGCCGCTCCGCGTAGTCGAGCGTCTCCTCCATGGCCGCCCCCACGGTGTCGAGCCCGAAGCGCTCGGCCAGTGCGGCCACGCGCTCGGCCCCGCTGCGGTTGGCCGCCAGCTGGGCGCGCAGGTCGGCCTCGCGCTGGCGAGGGTTTCGCATCCGGCTCGACAGCTCGCGCAGGGCCTCGGTGTCGAGCCGCCTGGGCGGTATCACGACTCCTTCGTCTTCGAGCGTCCGGGAGCCGGCCGGCATGCTCCCGGGCTCGGGCCCACCCACGTCAGCGTGATGCGCGCGGCTTGCGGCGAACCCGGCGAGCTCCGAGTCCACGAAGATCGGGCTGATCACCGTTATGTCGGGCAGGTGGGTGCCGCCGCGGTAGGGGTCGTTGAGCACCCAGGAGTGGCCGGGCCGGTGCTCCTCACCGAGCACGGCCGCCACCGCTGACGGCATCGCGCCGAGGTGCACCGGGATGTGCTCTGCCTGCATGACCATCCGCCCCTGGGCGTCGAAGAGGGCCGTTGAGGCGTCGCGGCGCTCCTTGATGTTGGCCGAGTGGGACGAGCGGACGAGCACCACGCCCATCTCCTCGCAAGTGGCGCGCAGCGCGCCGACCATCACCTGGAGGGCGATCGGATCGAGCCGGCTCATCCGGCGCGCTCCATGATCACGGCGTCGGCCCCGCCGTGGGCGGACCACCCCGGCGGCACGACGAGCGTCGACCCAGGGAGCTCCACGATGGCCGGTCCGTCGGTCTCCAGCTCGCCGGGCCCGAAGACGCGCGCCTCGACGCGCTCGTCGAACATGACCGACCGAGCGCCACGTTCCTCCGCGGGCGCCCGGGCGGTGGGCACGAGCTCCGCGCCGGGAGTCGCTGCCGCCACGCGGACGGTCACGAGCTCGAGCTCGGCGTCCCGGTCGTCGTAGCCGTAGCGCTCGGCGTGGGCTCGGTCGAAGGCGCCCCGGAGCTCCGTCGGATCGGGCTCGAGCTCCCCCTCCACGGAGAGCTCGAAGGCCTGCCCGGCATAGCGGAGATCGTATGTCGCCCGCAACTCGGCCTCCGGCTCGCCGAGCTCCTCCCGGCCGCGGTCGCCGAGCCTCTGGACGACCTCTCCGACGCGCTCGCCGCCGAGCGCGTCGCCCGAGAGAAGAACGCTCTCCACCAGGTCCCGTCGCCGTTCGGAGACGACGAGCCCGAGCGCGGACAGGACACCCGAGGCGGTGGGCGCGACGACCCTCGTCATCCCGAGCTCGTCGGCGATCGCGGCGGCGTGAAGCGGACCGGCGCCGCCGAAGGCAACGAGAGCAAGGTCACGTGGGTCGATCCCGCGTTCCACCGTGACCACGCGAACGGCTTGCGCCATCCCGGTGTTCGCCACTCGAACCACGCCGCCGGCGGCCTCCCCGAGTGACAGGCCGAGCTCCGACGCCAGCGCCGCGAGCGCGCGCTCGGCCGCCTCGCGGTCCAGGCGCACGCCGCCCGCCAGCGGCGAGTCCTGGTCGAGGTAGCCGAGCACGAGGTTCGCGTCCGTCACGGTGGGCTCTTCGCCGCCGCGCCCGTAGGCAGCGGGGCCCGGGTCGGCTCCGGCGGAGCGCGGGCCGACGCGCAGCGCGCCGCCCGGATCGCGCCAGGCGATCGAGCCGCCGCCGGCGCCGACGGTGTGTACGTCGACCATGGGGAGCGCGAGCGCTCGCCCTCCGACCTCCCGGCCGCCGCCCACCGCCACACGCCCCGAGAGCGAGACGGACACGTCGCAGGATGTGCCGCCCATGTCGAGCCCGACGCAGTCGCCCGCGCCGGCGGCCTCGTCGCTGCGAGCGGCGCCCACCGCGCCGCCGGCCGGCCCGGAGAGGACCGTCCAGGACCCGTGGCGGGCAGCGGTCCCTGCATCGGCCGTCCCGCCGCTCGAGAGCATCACCTCCGGTGTCGGCAGGCCGCCGGCCCGCGCCCGCTCGGCGAGTCGCTCTAGATAACCACGCAGGTGCGGCGAGAGCGCCGCGTCCACGACTGTGGTCGCGCAGCGCTCGTACTCGCGGAACACCCCGGCGGTCTCGTGCGACAGGGAAACGTGGGCCCCCGGATTCGCCTCCGCCACGGCCTCGCCGGCGCGCCGCTCGTGTCCCGGGTGGCGAAAGCTCCAGAGCAGGCACACCGCGGCGGCCTCGAACTCGAGCTCGTCGAGTGCCTTCCGCAA
>JBKPHP010000081.1:0-6636 GCA_046729895.1 Actinomycetota bacterium
TCGTACCCCTCCGGCGCCCCTCCCACGCCGCCGCCGATCCCGGCGCCGTCGGCGTTCGTGTTCCCCTGACGCGGCACGACCCCGTAGTTCATCGGGTTGTCGGAGTCGAACTCCCACCCAAGCAGCTCCGAGTAGTAGCTCCTGAGCTTCTCGGCGTCCTTACCAATGACCTCGAAGTGGACGACCGGCTGTCCCATTCCGTCTCCTTTCGGCGCCGGCACGCCGGCGCTCGGGGTCGGTTACTCGTGCCGAAGAAGAGGAACTTCAGGTTATTGATCCTGCTCCACCCATCCCTTCGGCTGCCACAAGGCAATCTCGGCGCCGGCGGGCGCCGCGACGACGCTTCGCCAGCCCGCGGGGCCTTCGCGGCACGCCACTCGGACCGACGCCCCGAGCCGGCGCGCCCGCTCCGTGGCCTCCGCGACGTCAGCGACTTCGACGTAGGGCAACCACAGGGCGCGCTCCGTGTCCCGCTCGACGACGCCCCCCTCGATCCCATCGCCCAGCTCGAGCACCAGATAGGACCCAGAGCCCACGTCGATCTTCTCCGCGTGCCAGCCGAACAGCTGCGTATAGAAGGCACAGGCGCGCGGCAGATTGCCGGTGTGCAGCTCCAGGTGGACGACGGGATTCGTGGCTGCCGACGTCATGCCCTGTCTCCTTGGACCGCCGCCAAGCCCGAAACTCATCGTCTGGGGGCAGCGCAAGGCTGCCGCCCAAACGGGCGGTTTGGGGGCGACCCACCGCCCCCAAACCGGAATTGGGGACCACTTGGCCCCCGAGCGAACGGTTCGCGGGCGGCTGGCCCCCGCAAGACCGGAATCCGGCAGCGATGAGTTTGACCCCGTTCACCCGTCTAACGTGGTGAGGATGGGGGTCACCCAGACCAGTTCGACCAGGCAGGAGCAAGGACTGCTGGCGGCGGCCCGCGCCGGCGACGAGGACGCCTTCGGGCAGCTCATCGAGCGCCACCGCGGGCCCCTCCATGCCCACTGCTACCGCATGCTCGGCTCGCTTCACGACGCCGAGGACGCTCTCCAGGACACCCTGCTGCGAGCCTGGCGGGGCCTGCCCGGGCTTAAGGGCGAAAGCTCGCTTGGTACGTGGCTCTACCGGGTCGCGACCAACGCCTGTCTCGACGCGATCGCCCGGCGGCCCAAGCGCGTGCTCCCGGTCGACTACGGTCCACCCGCCAACCCCCGCGACGACCCCGGCGAGCCACTTGCCGAGTCGCTGTGGGTGGAGCCCTACCCTGACGAGACGCTCGGCGTCGAGGATGGATTCGCCGCCCCCGAGGCCCGCTACGAGCAGCGCGAGAGCTTGGAGCTGGCATTCGTTGCGGCACTGCAGCATCTGCCGGCGCGACAGCGCGCCGTGCTGATCTTGCGGAGGTGCTCGGCTTCTCCGCCCGCGAGGTCGCCAAGTCGCTCGAGACGACGATCGCATCGGTGAACAGCGCCCTGCAGCGGGCCCGCAAGGCCGTGGACGAGCGGCTCCCCGAGCAAAGCCAGCAAGCCACCCTCCGATCGCTTGGCGACGAGCAGCTCCGCGACCTCGTGGAGCGCTTTATCGATGCATTCGAGCAGGGAGACGTCGACGCGATACTTGCCATGCTGGCCGAGGACGCGACATTCGAGATGCCGCCCTACGCCAGCTGGTGCCGCGGCCGCGACGCTGTGGCGGACTCATGGCTCATGCCCGCCGGTCCACCGCCGCGCCTGCGCTACGTTCCAACCCGCGCAAACGGGCAGCTGGCCCTGGGCGCCTATCAACGGAGTCCGGAAGGGGACGGCTATCTCCCGATTGCGCTCGATGTGCTCACCCTGCGCGGTGCACGGATCGCCGAGGTGACGGCCTTTCGCACGCCCGGGGCCTTCAGGCGCTTCGGCCTCCCCGACGAGCTGCCATGCGCTACCGCCGCGGAAGAGGCTCGGTAAGAAAGGGCTATCGGCCGGGGCGCCCTGTCCTAGTAGCCGGACGAGCCGCCCCCGCCCGAGCCGGAGCTCCCGCCGGAGGACGAGCCGCCACCGCCGCTGCCGACCTTGACCTCGCCCTTCATCCCCATCTGCTTGTGCCCGTCGATCGGACAGTAGAACTCGTAGGTGCCGGACTTCGTGATGTCGACCTTCAGGGTTGCCGACTTGCCCGAGGCGATGTCTGCGGTCTTCTTCTCCCCGGCGGGGCCCTCGACCTCGAGGGCATGGGTGACCTGCCCGTCGTTCGAGACCGAGAACGTCACGTTCCCCTTCTTCTTGACCGACGGATTGGACGGGTTGATCTTGAACTCGGTCTCCGACAGCTTGACCGTGCTGCCGCCGCCCGCGGCCGGGGCGCTGGGCTTAGAGGAGCTTCCGCCGCCACCCCCGCCGCCGCCGCCGCCGTTGTCATCTCCGCCGCAGCCGGCGACCGCCAGGACGCCTGCTGCCAGCACCGCGATCGAGACTGGCTGTGCTCTCATTCGCACTCCCTGGTCGGGCCCCGGAGCGGAGGGGCGTGGACGCGGAGGTATACGCAGCGCCGGAGGCTCCGGTTCGACGCAGCCGGTCAGTATTCGACCTTGCCGGCCAGGATCCGCCGGCCACGGGCGCCGTCCGTGCGGCGAGTGACCACCATCAGCTCGTACTCGCCCGGCCGCGCGGCGGACGTCAGCGACACGTTCGCCTGACCCCGCTGGTCGACACGGAACGTCCCACCGCTGATCCAGCGGCCCTCGTCGGGCACGCACCAGAGCTCGTAGACACGGCCGCCCTTGGCTGCCAGCCCCCTCGCCGACAGGCGCACGCCGGTGCCGGCCCGGAGGGCGCTGAGGTCGGCATCGGCGGCGGCACCACCGGATCCGTGTAGCCGAACGTGCCCGAAGGCGGAGTCGTCCCGGGAGGACGAGAACACACCGGCCAGGACCAGGGCTCCGGCGATCGCCACCACCGCCCCGGCCACTCCGAGGCGGACGGCCCAGCCTCGGCGCCGCTGGAACCTGTGCGGGACGAGGCGGCGGCGCTCGCGCGCGAAGCGATCGAGCACGGCCTCCTCCAGCTCGGGGGGCGGCTGCTCCGGCGCGGCGGCCGGCTCGTCGAGCACGTCCAGCAGCGCCGGCACCCCGGCCAGCTCGGCATGTTCACGGCGGCAGCGGGGGCAGGTCTCCAGATGCCGGTTCAGGGCGTCCCTCTCCTCCGCCTCGAGCGCGCCGAGGACGTAGCCGCCAAGGAGCTCGCGGTAGCGGGCGCAGTCGGTCATCTCCCCAGCTCCATCTCGTCGAGAACCAGGCGCAGGTGGCGCGGCGCGTAGTAGCTACGGCTCTTGACGGTCCCGAGCGGCAGGCCCAGGGCCTGGGCCACCTCGCGCAGGCTGAGCGACTCGAAGTGCGCCAGCCTGATCACTTCGCGGTGCTCCGGGCTCAACCTGGCCAGCGCAGCCCCGACCTGCCACTGGAGAGCCGCCTGCTCCAGTGACTCGTCCAGCTCGGCGAGCTCGTCGCCAGCCTCCTTCTCCGCGAGGTGCGGCCTCGCGGCCGCCCGCCGCCGCAGATCCACGATCCGGTTCCGCGCGAGCGCATAGAGCCAGGTGCGGAAGCTGGCGCGCGCCGGGTCGAACCGGTCCGCGTGTCGCCACACGCTCGTGAACGCATCCTGGACGACCTCCTCGGCTAATTCCGGGTCCCCGAGCGCGTTGCAGGCGAACCCGTAGAGCTCCCCGCTGTAGCGGCGGTAGAGCGTCCTCAGTCCGTCACCACTCGGCTCGGTGGCGAGCTCCCTCACCAGGGCGGTGTCGCTCGCCGTCATCTGCATCGAGGTATACGCGCGAGGGGGTGCATCGGTTCGGTTGGTCCCAGCCATACTGAACGGTCCATGCCTCGACGGCTCCTCGCAGCCGCAGCCATCGCGCTGGCCGTCGGTGCCGACTCCTCCCGCAATGCGGCCGATGCCGGCGCCCCCAGGGCTCACGACTCGGCGAGCGTGCGGCTTCTCCTGCTCGGGCGGTTCGCCTCGCCCACCTACCTGACCGCGCCGCCGGGCGACCGTCGCCGGCGCTTCGTGGTCGAGCGAGCCGGGCGCATACGCGTGGTCGTGGGCCGCCGCAAGCTGCGGACACCCTTCCTGGACATCCGCCGGCTCGTTCAGACGGGGGGCGAGAGCGGGCTGCTCTCGATGGTCTTTGCACCGGACTACGAGACCTCGCGCCGATTCTATGTCTACTACACGGACAACTCGGGCTTCATCCGCGTAGATCAGTACCTGCGGGCGGGCAGCACCCCGAACCGGGCCCTGCCGAGCTCGCGTCGGCTGGTGATCCGCCAGCCTCACCACAACGTCAACCACAAGGGGGGGCAGCTCCAGTTCGGCCCCGACGGAAAGCTCTACATGGGTTTCGGGGACGGTGGCGGGTCGGGAGATCCGAGCCGCAACGCCCAGAACCGCGGCCGGCTGCTCGGCAAGCTGCTCAGGGTCGATCCGCTTCCCGGAGGCGGCTACCGGACACCGCGTGACAATCCCTTCGTGGGCCGGCAGGGACGCGACGAGGTGTACGCCTACGGGCTGCGGAACCCTTGGCGCTTCTCGTTCGACAGGCGTCGGGGCGACCTGACGGTGGGGGACGTGGGAGAGAGCCGGGTGGAGGAGATCGACTTCGTCCGGAACGGCCGTGGTGCAGGGCACACGCCGAGGGGCGGCTACAACTTCGGCTGGAGCGTGTTCGAGGGCCGGCGGCGTTTGCGTAACGGACGGGCCCCCGGGCACAGGCCGCCAGTGCTCCAGCACACCCACCGCGGGGGCTACTGCACGATCATCGGCGGCTACGTGATCCGGGACCGCGCGCTGGGCGGACGCCTGTACGGCCGCTACGTGTACGGGGACCTGTGCCGATCGGGGATCCGAATCGCAAGGCTCCGACCGGGCCGGGCGGCCGGCGATCGGCCGCTTGGCGCGCGGGTCAGGCAGCTCGTCTCCTTCGGCGAGGACGCCCGCGGGCGTCTCTACGCCGTCTCCCTCCGGGGGCCCGTCTACCGCATCGCGCGTCGCTGAGCTCCGCGGATCTCCGTCAGGCTCTTTCCTGGGCCGGCCGCGGGCGCTGCTCCCGATCGGGGTCCCACGCAGCAGTTCCGGACGGTGGCGCGGCGCCCGCTGCGCGAGGCAGGGCGGAACGAGGAACTGGCACAAGTCCACCAGCGCATATAGCGTGTCCTCGACCCACTGACCCCCCACAGGGAGGACTCGCGATGGCGGAAGAAGTTCAGATCCAGGGCTCGGGTGAGCTTGCCAAGATCCGGCACCCGCTTGGGATCCTCGGCCTGATGCTGATCACGCTCGGCATCTATTTCTTTGTCTGGTGGTACAAGGTCAACTCCGAGCTCGCCGAGCTCGGCAAGGCGCGGGGAACCACCGAGACCGGCGACAACCCAACCACGTCGCTGCTGGCAATGGTCCCCGGCTTCTTGATCATCGTTCCGCCCTACGTCTCCTTCTACAACGGATCCAATCGGCTCCGGGCCGCACAGCGCCTCACCGGGCGTCCGACCGGGATCGAGGCCGGGCTGATGCTGGTGCTCTACTTCTTCATCTCGCCGGTGGCGATCTACATCTTCCAGAGCGACCTCAACAAGGTGCTCGAGGCCCAGCGGGCCGGAGTGGGACAGATCCCCGAGGCCGCGCCCGCACAGCCGCCCCCGGAGCCGGCCGCGGCTCAGCCGGAGACGCCTCCGCCGCCACCCCAGCAGTAGCGCTCAGCCCAGGCCGATCCAGACCGTCTTGTCCTCGAGGTACGCCTCGAGCCCGGGACGACCGTGCTCGCGGCCGACCCCTGAGGCCTTGAAGCCGCCGAACGGCGCCGGGGCCTCGTTGGGGCCCCAGGTGTTCACGTAGACAGAGCCGGCCTCGAGCATCGCGGCCAGGCGGTGCGCCTTCCCCACGTCGCGGGTCCAGATGCCCGCCGCCAGCCCGTACTCGCTGTCGTTGGCGCGTTTCGCCACCTCCTCGAGGTCCTCGTAGGGGAGGGCCACGAGCACCGGTCCAAAGATTTCCTCGCGTGCGATGGTGAGCTCGTCGCGCGTGGCGGTGAAGAGCGTGGGCTCGACGAAGTACCCGCCATTGCCCGAAGCCCCTTCGCCTCCGCCGGCCACGAGCTCGGCGCCTTCGGTGATGCCCTTCTCGATGTATCCGCGTACCCGCTCCTCCTGCTCCGCGGAGACGAGCGGCCCGAGCTGGGTCTCCGGGTCCAGGCCGGGGCCGACCTTCGCTTTGCCGGCCGACTCCACGAGACCGGAGATGACCTCGTCGAACTGGTCCATGGGGACGAAGAGCCGCGAGCCCGCGTTGCAGGACTGGCCGGTGTTGTAGTAGATCGCCTGGAACGAGCCCTTGACCGCGGCCTGCAGGTCGGCGTCGGGAAGGATGATGTTCGGAGACTTGCCCCCGAGCTCGAGCGTGACGCGCTTGAGTGCCCGGCCGGCCTTCTCCCCGATCTCGCGGCCGACCGCCGTTGAGCCCGTGAAGGAGATCTTGTCTACGCCCGGATGATCGACGACGGCGGCCCCTGTCTCACCGTCGCCGGTTACCACGTTCAGGACGCCCTCGGGGATCCCCGCCGCGAGCGCCAGCTCGCCGAGGCGGAGCGCCGTGAGGGGAGTCTCCTCCGCCGGCTTGA
>JBKPHP010000082.1:0-22945 GCA_046729895.1 Actinomycetota bacterium
TGCCTCGCTTTCCCGCTTCAGCCGCCGCGCCGATCTGGGGCCCCCGCGGCAGAGAGCCGTCTATCCGAGCTCGACGACGTCAAGGTCCCGATGCTGGTAGTGCAAGGGGAGCGAGATCGGTTCGGCATCCCTCCCGCTACCGCGCTTCGCACGGTGACGCTCGTACCGGGCGACCACGGGTTGAGGGGGGACCTCGAACCGGTGGCCGCCGCGGTGCGGGCCTGGCTTCCCCGCGTGGTGGGTCAGGCGGCGAGGGCGGGCTGAGCGGGGGTGGGGCTACCCCTTGGCGGGCGCCGGCGCCGCCTCCCGGGCAGTCCTGAGCAGCTCCTCGAGTGACTCCTCGAGCAGCTCGGCGAACACCTCGAGGTCGGGCATCCCGTCGTAGTCGGCTAGGAGACCGAAGTCGACCTTCCCGTTGTAGCTCATCACGGCGACCGCGAGCGCGTGGTTCTCTGGGAGGAAGGCAATCGGCACCAGCTCCTGCATCTCGCGGCCCAGGAGGTAGAGGGGGAACTGCGGTCCGGGGACGTTGGTGACGATCAGGTTGAAGAGCCGCGTCGAGAAATTCACCCGCGAGGCCATCGCCAGGAGCGTCGGGGGAGCGAAGCGCTCAAGCCCTGAGATGACCTCCGCGCCGAGCGCCTGCTTCGACTCCTTGAGGCCCCGCATCGCCTCGCTGACGATGCTCAGGCGCTCCACCGGCTCTTCGGCGTAAACCGGCAGAGGCGCCCGCATTGCCGCGATCCGGTTGCCGAGTGTCCCGTGCTCCTCCTCGGCGCGGATCGAGACCGGAACCAGCGCGCGGAGCTCGAGGCCCTCGGTGCGGACGCCGCGGATCCGCAGCCAGCGCCCCAGGGCGCCGGCAACCACGGCCAGGACGACGTCGTTCACGGTTCCGCCGAGCACGTTCTTGATCTCCTTGAACTCGTCGAGCGGCCGCTGCACCCACCAGACCCGGCGGTGGGGCCCGATCGGCACGTTGAGGGGTACGTCCGGAGCCGGGTTCAGCCCGGCCCAGGCGACCTCGCCGAGACCCTCGGCGGCCTCGAGCAGCTCCTCCGCGGTGCGACGAGGGTGCTGGATGGCGCCAAGGGCCCGGCCGGCGATGTCCTGCGGCGTGCGGAGCGCCCCCTTCACGCCCTCAGCCGCGAGCCGCACCTGCGACGGCTCGGACTGGGGTGTCCAATCCACCGGCTCCGGCGCCTCGGCCGGCACCGGAGAGAGATCGAACAGGACAGTCGAGATGTCCACGCCCGAGATGCCGTCGACGAGGGAGTGGTGGGTCTTGGAGATCAGCGCGAACCGGCCGTCCTGAAGCCCTTGTACCAGCCACACCTCCCAGAGCGGCTTCGAGCGGTCGAGGCGCTGGGAGAAGATGCGACCCACCAGCCCGCGCAGCTGCTCGAGCGAGCCGGGCGACGGGAGCGCGGTGTGCCGCACGTGGTAGTCGAGGTTGAATTGCGGATCGTCGACCCAGAAGGGCCGCCCCATCTCGAAGCGCGGGAACGTGAGCTTCTGGCGGTAGCGCGGGACGAGGGGCAGTCGCGACTCGATGTGCGTACAGAAGTCCTCCCGCGACGGCGGCGGCCCCTCGAAGATCACGAGCGCCCCGACGTGCATGTGCGAGGCGTGCCGTTCCTGATGCAGGAATGACGCGTCGACTGGGCTGAGGCGATCCAGATGACTCTGCTGCTCGGCCATTGTCGCCAGACTATCCGCATGCGACTGCTGGCGCTCGCGGCGATGGTCGGCGCCGCGAGCATGGCGCTCTCTTGCAGTGGCTCGCCCGATGCTCCAGGCCGCCCCACGGTGCACCGCTTCGATTCGCGGGCGGCATGGCGGCTGCTGAAGGAGCAGGTGGAGCTCGGCCCCAGGCCGGCGGGGTCGCCCGCCTCCCGCCGGCTCGCGGGCAGGCTCAGGCGGCTGCTGCCGCACGGCCGCTACGAGAGGGTGACCGGCGGGCTGCGGAACGTCGTCGGCACGGTGCGCGGTCGCAGCGGCGAGTACGTCCTAGTGGGGGCGCACTACGACACCAAGGACATACCGGGGTTCGTGGGCGCGAACGACGGGGCCTCCGGCACCGCCGTCGTCACCCAGCTAGCCCGCACGATCAAGCCGCATCGGCTCCGCAAAAGCTTGGTCTTCGTGCTCTTCGACGGCGAGGAGAGCCCGGCCGGCACGCCCAGCGACGAGTTCGAGGAGAAGGGTCTGCGGGGGAGCAAGGTCGCCGCGTCGCGCTTCCACGGGGCGCGCGCGATGGTCCTGCTCGACTTCGTCGGCGAGAGGGACCTGCGAATACCCGGCGAGGGGAGGTCCAGCTGGATCCTCTGGCAGCGGCTTCGGAGGGCGGCGCGGGCGGTGGGGACTGGCGAGACCTTCCCGAACCGCGTCCAGGCTCCAGTCTCCGACGATCACGTTCCCTTCATCGAGCGAGGTGTTCCGGCAATCGACCTGATCGACTTCGACTTCGACTGCTTCCACCGGACCTGCGACGACGTCGGCGCCGTCTCCGAGCGCAGCCTCGATCAGGTGGGGGAGACCATGCTCAGGTTCCTCGCTAGCCTCTGAATCGATGTCGGGAGCACCCGAAAGGCTGCTGCTCGCGGCGCCGCGTGGCTACTGCGCGGGGGTCGACAGGGCGGTTCAGACGGTCGAGCGGGCCCTCGAGCTGTACGGGCCGCCCGTCTACGTCCGCAAGGAGATCGTCCACAACAAGCACGTGGTTGAGCAGCTCCGAGGGCGCGGAGCGATCTTCGTGGACCAGGAGACGGAGGTGCCAGAGGGGGAGACCGTGGTCTTCTCCGCCCACGGCGTGGCCCCCAGCGTCCACGCGAACGCCGAGGCGCGGACGCTGCAGAAGATCGATGCCACCTGCCCGCTGGTGACCAAGGTCCACGTCGAGGCGAGGAAGTTCGCCTCCCAGGGCTACACGATCGTGCTCATCGGTCATGAGGGCCACGAGGAGGTCGAGGGGACGATGGGAGAGGTGCCCGAGCACATCGTCCTGATCGAGACCGAGGAGGACGCAGAGGAGCTCGAGGTCCAGGATCCCGACCGGATCGCCTACCTGACCCAGACCACGCTCTCCGTGGACGAGACCGACCGCATCATCCGGCGGCTGCGCGAACGCTTCCCCAACATCACCGGCCCCCGAACCGACGACATCTGTTACGCGACCACCAACCGCCAGCTCGCCGTGAGGCAGATGGCACGCGAGTGCGACCTCGTGCTCGTGATCGGATCGCGCAACTCGTCCAACTCGAACCGGCTGGTCGAGGTCGCTCGCGACCACGGCGCCGAGTCGCACCTGATCGACAACGAGGAACAGGTGCGCGAGGACTGGCTGGAGGGCAAGCGTGTGGTCGGGATCACCTCCGGAGCGAGCGCCCCCGAGGAGCTCGTCCAGCGGCTGGTGGACTTCTTCCGCGCGCGCGGCACCGAGGACGTCTCCGAGTTCGAGGTGGTCCAGGAGGACGTCCGGTTCATGCTCCCCAAGGAGATCCGCAAGGAGCTGGCCGCCCGCGCCTAGGGGCCATCCGCGTCCGGCGCTCCTATGACGTGTCGACGGGCGGCAGTGGCGTGAACTGCACGCCGTGCAGCCGGAGTCCGGGGGCCTCGGCCACGAGCCTCCCGTCGGTCTCGTAGACGCCCGGCTCGCGGCCTGCGCCTGAGAGCACCGCGAAGGCGCCCCCCGCACGGAACGCGAAGCTTGCGGCCGCCCCCGCGTCGGCAGCCTCGATCCAGTCCTCGCCGTCGATCCAGTCGCGCACGAGCTCGAGTCGCGAGCGGTCGGCCGGCAGCGCGATGTCGGCGGTCTGCGCCTCGAGCAGGACGCCCGGCTCCTCCTCTGGCCGCAGCGGTTCGAGCGGCTCGGGAAGGGACTGCTCGGAATCGAGCTCGAGCAGGCACTCCTGGATGGCGAGCTCCGTTTCGTGGTAGTCGCCCTCGCCGTAGTGCACGTAGCGCAGCAGCCCGCGGCGGTCGAACAGGTACCGCCCCGGCCAGCCGCGGTTGCCGTACAGCCGCCACACCTCGAGCTGCGGGTCGAGCGCCACCGGGTATGGGATCTCGAGCCGCTCCACGGCGCCCGCAACCGCCTCGGGGTCCCGGCCGAAGGTGTACCCGGGGGAGTGAACGCCGACGATCGTCAGCCCTCGAGCCGAGTAGCGGTCGTGCCAGGCCTTGAGGTAGGGCAACGTCCGGAGCGAGTTGACCCTGGCGAAGTCCCAGAACTCGATCAGCGCCGAGTGCCGGCCCAGCAGCCTGTCCATGCGGAGCAGCGCCACGTTCAGCCACGCGGTCCGCGGCGGGAACTCCGGGGCTCCGATCTCGGCGTCTGGGGGCAGCCGCACCGCCGCTTAGCATCCCGCACTCTTGCCGTTTGGAGCCAGCGCAGGGCTGCCCCCAGACGGGCGGTTTGGGGACGGCCGACCGCCGCCAAACCGGAGCCGAGGGCTCGCAGGAGAATTCCTGCGCTGCACGGCGGCGCGGCGCGGACGTTTGTCCGAAGCGGCGTACAGGCGACGCCGGTTTCACCGTCCGGTAAGAATCTGCCTGTCGCGGCGGCTACAGGCTGGCCGCGGCGTCGAACGTGCCGTAGGGTGAGGCGGGGCTCCTCCCCTGGGTTACGCGCGCAGGGCGCGCGAAACCAGAGTTCAAAGACAGCCACCGGAAGGACCCGGAGGTAGGGAGCGGCCTCGCTTCGGCGGGGCCGTTTCCGTGGTTGGTTGCCGCTGAGGCGGATATGGTCGCGCCGTGGACGCGCGGGAAGCGCAGCCGAGCGCCAGGGTGGTCGGAGCGGTCTACGGGCAGATCCTCGCGACCGCCGTAGTCGCCACGCTGTCCGAGGACAGCGCCGCGTCAGCGAGCGAGATCTTCTTCGGCGTCGCCGTCGCCATGGTGGTCTTCTGGCTCGCCCACGTCTACGCCGACGCGGTGGCCATCC
Source organism: Actinomycetota bacterium (assembly GCA_046729895.1). GTDB lineage: Bacteria > Actinomycetota > Thermoleophilia > Solirubrobacterales > Thermoleophilaceae > DASXBA01. The sequence continues at coordinate 4,946 of JBKPHP010000082.1, forward strand.
GCCTCGACCGCGATCGGCCGCTGACTCTGTCCGAGGTGTGGAGCGTCGGCGTTCAGGAATGGCCCGAGGTCCAAGCGGCGGTTCCCGCCCTGGCCGCCCTCGGGCTCGGCTGGGTCGGCGTGCTGAGCCGGGACGACGCGACCGACCTTGCCATAGTCCTGGGGATCGTGGCGCTGTGCGGTTGGGGGTTCCTCATCGCCCGCCGCTCCCGCCTCACGCTGTGGGGCACCGTGGGGGCGGTGGCGCTAAACGGCGCCCTCGGCCTAGCCATCGTGGCCCTGAAGGTGATCGTCCACTGACGCCCGCCAGCGGGCGCCCCCCTCGCTGCTCGGTGGGCGAAAGGTGCTCTTCGGGACGTAAGGGGCTGGGTAGGAGGACGCTCGGTCCGGGGCGACCGACTTCATTAAGAAAGTCATCCAGACCACCCAGGAGGGGTGCTAAGCGACACCGTACGGCGATTTCGCACGGATCCGCGGTCCCTGGCACCTCCTACCCAGCCCCGATCCCGCAGGGGTTCGCCCACTCAGAGGCGGCCGCGGTGTTGACGCGAGCGTCCGTGACGCAGCCTGACGATGCTCCGCAGGCGGCTCAGCCGATCGAGCCGACCATCTCGAGCTGGATGAGGCGGTTCAGCTCCACGGCGTACTCCATCGGCAGCTCCTTCGTGACCGGCTCGATGAAGCCGTTCACGATCATCGAGGCGGCCTCCGCCTCGGTGAGCCCGCGCGACTGCAGGTAGAAGAGCTGCTCGTCGGAGATCTTGCCGACCACGGCCTCGTGGGCGACGGTGACGTGTGGGTTCTGGATCTGGATGTCGGGCCACGTATCCGAGCGCGACTCGGGATCCATCATCAGCCCGTCGCACTGGACGTGTGCCTTGGAGCCCTGGGAGTTGTGCCCCATGCGCACCAGGCCGCGGTAGCCCATGATCCCGCCGTCCTTGGAGATCGACTTGGCGAGGATGTTGGAGGTCGTGTTCGGCGCCAGATGAACGACCTTCGCGCCGGTGTCCTTCCAGACGTCGCCCGACGCCACGCCGACGTTGAGGTGGTCGGCGCGGGCGCCCTCGCCCATCAGGAACGAGCCCGGGTAGAGCATGACCTTCTTGGCTCCCATCGAGCCGCCCACCCACTCCACGGTGCCGTGGGCGTCCACGATCGCACGCTTGGTGTTGAGGTTGAAGACGTCCTTCGACCAGTTCTGCACGGTCGTGTAGCGGGCCTTGGCGCCCTCCTTGACGAAGATCTCGACCACGGCCGAGTGCATCGAGTTGACCGAGTAGGTCTGGGCGGTGCAGCCCTCGATGTAGTTCACGTCCGAGCCCTCGTCGGCGATGATCAGCGTGTGCTCGAAGGTGCCCTCGGAGGCGCCCTCCATGCGGAAGTACGCCTGTAGCGGCAGGTCGACCTTCACGCCCTTCGGGACGTACAGGAACGAGCCGCCGGACCAGACGGCGCCGTGCAGCGCCGAGAACTTGTTGTCCTGCGGCGGCACGCACTTCCTCATGAAGTACTGGCGGACGAGGTCCTCGTGCTCCTGGACCGCCGTATCCATGGCGCAAAAGACGATCCCCTTCTCGCGGTACTCCTCTTTCAGGCCCTCGTAGAACGGCTCCTGGCGCCAGACGCCGACGACCCCTGCCAGGTGCTCACGCTCGGCCTGCGGTATCCCCAGGCTCTCGTAGGTCTCCTTGATGTCCTCGGGCACCTCGTCCCAGCTCTGGTACCGGCCCGCCTCGGGCGGCGAGTAGAGCACCAGCTCGGAGAGGTCCAGGTCCGAGAGGTCGACCCCCCAGGTGGGAATCGGCTTGCGCTCGAAGATGTCGAGCGACTTGAGGCGCTTCTCCCGCATCCAGTCGGGCTCGCCCTTGACCTTGGAGAGCTCGTCGATGACCTCACGCGAGATGCCCTTCTTGGCCACGAGCTGCCCCTGCTCGTTCTCCTTGATCGGGCTCGGCTTGGGAATTCGGGTCTTGTCGGTGGCTGCCATCGGCTTCCCTGTCGGGGTCAATTCCGGGCTGCGGAGTCGGATATCAATCTTAGCGGGGCTACCCGGTTGGAACACCTTCCCCATGCGAGTCCCCGGGGCGGCGGCGGGGTATGCCAGGGGGTGAGTTAGGGTAGCCTAACTACATGCTCCGCAAGGCGGGGATCCTCACCGTCGTCGGTCTTCTGGGGGCCGGGTCGGCACTCGGGGTGGTGGGCTGCGGCGAGAAGCGCGGCAGCGTGAAGTTCGAGGGAGACACCGGCGGCACGGGCACCGGGGGGACCGGCCCCGTCGGCACCGAGTCGACCGGGACGGAGCCAACGACCACGGAGCGGACGACCGAGCCCTAGCCCGTGTCGCGTCGCAGGCTCGTAGCGCTCGTCTCCGTGGGGACCGTCGGGCTCCTCGCGGCCTTCGTGGCCGTGGTCGTCGCGACCTCGGGCTCGGGCGACGAGCTCGTCATCTACACCGCCCGCTCCCACTACGGCGAGGAGCAGCCGTTCAAGGACTACGCATCGACCACCGGCCGCGACCTGAGGCTGTTCGGCGGATCGGCATCCGAGCTCTACGAGCGCCTGAAGAGCGAGGGCAGCCGAACGAAGGCCGACGTCCTGATTACGGTCGACGCCGCGAACCTCTGGCGGGCCAAGGAGGCCGGGCTCCTCCAGCCAGTGCACTCCGAGGCGCTCGACCGGGAGGTGCCACCCGACCTGCGCGACCCCGACGGCGAGTGGTACGGCCTCACCCAGCGAGCGCGAACGATCGTGCGCTCGACGAAGCGGGTGAAGGCGGGAGAGGTGACCACGTACGAGGGGCTCGGCGACCCACGCTGGAAGGGCCGGCTCTGCCTGCGCTCGGGCACGAGCGAGTACAACGGCGACTTCGTAGCGGACCGGATCGCGAAGGACGGGCGAGCGGCCACCGAGCACATGCTGCGTCGCTGGATGGCGAACGACCCCAAGTTCCTCGGCTCCGACATCGACGTGCTCGACGCGATCGCCGAGGACCGCTGCGACGTTGGCCTGACCAACTCCTACTACCTCGGGCGCGAGCTCGCGGAGGATCCGAACTTCCCGGTGGCGCTCGAGTGGGCCGACCAGCGGGGCCGCGGGACGCACGTGAACCTCTCCGGCCTCGGGGTGATCCGGGGCACCGACCAGCGGGAGGCCGCCGTGTCGCTCCTCGAGTTCCTCGAGCGCCCCGGGCAGCAGCGCGTCTTCGTGCGCAACAACAAGGAGTTCCCGGTAGCCCCGAAGGTGCGGCCGGCGCCCGAGATCGCCCGCTTCGGCCGGTTCAAGCGCGATCCGATCGACGTCCGGGGCGCCGGCGCCCACCTCGAGGAGGCGGTGCGCCTGATGAACGACGTGGGATGGGAGTGAGACGCATCCGGCAGGACGGCTGGGCGCTCGCCACGCTCGTGGCCGCGCTGCTCGTGGCCGGGCCGCTCGTTGGGCTGCCGCTGAGCTTCGTCGCAGGGGGCGGCCACAGCTTCACCCAGTTCTCCGGCTTCCTGCCCGACGCGGTCCGCAACACCGCCTTTCTCCTCTTTGGCGTCGGCGCCGGCACGCTCGTGCTCGGGACCGGCCTGGCGGTGCTCGTCTCCTTCTGCGACTTTCCGGGCCGGTCCTGGATCGAGTGGGCGCTGGTCCTGCCGCTCGCGGTTCCCGGCTACGTCTTCACCCTGTTCGCTCTCGGCACGCTGCCTGCCGGCGGCGCCGCGATCCGCTCGCCCGTCGGGGCCGTCGCCATCTTCACCCTGGTCCTCTACCCGTACGTCTACCTGCTCGGGCGGGCCGCCTTCCTGTCGCAGTCGCAGGCCCTGATCGAAGCCGCCCGCGGGCTCGGAATGTCCAGCATCCGCGCCGTGCTGAACGTGGCTGTGCCCCTCGCGCGCCCCGCGATCCTGGGCGGCACCGCGCTTGCCCTGATGGAGGCGTTGGCCGACTTCGGCACCGTGAACCTGCTGGGCGTTCACACGTTCACCGACGCGATCTACCGCGTCTGGTTCATCGCGTTCGACCGACAGGCGGCCATGCAGCTGGCCGCTCTGCTGGTGTCCGTGACCCTCACCCTGCTCGTACTCGAGCGGCTCGCCCGCGGTCGCGCCCGCTACCACCAGCTCGCGGCCCGCGGCCAGGCGATCGCGGCGGTGCGCCTCCGCGGCCCCGCCGCCGTGGCGGCCGTCGCCGGCCCCCTTGCGCTCCTGGGACTCGTGGTGATCGCGCCCCTCGCGCAGCTCTCGATCTGGGCCTTCCGGTCGGTGAGGGACGGCCTCCTCGCTCCGGAGTTCGCCGTGGCCGCTCGCAACAGCCTCCTGCTGGCCCTGATGAGCGCCGTGCTCGTGGGCGGCGTGGCACTGCTGCTTGCCTATGGCCTGCGCGGCTCCCGTTCGCGGCTGACAAGCGGCGCGGTCCGGGTCGCGACGATCGGCTACGGGGTGCCGGGCTCGGTGGTCGCCGTTGCGGTCATCGTGCCGCTGGCCTGGCTCGACCACCGGCTGGACGACGCCTCGAAAACGCTGTTCGGGGCCGACCCCGGCCTCATCCTGACCGGGACCGTGATCGGCCTTTTCGCGGCGTACGTGGTGCGCTTCCTGGCGCTCGCCTTCCAAGCCGTCGAGACGAGCCTCCTGCGGATACCCCAGGACCTCGACGAGGCGGCGCGCGGGCTCGGAGCGGACCGGCTGGAAGTGCTGGCCCGGGTCCACGTTCCCCTCCTGCGCGCCGGCCTCGCGACCGCCGCGCTGCTGGTCTTCACGGAGGTGATGAAAGAGCTGCCCGCCACGCTGCTGCTGCGCCCGCTCGGGGGCGACACGCTCGCGATAGCGGTCTGGCAGGCGACGAGCGAGTCGCTGTTCCGGACCGCCGCGCTGCCGGCGCTGCTGATCGTGCTCGTCGGCCTGCTGCCGGTCGCACTCATGATCAGGCTGTCCGCGAGGCGCCCGGCCGCCATCGAGCCCGCCGAGGTGCCGGAGCCTCAGCCTCTGGCGGCTACAACAATGTGAGTATGAGCGAGGTTCGGCTCACCGGCGTCTCCAAGTCCTTCGGCTCGAGGAGGGCGGTGGACGGCGTCAGCCTTCAGGTGCACAGCGCGGAGCTCGCTGCCGTGCTCGGCCCGTCAGGCTGCGGGAAGACCACGCTGCTGCGGCTGATAGCCGGCTTCGAGCGCCCGGCAGCGGGCTCGCTGTCCGTGGGGGGTGTCGAGATGGCGGGGCCGGAGAGGTTCGTCCCCCCCGAGAAGCGCCGGATCGGCATGGTGTTCCAGGACTATGCGCTGTTCCCACACCTGACGGCCAGGTCGAACGTCGCGTTCGGCTTGGCGCGGCGCGAGCGCGACGACCGCGAGGCGCTCACTCGGCGCACGCTCGAACTGGTCGGCCTCCAGCACCGCGCGGAGTGCTATCCGCACGAGCTTTCAGGGGGCGAGCGCCAGCGGATCGCGCTCGCCCGCGCCCTGGCGCCCGAGCCGGAGGTGGTGCTGCTGGACGAGCCCTTCTCGAACCTCGACGCCAGCCTCCGGGCCGGCCTGCGGCGGGAGGTCGAGCTGATCCTCAGGGACGCGGGGGCGACCGCGATCCTCGTCACCCACGACCAGGAGGAGGCCCTCTCGCTGGCCGACCGGCTGGCGGTGATGCGGGATGGCCGCATCGTGCAGGTGGGCGCCCCGGAGCAGGTCTACGGCCGCCCCGCGAGCCGCTGGACCGCCCAGTTCGTGGGCGAGGTGAACGTGCTCTTGGGTGTCGCCCGCGGCGACGGCGTCGAGACCGAGCTGGGCGTCTTCGACCTGCCCCGCCCAGCGGCAGGCGAGGTCCACGTCGCGGTGCGCCCGGAGCAGCTCGAGTTGCGCCCCGACAGGCAGGGCAACGCCGAGGTCCTCGAGCGCGAGTTCCGCGGCCACGACGTGCTCTACCGGCTGCGCCACGAGAACGGGCGGATGGTGCTGGTGCAGCTTCCCTCGCTGGAGCTCTACGACGTCGGCGCGCGCGTCCACGTGCGCCCCGCGCCGGCCGCGGTCACGTCGCTGGTCGACTAGCCGCCCCGACTCCGCCGAGGCGAAGGACCTGCTCGGACCGCCCCTCTCGCGCAAGCGCAGGATTCGCCGCTGCGGGTAGGCTCCGGCCCTCGCCGTCATGAAGCTCTACGTCTGCTACGGGACCTTCACCACGACGCCGCGCCCCGGTGGGCATCCGTGCGGGAACGCGTACAGGGCGCTGCGCGAGTCCGGCTGGGACCCGGAGGTGATCCGCTCATACGGCGGCGGCATCCTTCCCGACTTCATGAACCGCACCCGCGGGCGGCGCGAGGTGAAAGAGCTGACCGGCAACACCTGGGTCCCGGTGCTCGTCACGGATGACGGCGAGGTGATCCAGGACTCCAAACGAATCATCCAGTGGGCCAAGGACAACCCGGCCGGCGCCTCGGACGAAACAACCTCGACTTGAACGACATTGATGGCTGCCGCCGGCGCCCGTAGCGTCCGGCGGCGTGTGGCGCCGTGGCGACTACCTGATCTCGACTGACCCCGGCCGGCTCGACCTCGCGCTGGTCCACCGCTATCTCTCCGAGGAGGCCTACTGGTCCCCTGGCGTGCCGCGCGAGGTGGTTGAGCGCTCGATCGAGCACTCGCTCAACTTCGGCGTCTACCGCGGCGACGAGCAAGCCGGTTTCGCGCGCGTCGTGACCGACTACGCGACCTTCGCCTGGCTCGCGGACGTGTTCGTGGTCGAGCATCACGGGCGGCGGGGGCTGGGTAAGTGGCTGTTGGAGACCGTGATCTCGCATCCGGACCTCGAATCGCTTCGCCGCTGGATCCTGGCGACGGCCGACGCGCACGGGCTCTATGCCCGGTTCGGCTTCCGTCCCGCCGCCGGCGACGCTCGCTTCATGGTCCGGGAGGGCTGACGGCGTGGTCTGGGCCGCACTCGCCACGATCTACGTTGTCTGGGGATCGACGTACCTCGCCATCCGGGTCATGGTCGAGACGATGCCGCCGCTCCTCGCCGCCGGCCTTCGCTTCGCCATCGCCGGGGCGGCGTTCCACGCAGTGCTCGCCGCGGTGGGTGGTCGCCGGCGGATCCGCCCGGACCGCGGCGAGCTCGCGGGCGCTGCCCTGCTGGGCCTGCTGCTTCCCTTCGGAGGCAACGGCCTGGTCACCGTGGCCGAGCAGGACGTGCCCTCGGGCCTGGCCGCGCTGATCATCGGGTCGGTCCCGCTGTGGGTGGTGCTCCTGCGCGCTGCAACCGGCGACCGCCCGCCTCGAGCGACGCTCGCCGGGGTGGCGATCGGCTTCACCGGGCTGGCCTTGGTGGTCCTCCCCGGGGACCGGCCCGGCGACGCCCCGCTCTGGGGCGTGCTCGTGTGCGTGGCCGCGGCGGTCTCCTGGGCCTCCGGCTCGTTCTACTCCCGGCGGTTGCCCCAGCCCCGGGACGCCCTTGCCTCCACCGCCTGGCAAATGCTCTTCGGCGGCGGCGCGATGGTCGTCGTCGGGCTCGCCGTGGGCGAGGCGGGGGAGGTGCACCCGGGCGCCTTCTCGGCCGACTCGATCGCCGCCTTTGTCTACCTGACCACGATCGGGTCCGTGCTGGCGTACAGCGCGTACACGTGGCTCCTGAAGCACGCCCCGATATCGACGGTCGCCACCTACGCCTATGTCAACCCGGTGATAGCGATCCTGCTCGGGTGGGCAATCCTCTCGGAGGAGATCACGTTCTCGGTGGTGGCGGGGACCCTCGCCGTCGTCATGTCCGTCGCGGCGGTCGTGCGACGCGAGGGGGAGCACGAGCCGGTGAGGGAGCCGGCGTAGCAGAATGGCGGTAGTGCCCGTGCGCTACCGCCGCCCCGACTGGTTCACGAAGAACGTCTTCAACCCGACGGTCGCGAGGCTGACACGGCTCGGGGTCAGCATCGCCGGCTCCCGGGTGCTCGAGGTGCGCGGCCGAAAGAGCGGCGAGTGGCGCAGCACCCCTGTGAACCCTCTGGAGTTCCAGGGCTCGCGGTACCTGGTGGCGCCGCGCGGGCACACCCAGTGGGTGAGGAACCTCAAGGCGAGCGGCGAGGGCCGGCTCCGCGTGGGACGCCGAACCGAGGACTTCAAGGCGGAGGAGGTGCCCGACGAGGAGAAGGCTCCCCTCCTGCGCGCCTACCTGGAGCGCTGGAAGTGGGAGTCTGGGATGTTCTTCGAGGGCGTCGGGCCGGACTCGACGGACGAGGAGCTGTTGAGGATCGCGCCGGACCATCCCGCCTTCCGGATCATGCTGGGCTAGAAAGGCATTTCGCACCCCTCCTGGGGGTGCTAAGTGCCATCGTTCGGGAATCCGTGTCGTCCGTGAAGGCGGACGAAGTGAGCGCCGATCACGGAGCGGCGGCGCTCGACGCCGGCCTCGCCGTGCTCGAAAAGCGTCACGTCCTCGGCGCCGCCCGGGCCGATCGGCTGGACCAGCCGCCCGCCGGGCCCCAGCTGCTTGATGAGCGGATCGGGCACCGAGGGAAAGGCGGCGGCGACCAGCACGGCGTCATACGGCGCATGCTCGGGCAGCCCCTCCGAGCCATCGCCAACGACGACCGTCGCATTCCTCACTAGCTGCCGTTCGAGGGCGGCCTCGGCGAACTCCGCGAGGTCGGGGAACCGCTCGACGCTCCAGACCTCGGCAGCAAGGCGGGCCAGTAAAGCCGTCTGCCACCCGAACCCGGTCCCGATCTCGAGCACGCGCTCGGAGCCGGAGAGGCTGAGGGCGTCGATCATGGCAGCGACGAGGGAAGGCTGCGTCGTCACCTGGTCGTGCGGAATCGGGAGCGGTGAATCTTCGTAGGCGCGCGACACCAGGTCGTCGGGCACGAACTCCGCCCGCGGGATCTCCCGCACCGCGTCCAGCAGCCGCTCGTCGCTGACGCCGGTACGGCGGCAAGCGGTGACGAGATTTATTCCGGCCAGGACGCGTCGCCGGTGGTGGCGCCCCGCAGCACCTTGAGTGCGAGCAGCGCGCACTTCCGGCGGGTGGGCGAGATATCGATTCCGAGCTGCTCGATGACCCATTCGGCGGGCAGCCGGGCCACCTCGTCCAGCTCCATCCCGATCAGCTCCTCGCTCGTGATCGACGCGGCCGCCTGTGAGATCGCGCAGCCCTGGCCGTGGAAGCGGAGCTCTGCGACTCTGCCCTCCTCGACCCGGATGTGCACGCCGAGCTCGTCGCCGCAGAGCGGGTTGTGATCGTGGAACTCGAGGTCGTGCGGATCCAGCGTCCCGTAGTTCCGCGGATTCTTGTAGTGCTCGAGTATGTAGTCGCGGTAGAGCGCGTCCATCTAGACGGCGAAGACGCGCCGGGCGGCGGCCAGCGCCTCGACCAGACGGTCGACATCAGCGCGCGAGTTGTAGACGTGGAACGAGGCGCGGGCGGTCGCGGGCACGCCCAGCATCCGCATCAGCGGCATCGCGCAGTGGTGGCCCGCGCGTATGCACACGGCCTCGCGGTCGCACAGCTCGGCCACGTCGTGCGGATGGATGCCGTCGAGGGCGAAGGAGACCACGCCTCCACGCCGTTCCGGGTCCGGAGGCCCGAAGATCCGGATCCCTTCGACCTCGGGCAGGCGCTCCAGGGCGTAGCCGGTGAGCTCCTTCTCGTGCGCGCGCACGTTCTCCATCCCGAGCGCGGAGAGGTAGTCGACGGCGGCGCCGAGGCCCACGCCCTCGGCGATCGGGGAGGTGCCGGCCTCGAACTTCCAGGGCAGCTCGTTCCAGGTGGAGGAATCGAACTCCACCTTGGAGATCATGTCCCCTCCGCCCAGGAAGGGGCGCATCGACTGGAGTAGCTCATGCCGGCCGTGAAGAACCCCTATCCCCGTAGGGCCCAGGGCCTTGTGGCCCGTCCAGGCGTAGAAGTCGGGGTCGATCTCGCGCACGTCGAGCGGCAGCTGTGGCGCCGCCTGCGAGCCGTCCACGAGCGTGCGAGCGCCCGCGACCCGCGCTCGGCGGACGATCTCGGCCACCGGGTTCAAGGTGCCGAGGACGTTCGAGACGTGAGTCACCGCGAGCAAGCGGACTCGCCCCTCCGCCAGGACGGCGTCGAGCTCGTCCAGCGACAGCTCACCTGTGTCGGACACCGACAGGTAGCGCAGCCGGGCGCCGCGCTCCTCGCACAGGAGCTGCCAGGGCACGATGTTCGAGTGGTGCTCCATGTGGGTGATGAGCACCTCGTCGCCCTCGCCGACGTGCTCGCGACCCCAGGCGTAGGCGACAAGGTTGATCGCCTCGGTCGCGTTCTTCGTGAAGATCGTGTCCGTCGTGTCCCAGCCCACGAAGTCCGCCACCCGCTCTCGCGCGCTCTCGAACAGCTCGGTGGCCTCGCGCGCAAGGGAGTAGACGCCGCGATGGATGTTGGCGTTGTGGCGCCGGTAGTAGTCCTCGACGGCGTCGAGCACCGCCTTGGGCTTCTGCGAGGTGGCCGCGGAGTCGAGGTAGACGAGCCGCTTGCCGTTCACCGTTCGGTCGAGCACCGGGAAATCGGCGCGGAGGTCCGCCAGGGGCTTCTCGGCGACTTTCATCACGAGCGCTCCCCGATGAACTCCTTGACCTGCTCCTCGGCACCGCGCAGCTTCTCGGCGATCCGCCGTCGCACCAGCTCCTCGAGCCCCGGGTCCTCGAGCCGCTGCACGACCTCCTCGAAGTAGCCCTCCACGAGCACGCGCACGGCCTCCGAGCGCGAGACCCCGCGGGTCATCATGTAGAAGATCTGGTCCTCGTCGAGCTCGCCCACGGTGCCGCCGTGAGAGGCCGAGACGTTGTCCGTCTGGACGATCAGCGATGGGATCGCGTCGCTCTTCGCCTTCGGCGACAGCAGCATGGAGTGCGTCTGCAGGTACGTGTGCGTCTCCTGGGCGCCCGGCACGATGTGGATCAGCCCCTCGTACGAGGAGCGCGACTCGCCGGTGAGCGCTCCCTTCCAAACCGTGTCGCCGGTGGTGTGGCCCTCCTCGTGCTTGTCGGTGGTGAACAGGTCGAGATGCTCCTCGCGCTCGGTGAAGTAGAGGCCCGTGTGACGCATGTCCGATCCCCGCTCGGCGGTGACGATGTCGAGCCGCTGCTTCGTGAGGTGCCCGCCCAGGTGCACGGGCACCCACTTGACCCGGGCGTCGCGGCGGATCTCCACGCGCTTGGTCGATATGTCGTGCACCTCACCACCGCCCCAGTCCTGGTAGTGGGCCAGGTCGACCTGGGCGCCGGGCTGCGCGTACAGCTCGAAGGCCCCGGCGTGCAGGGCCTGCCCCTCGAAGTCGGGCGCCAGGCAGTACTCGCGTAGCTTGCACTCGCCGAACTCGCCGACCACCGCGAGGGTGTGCGCGTACTGGGCCGTGCCCGGCTCGTCGATCAACCAGACGATCTGGATCGGCTTCTCGACCTGCGAGCCCTTGGGCACGTGCACGAAGGCACCTCCGGTCCAGAGCGCCGCGGTGGCAGCCTGGAACTTGCCCTCGTCGTAGGGCAGTCGCTTGGCGAAGTGCTGCTCGACCAGCTCCGGATGCTCCTCCAGCGCCTGCTCGAGCGATGTGAGCACGATCTGGTCGTCGCTCACGTGCGTGTACACGACGCTGGCGCCGCGCTGGACCAGAAGGCCGGCGTGCTCCTCTTCTCCAAGGTGCTCCCCTACGATCTCCGGCAGCTCCTCGAGGGGCTCGTAGCGCCGCGGCTCCAGCTCGTCGAGCCGCAGCTTGCGGACGTCGGTGGTCCAGAAGCCGGACCGCCGCCAGCGCGGCAGCGGCTCGCGCTCGAAGACCTCGAGCGCGGCCTGACGGCGATCCTCCACGAACGCGGGGGGCACTACGCAGCGACCTCCTCGCGCACCCATTCGTAGCCCTTCTCCTCGAGCTCATCCGCGAGCTCCCGCCTCCCCTCGCGCACGATCCGCCCGTCGAGCATGATGTGCACGAAGTCCGGGCGCACGTACTGCAGGACGCGCGTGTAGTGCGTGATGATCAGGAAGCCACGCTCGGGCTCACGCATCGCGTTCACGCCGCCTGCGACGATCCGCAGGGCGTCGATGTCGAGACCCGAGTCGGTCTCGTCGAGCACCGCGAGCTCCGGCTGGAGCATCGCCAGCTGGAGAATCTCGGCGCGCTTCTTCTCGCCGCCCGAGAACCCCTCGTTCAGGTAGCGGCTCGTGAAGTCGCGGTCGATTCGGAGCAGGTCCATGTTCCGCTTCAGAAGCTCGCCGAACTCCTTGACCTTGATGGGCTCCTCACGCCGAGCGTTCACGGCCATCCGCAGGAAGTTGGCCACCGACACACCCGGGATCGTGGCGGGGTACTGGAAGGCCATGAACAGACCCGCCCGGGCCCGCTCGTCAGGGTCGGCGCCGGTTATGTCCTCGCCGTTCAGGAGCACGCGGCCTTCGGTGACCTCGTAGTTCGGGTTGCCCATGAGCGCGTTGGCGAGCGTGGACTTGCCGGAGCCGTTCGGGCCCATCAACGCGTGCGTCTCGCCCCTCTTCACGACGAGATCGACGCCGTGGAGGATCTCGCGCTCCTCCGTGCGGACGTGCAGGTTCTGGATCTCGAGCGTCATGCGGTGAGCTGGTCCTTCTTTCGGGATATCGGCCGAACGAGCTCGGCCAGCGTCATATCGGTGAGCGTGCGGATGATGGAGCCCTGCACGCGCGTCCACAGCAGCTTGGTTGGGCAGGGATCGTGGCCGGGCTCCCCCTCGCGGACGCACACGAGCGCGCCGTCGGCGTCCGCGGTGATTCACTCGATCGGAGCGATATCGCCCTCCAGCGCCTCCACGATCTCCGCCATGGAGATCTCGTCGGCCGGCCGGCCGAGCGAGTAGCCGCCGTGGGCGCCGCGCTGGGACTCGACGAGGTCAGCCCGGCGCAGCCGCTGCACCAGGTGCTCGAGGTACGCCAGCGGCAGCCCCTCTACGTTCGCTATCGAGCCGAGGGAGATCGGCTCGTCGCCATCGCGGCGGGCCAGGTGCGCCATCACCCGGATGCCGTACTCGGCTTTGGTGGAGAACATCATCCGGACTCAAATCCTACTCAGCAGGTCGGAGAAAGCCGCGGCTACTCGCGCTCGAGCAGCCGCAGGTCGTGGGCAAGCCGCTCGGGGGTGGCCTGGGAGCCGGGAAACCCGATGCGCTGATAGCCCCGCTTGTCCACCAGCGTGATGCGGGCCTGGTGCTCCTGGCCGCGCGTCTGGGGCTGGATCGCGAAGCCCCTCCAGACCGGCTCCAGCTGAGCGCGGGTGCCCAGCACGAAATCGATGCGGCCGAGGGCGTGCTGCTTCGACAGGAAGGCCCGGGCCCGCTCCGCCGTATCCCGCGGCGGGTCGACCGCGATGGCCAGCGCTGGGACGTCGCGGCCCAGGTCGTCGAGGGCGCCGCGAACCGTCTGCGCCTGGGCGGGGCACGTGTTCTCGCAGGTCGTGTAGAGGAAGGTCACGACCACGGGGCTGCCTCGGAACGAGCGCATCGAGATCCGTCGTCCATCCTGGTCTCGGAGGTCGAAGTCCGGCGCCCTCACCCCCCCGGGCATGCGCGCGCCGGCAAAGGCGGACGAGGCGGTGGCCGGGTCCTGCTCGTCCCGGCTCGTCCCAGCCAGCAGCGCGGCGCCGAGGACGAAGGCGCAGAGAAGCGAGAGCGCCAGGACCACGCGCGGGTTCATCCCAGCTCAGCCTAGATGGTTGATTCACGGCGCCGGTCGCCCGATCGGACGGCCGGAGGCAGGGGAAGCGAGCGCCAACCGGCCTGCGGCTCACCGGGGCGTCCGAGAGGGCGCCCCGGTACCTTTTTCGGTGACGGTTCAGCGGTGCCGAGGGCCCGCTACACTTTGTGAAGTAATGGCGAACGCGACAGACGTCATCCGCAAGATCAAGCAGCGTATTCGGGAGGTCGATCCGCGCGAGGTCCACGAGCTCATCGAGCCCGGATCGGGCAACGGGGCGGTGATCGTCGACGTCCGGGAGCAGCACGAGTGGGACGAGTCCCACCTGCCGGGCGCGGTACACGTCCCTCGCGGGCATCTCGAGTCCCGCATCGAGGGGGCGGCTCCGAACAAGAGCGATCGGGTGGTCCTCTATTGCGCCTCCGGCAGTCGCTCGGCCCTTGCGGCGGACACCATGGAGCAGCTCCTCGGCTACGAGAACGTCGAGTCCATGACCGGCGGGATAACCCTCTGGAAGGACCGCGGCTACGAGGTCGAGGTACCTCCCTCGCTGACACCCGAGCAGCGCGAGCGCTACTCCCGTCACGTCCTCATTCCCGAGATCGGTCTCGAGGGCCAGATCAAGCTGCTCGAGTCCAAGGTCCTGCTGCTGGGCGCAGGGGGCCTCGGCTCCCCGGCGGCCCTCTATCTCGCCGCCGCGGGCTTGGGGACGCTCGGCATCGTCGACAACGACGTGGTGGACCTCTCCAACCTCCAGCGCCAGGTTGCCCACTCCAACGAGCGCATAGGCGTTCCGAAGACCGACTCGGCAGAGACGGCGATCCGCGAGATAAACCCGGACGTGAAGGTCGAGAAGTACCCGGTCCGGCTCGGCGCCGACAACGTCATGGAGATCATCGAGGGCTACGACGTGATCTTCGACGGGCTCGACAACTTCCCCACTCGCTATCTCCTGAACGACGCCTCGGTGCGGCTCGGGATCCCCGTCGTCTCGGCCTCCATTCTCGGCTTCGAGGGCCAGCTCTCGGTCTTCAAGCCGCACGACGGGCCCTGCTACCGCTGCCTCTACCCCACCCCGCCGCCCGCGGAGCTGGCGCCCTCCTGCGGAGCCACGGGAGTTCTGGGCGTGCTGCCTGGCGTGATGGGCCTGCTCCAGTCGGTCGAGGTCATCAAGCTCGTGATCGGGGCGGGCGACACGCTCAACGGCCGCCTGCTGCTCTATGACGCTCTGGGCGCGACCTTCACCGAGCTCAAGGTCCGCCGCGATCCGGACTGCCCCATCTGCTCGATCGATCCGAGCGAGATCTCCGAGGAGGAGATGGGCAAGTTCCCGGATTACGAAGCCTTCTGCTCTGGCGCGGGCTGAGCGCCCTGCAAACCGGCGCCAGCCTGCGTCATCGGTTGCTCGCCTGTGGTAACAGGTTTCGCTCCCTGCTTCCTTGCCTGGCTTGGTTTTCACGCGCTCAGCTCCGCGCCTAGGCCGTTACCCTCTCGCCCTCGTGAGCACGGTCAAGATCCCGCCGGTGCTCCGGTCGTCGACCGGGGGGGCCAAGGAGGTCGACGCCCAGGGGCGGACGGTGGGGGAGGCCTTGCGCGCCCTCGCCGAACAGCATCCCGCGACGCGCAGCCAGCTCTTCTCCGAGGCGGGCGACCTGAACCGCTACGTCAATGTCTACCTGAACGACGAGGACGTGCGGGTGCTCCAGGGACTCGACACCGAAGTCGGTCCGGGGGACACCCTCGTGATCCTGCCGGCCATGGCCGGGGGGCTAGGGCCGCTCAGGTAGCCAGGAGGTGCCTCACGCGCGGCGTCTCGCCGTCCGCGAGCAGGGCGTGGGCGCGCTCCTCGAAGCGGCGGTCGGCGACTGTGATCCGCTCGTGCTGCCTCAGGTGCTCCTCCCACGACGGCACCATGAACGTCTCCACGAACTTGTCGGGGTCGGCGGCGTCCTGGAACAGGGACCAGCGCGTCGCCCCTGATCGGCGCCGCGCGCGACCTACCGCCTGCATCGCGTCCCGGAAGGCCGAATGGTTCTCCGAGGGCACCCGGTACTCGACGGTGACGAGGACCGGCGCCGCCCCGGGATCGCGGTCGAGCGCCAGCTGTGGTTCCGTCCAGTGCCCGGAGGGGCTGAGGTCGAGGTCCTCCCCGGAGCGCACCCGGTAGCGGGGGACAGCCAGGAGGCCGGCCACGAGCCCCGCCGCCACGACGAGGAAGGCCACGTCCGTGCCGGTCCGGTCGGCCACGGCTCCCCACAACACCGCGCCTCCGGCTTGCCCGCCGTGGAAGACCAGCAGGAACAGCGCCATGCCTCGGGCGCCCACCCAGGAGGGGAGGATCGTCTGGGCCGCGCCCATCAAGCAGCCGAGCGTCGTCACCCAGGCGACTCCCGCGAGCACCAGCACGGCGAGCGCCGGAACGACCACGTGGAAGGTGGCCAGACCCACGCATGCCGCCGCGAAGGCCGCGGACGCGAGCGATATGACCGCGTCGAGGGAGCGCCGGGCCCTGAGGCCCGGAAGCAGGGCCGCCCCGAGCACCGCGCCGCCTCCTACGCAGGCCAGCAACAGCCCGTAGCCGCCCGAGCCGAGGTCGAGCTGCCGCTCCGCGACCACGGGAAGCAGCGCCCACAGGGCGCTGGCGAACATCAGGAAGAGTGCGGTGCGGGCGAGCACGGCGCGGAGCCGAGGGGAGCTCCTCGCGAAGCGCGCTCCCGCCCGGACCGCCGACCCCATGCGCTCGGGGCCGAGGCCGCTCCGCTGCTGCTCGCTTCGCCACGGCAGCAGTACGCCGAGCACCGCCAGGTAGGACGCGCCGTTGACCAGGAAGACCCAACCCGGGCCGGCGGCGGCGACCAGCGCACCCCCCAACGCGGGGCCGAGCGCGCGGGCCACGTTCATGTTGGCGCTGTTGAGCGTGGCGGCCTGCGCTATCTGATCGCGCGGTACGAGCTGGGGCTGCAACGCCTGCCAAGCGGGCCTCCTGAGCGCGTCGCCGACGCCGACGGGGAGGGTCAGGCCGAGGAGCGACCAGGCCCCGATCCGGTCGGCGAGGGTGAGCGCCGCGAGGAGCCCGGCGGCCGCGAGGGCCAGGATCTGGCTGGCGATCAGGAGCCGCCGCCTGTCGACGATGTCGCCCAGCGCCCCGGCGGGCAGGGCGAGCAGCACCACGGGGAGGCTGATCGCGGTTTGGACCAGCGCGACCTTGAGAGCCGAGTGCTCCAGGGTGAGCATCAGCCACTGCGCGGCAACGGTCTGCATCCAGGTGCCGACGTTGGACGCGAGCTGCGCGGCGAACAGCTCCCGGAAGGGGGAGTGCCGGAGCGGCGCGAGGGCCGAAGGTGCTGCGCGCAGGCTTACGGCCACCCCAGGTTTGTACCCCCCGGGGTGGCCCTACCCCTCGAGCCAACGCTCGTCCAGCCGGCGCACCGCGGCCTCGGTGAGACGGATCGCGTCGGCGAGCGTGCCGTAGTCCACGTTCTCGGGGACGTCGGTCGGCCAGTGGTAGTTCGCGGGCTGCTTCAGGCGGGTGCACGAGCAGACGGCAGCGCACGGGTAGCCGGCGGCGAGCGGGTAGATCCCGTCAGTGGCGTTGCGCAGCCGCAGGTTCGGGAACAACTCGATCCCGAGGTCCTCGGCCAAGCCGTCGAGCAGCGCCAGAGCCGACCGCGGGTACTCGCGCATGCGGAGCATGCCTTCGCCGCGCAGCACGCAGAGGTGGGGAGAGCCGACGGTGTCGATGCACAGGAAGAAGGTCGCCCTGCGAGGGAGCTGCGGGAAGTGCCGTCGCGCGAAGTGGTGCATACCCTCGCAGGTGGCCTCCTCGGAGCTGGAGACCAGAAGCACGCCCAGGTTCTCGGTGGGCCGCTCCGACAGGGCCCGGGCGAGAGCGAGCAGCGCGACCACTCCGGTGCCGTTGTCGTTGGCGCCCGGCACGGCGCTGCGCGCCCCGATCTCGGCCATCGCGGCGGCGACGCCGGCGCAGAACACGACCCCCGCCCGGATCAGCCGGTGCCTGCCGGCGGCCGCCCCGATCGCCACCAGCACCGGCGCGCCCACGACCGGCAGCATCAGCGGCGGACTCGTGTCGGTGGACTCGATCACCCGGGGCGCCACGCGATCGAGCGTGTCCGGGATGGCCGGATGGAAGATCAAGCCGGAGTGGGCGGTGTCGTGGTGGGCGACCACGACAATGGTCCGCTCCGCGTCCTCGGGTCCTGCCTCTGCGACCACGTTCCAGGCCGGTCGCCTGGACAGCAGCCCTCTGAGGCGGCGACTCCGCGGCGGCAGGTCGTCCACCGCCGCCGCCGCTGCGACGGCCGCCACGGCGGCGGCCAGCACGCGGCGACCGCGCAGGGCCGCGA